>NZ_JBFEGM010000003.1:0-283676 GCF_047228845.1 Sporosarcina pasadenensis
TCCGCAGTAGCTCAGTGGTAGAGCAATCGGCTGTTAACCGATCGGTCGTAGGTTCGAATCCTACCTGCGGAGCCAATTGGAGAGCTGTCCGAGTGGCCGAAGGAGCACGATTGGAAATCGTGTATACGCTAACCGCGTATCAAGGGTTCAAATCCCTTGCTCTCCGCCAGATTTATTACTTACTAGATATGGCCCCTTGGTCAAGCGGTTAAGACACCGCCCTTTCACGGCGGTAACACGGGTTCGAATCCCGTAGGGGTCACCATTTTCACGAACAGCCTTTCCAATTAGATTGCGGATCCCCTTTAAAGTGGGAGAAGCAAGCAGGTCGCGGAAGCGATTGAAGGAAAGAGGGAGCGTACCTAAGTACGTGACCGAGTGAGTGAAAGAAGCTGACAAAGAGATGCGCAGCTTATCACACTTTAAACACGGAGGATTAGCTCAGCTGGGAGAGCACCTGCCTTACAAGCAGGGGGTCGGCGGTTCGAACCCGTCATCCTCCACCATTATATTATGAATAACTTATTATTATCGCGGGGTGGAGCAGTGGTAGCTCGTCGGGCTCATAACCCGAAGGTCGCAGGTTCAAATCCTGCCCCCGCAACCAAAAGGTCCCGTGGTGTAGCGGTTAACATGCCTGCCTGTCACGCAGGAGATCGCCGGTTCGATCCCGGTCGGGACCGCCATTTTTATGTGGCTCAGTAGCTCAGTCGGTAGAGCAAAGGACTGAAAATCCTTGTGTCGGCGGTTCGATTCCGTCCTGAGCCACCATTTTAATATTATGCCGGTGTAGCTCAGTTGGTAGAGCAACTGACTTGTAATCAGTAGGTCGTGGGTTCGACTCCTATCGCCGGCATGCTTCTCTTGGTGGGGTAGCGAAGTGGCTAAACGCGGCGGACTGTAAATCCGCTCCCTCCGGGTTCGGCGGTTCGAATCCGTCCCCCACCACCATTTATTTTTACAGGGGCATAGTTTAACGGTAGAATAGAGGTCTCCAAAACCTTTGGTGTGGGTTCGATTCCTACTGCCCCTGCCATTCTTGTTTCAACCCAATATTATGGCGGTCGTGGCGAAGTGGTTAACGCATCGGATTGTGGTTCCGACACTCGGGGGTTCGATTCCCCTCGTCCGCCCCATTCTATGCAGCGTACTATTAAAAAATATATAATTATTATGGCGGTCGTGGCGAAGTGGTTAACGCATCGGATTGTGGTTCCGACATTCGGGGGTTCGATTCCCCTCGTCCGCCCCATTTAATTCTTGGGGTATAGCCAAGCGGTAAGGCAACGGACTTTGACTCCGTCATTCGTTGGTTCGAATCCAGCTACCCCAGTTTTTGCGGAAGTAGTTCAGTGGTAGAATACGACCTTGCCAAGGTCGGGGTCGCGGGTTCGAATCCCGTCTTCCGCTCCACTTTTCTTACGGCGGCATAGCCAAGCGGTAAGGCACGGGTCTGCAACACCCTTACCACCGGTTCGATTCCGGTTGCCGCCTCCATATTTCATGTATGCTGTAAGTGAATTGTTATTATGCCCGAGTGGTGGAATGGCAGACACGTCGCACTCAAAATGCGATGCCGCGAGGCGTGCCGGTTCAAGTCCGGCCTCGGGTATCCACATCGAGAAGATGCAACCAAGGTTGCATCTTTTCTCTTTCCAGTTTTATTTAATCTCTCTTCAATGCCCAAGTGGTGGAATGGCAGACACGTCGCACTCAAAATGCGATGCCGTAAGGCGTGCCGGTTCAAGTCCGGCCTTGGGTATCCAGTTCTACAATAAAACGCTCCTTCCACTATTACGTGGACAGGAGCGTTTTCCATGGGGAGGAGTAGTATCTGCTTGCTGACCATCCGTGAACGTTCACAGATGGAATGGTTTGCTTCCATTTAACATAACGGAAGGACTCTCTTCATTCAAAACAAAGCAAGCAGATTCCCCACCGCTAATGGACGTAAACATATTACCGCATGCAGTCGTCAGTTGCAGAGCTTCTTCCTTGTCCATCGAAGGGCGGAGAAAAAGGACATGGAGCGCATCCGTTGTCTCTTCCGTAACGGCCGTTCTGACAGAGTCTACATAAGGGCTGCCGAAAGGACTGTATTCGTCTTTTAATTGAAGAATGCGGTGCAGTGAGTTGAAACGACCGTTCAATCCGTCATAACCGTCTTCCTCACCGCCAACGGTCAAATGGACATCTCCGACAATTTTACCTAAGTCGTAAATACCTGCTGGGATTTCATATTGGAGAGAGAAAAACGTATTCAGGTCAACCGCTGTATGTACTGTCCGCAAGTAATTCTGCTTTTTAATCCTACGGAATAGAGCTTCCGCAGATGGTCGGTATCGGTTTGGATCTGCCCCAAAAGCTTTCCACGTCTCTCTCCATTCCTGGATTCCTCGGAAATCCGTTAAAGGCTTGGTGTCCAATTCGAAAAACAGTTGTTCTTGGAACAATTGGAGTCTTCCTTTTAGCATTTGAGGAGATTCTGACACAGTAATTTTGGTATAATGGATAATGCCCAATTTCAAACCGGGCACCAGTTGAAAAAGATCTTCATCTATAGTTATTTTCATCTTCATCACCTTTGTCATTATCTTTTTATCAATCCTACCATAAAGGAGGCGGAACGTAGTGAATGTCGCTCAGCTACAGTCATCAATAAAAGAATATGCAGCTACTATCGGAATCGATAAAATCGGCTTTACGACCGCCGCCCCTTTTTTAGAATTAAAAAACCGGTTACGACGTCAACAGGAATTGGGCTATCAATCGGGCTTTGAAGAAAGTGATATCGAAAAACGGACGGAACCGATACTATTGCTTGATCGCGCAGAAAGCATCATTTCCATTGCCGTCGCTTATCCTTCTAAAATGACAGATGCGCCTAGAGGAAAGAAGGGGGAAAGGCGCGGTATCTTTGCAAGGGCATCTTGGGGGATGGATTATCATCACGTCCTCCGTGAAAAGCTGCAACTACTGGAAACATATATTTCCGAAAAGATGCCGAATGCTAAACTGCGGTCGATGGTGGATACCGGGGAGCTCGTTGATCGGGCTGTTGCCGAACGGGCAGGAATCGGCTGGTCAGGGAAGAATTGTTCAGTCATCACGCCTGAATATGGATCGTACGTCTACTTAGGGGAAATGATAACGAATATCCCGTTTGAGCCGGACATACCGATGGAGGATCAATGCGGGGATTGTACACTTTGTTTGGATGCTTGTCCTACAGGGGCTTTGATTCAAGGCGGTCAGCTGAATGCTCAGCGATGCATCGCATTTTTAACACAGACGAAAAAACCGATTCCCGAGGAATTTCGTGCCAAAATCGGAAACAGGGTATACGGCTGTGATACATGTCAAACCGTTTGTCCGAAAAACAAGGGGAAATACAATCTCCATCAGCCTGCGTTTCAACCGGAGCCGGAATTGGCGAAACCGCTTCTCGTGCCGATGCTCAGTTTGTCGAATCGTGAATTCAAGGAGACGTATGGACATATGTCAGGTTCATGGAGGGGCAAGAATCCGATACAGCGGAACGCCATCCTTGCGCTTGCGCACTTCAAGGACGAGACGGCCGTGCCGACACTGGCAGAACTGCTTGTGAACGATCAACGCCCTCTCATCCGGGGGACAGCCGCATGGGCCCTTGGACAAATCGGCACGAGCGAGAGCATAGAAGCAATTGAAATAGCAATACAAAAAGAAGAGGATGCCGACGTACGCATCGAGATGGAAAGAGTATTGGAGACTATTTGAAGGAAGTGCTGAAATGGCGATACATGTCGCATTATTTGAACCACTAATACCCGCAAATACCGGGAATATCGCCCGTACATGCGCCGGGACAGGAACTAAGCTGCATCTTATCAAACCGCTCGGATTTTCCACCGATGATAAAATGCTTAAACGTGCAGGACTGGATTACTGGCAATACGTCGATATTACGTATCATGAAGGCATACAGGAGTTTCTTGACGCATTTCCTGAAGCGCAGTTTTACTTCATTACGAAATTCGGCGAGAAGGCTTATTCGGACTTTGATTTTTCGAATCCTTCAAAGGATGTCTTTTTCGTATTCGGGAAAGAGACCACAGGATTGCCTGACGAAGTTATTGAGCAAAGCAAAGAGAATTGTCTGCGCATCCCAATGAATGATCACATCAGATCATTGAACCTATCCAACACAGCCGCTATTCTTATCTACGAGGCCCTACGGCAACAATCATTTTTAGATTTGAAATAAAGAAACGGGACAGCCATTTGAGGCATGTCCCGTTTTTACTACTTATTTTTTCACTTTACCTGGTTTATCTTCGTATCCACCTGTAAGAATTGCAGAAAGGAATGCGAAGCAAACAGCCATAATAAGGATAAGATTCATCAGATGTACCTCCCGTAAAATCAGTAGTCCTTGATATAGTATACCCTATCACGTCTTAAAATGAAATGTCTGCATAGTTAAATTGTGTCATTCTGATTAACTATTAACTATCATCATTCGTCAAAGTTATGAAATACAGGTACAATAAAAGTACAAACTGTATTGGAGGAAAGCGGAATGGATACTTTTGACGGCAAGATAACATTATCGAACGGTGTTGAAATGCCTCAGCTTGGCCTCGGCGTTTACAAGATGACTGATTCCGATGAGACAATACGGGCGATTTCATATGCTTTGGAAATCGGCTATCGGGCTATCGACACTGCTGCAATCTATGAGAACGAGCAAGAAACAGGTATTGCAATACGGCAATCGGGAATTCCGAGAGAGCAGTTGTTCATCACATCGAAAGTGTGGAACAACGACCAAGGGTATGATGCAACATTGAGAGCTTTTGAAGCCTCTTTGGAAAGACTTGGAACGGATTATTTGGACCTTTATTTGACCCATTGGCCGGTCGCAGACAAATTCGAGGATACATATCGTGCAATTGAGAGGCTCTATGATGAAAAGCTGATCCGGGCTACAGGGGTATCCAATCATCACATCCATCATCTCGAAAAAGTTTTCAACGTTGCGAATGTGAAGCCGATGGTGAATCAGATTGAATTGCATCCGCGGCTCACACAGGAGCCTTTACGAAACTTCTGCAATGAACATGGCATAGTCGTCACTTCATGGTCACCGCTAGCTAGAGGCAGGCTCATGGACGAGCCGACATTGCAACAGATCGGGTTGACGTATGGAAAGACTCCAGCGCAAGTCATTATTAGATGGCATCTGCAGCATGGACTGGTTGTCATCCCTAAATCGGTGACTCCGGCTCGCATCCAATCAAACATCGACGTGAATGACTTCGAGTTGACACCGGAAGATATGATGAAAATTGATGCCTTGAACCTCGATGAACGAACCGGAACAAACCCTGAGAAGTACGACGAAGCGTGAATGTTTCATTTAACTACATGAGAATAAAAACGAAAAACCGCGGAAAGTTTGAACATACACGTTCATTCTTTTCCGCGGTTTTTTATATGACTTCTATTGTTGTCTGTTCTTCTGTAAAAGGGTGCTTGAAGGAAACCTTCTTTGCGACCAATCGATAGTTTCCGTCTGCAGTTTCGCTTCCGCCATAAAGTGTATCGCCTTTGACGGGATGCCCAATATGGGAGAAGTGAACTCGAATCTGGTGGGTTCTGCCGGTTTCAAGACTCGCTTCCACTCTTGTCGCCTCATCATCCCGTTCTAAGACACGGAAGCGGGTAATGGCATCCTGTCCGCCTGGGGAGACCCGGCGCCTTGTTGGATGGTGCCGGTCGCGTCCGATCGGATATTGAAGCGTCCCTCTCATCCGTTTTAAGCGTCCATCGACTTCGGCATGATAGATGCGCGTAATCGCACGTTCCTCGATCATCCGATCAAAAAGCGCTTTGGCAATAGGATGCTTTGCAACGAGCACAATTCCTTCTGTCCCTTTGTCGAGACGATGGATATGCTCTGCGTAAGCTCCGCCGTTCCTTGCTACATGTGCCATGACGGCGTTCATGAAAGTCCCGCCTTCATCTGTTTCATCTGGATGGATGGCCATGCCTGCAGGCTTCAGAGCGGCAATGATATGTTCATCCTCAAACAAGACAGAGACTTTGGTTTGTTCGTCCGGCTTATAAGAAGAAACGGCGTCGTTGAAGTGAAAGATAAGTTCTGTTCCTGCTTGTAAGGGCGTGCGCCAATCTATTGGGTTCCCGGCTGTATCCGTAACAGCCTTTTCCATCCTCATCTGATGGATGGTTTTTTTGCCGGCTTTCCATTCATCCCGAAGTAGCTCTTCAATCGTTAGCCCATCATGATTTGATTGATAACGGAAGGTCGTATTTAGATTTTCCATCATTTCTTATCGTACTCATCGAAGAAGGCTCGAATATTTTCATCCACCGGTTCTGGTGGCAACCCTACAGAACGGGAAACTTCTTTTCCATCTTCATAATGGATTAACGTCGGCCATGATGTGATGCCATAGGGCTGGGCTTCTTGTTCGAACTCCAGCAAGTTGTATTGGTACACATGAATCCCTTTTTCTTTCGCAATTGGCATAAGTATCGGTGTCATTTGCATGCAATACGGGCAGTCTGGTGAGAAGAAGTATGCAGTGACAGACTCTCCGGAAGTGATTTTTTCGTAAAGTTCATCCGGAAGGACGATGTTGCTGTAATTTTCATTGCCGATCAAGTCGATAGTAGACTGTTTAAGTTGCTTAGTCCCATATGGGTTATCCTTCAACTTATCTTTGTTGGTTTGATTATTCAACACGATGATTAAAGCGAAGATGGCGACGATGACACCGCCAATGATAAGTAATTTCTTCAATTCAATTATACTCCTTTTGCCATTTCAATAAGAAGAGGCTTGTAATGAGGATCAGCACAAATGCCGTCAAAGCCATGAACGGAATTGTGATGAATCCAAGATAGTTCACATACTGGCCTGTGCAGGAAACATTTCCGCAGGCCGGTGCGCTGTCTTGCAGAAAACTCAGTTTCTGGATTCCATAATGGTACAGCGAGATGGAACCGCCGACAATTGCAAAAACAGCTGTCGTCAAAGCGATTTTAGCATTTTTCTGGAATAAAGCGACGCCCGTCATTAAAACGATTGGATACATGAGGATGCGTTGATACCAGCATAGAGTGCAAGGTTCATAACCTCGTACAATCGAAAAGTATAAAGATCCGAATGTTGCGATGAGGGAAATGGTAAAGATGAAAACAAGACCGTTCTCCAACCGTTTGTGCATATTGTCAACTCCTGTTTCTATGACTCCTCTTTGATTATACGGCGTGGGCGTATCCGTGTAAAATAATCGGAATCACATGATTTTTCATCGTCAATTATGGGTACATAATATGAAGAAAGGGTGAACTGTGGATGAGTGAAGAAATTGATTTATCGTCATTTGAAATGAGTATGGTCATCCGTGAGATGAAAGAGGATGACATCGAAAAAATATTGAACATGCAGGAAGTATGTTTCCCTGGTATGGAGCCGTGGGAGGAAGAGCACCTGAAAAGCCATCTGTCCATTTTTCCGGAAGGGCAATTCGTCGCCGAGCTTGATGGGGAAATTATCGGTTCCTGTTCGAGCTTGATCATCAATTTTGATGAATACGATGATCGCCATACTTGGGATGACATTTCCGCGAAAGGCTATATTACGAACCATAATCCCGAAGGATACAATCTTTACGGCATCGAAGTGATGGTCCATCCTGAATACCGGAGGATGAAAGTTGGGCAACGGCTCTATGAAGCGAGGAAAGAGCTCGTCCAACGATTGAATTTGAAATCGATCATCATCGGTGGCAGGATCCCGAATTATCATCGGTATGCTAATGAAATGTCTGCCCGCGAATATGTGGAGGCGGTGACACGGCATAAAATCTACGACCCGGTCCTCACGTTCCAATTATTGAATGATTTCACCCTCATGCGGATCAATCCGAATTATTTGCCTGATGATAAAGCATCAAAAAAATATGCGACGCTCATGGAATGGAACAATGTTGATTACAAAGCAACTACTAAACGGCATTATAAGACAAGTTACCCTGTCCGTATTTGTGTTGTCCAGTATTTAATGAGGAAGATTTCTTCATTCGACGAAATGGCCAATCAATGCGAATACTTCGTTGATGTCGCGTCGGATGCGGGTTCTGATTTTGTCGTCTTCCCAGAAATATTTACGACGCAGCTCATGTCATTCCTAGAGGAGCCTTCGCCGAGCAGGGCGGTGCGGAAGATGACGGAGTACACGCCGGAGTATATCGAAATGTTCACGAATCTTGCGGTCCGCTACAATGTGAATATTATCGGTGGCTCTCATTTCGTCGAGGAAGAGGATGAGGAGATCTACAATATCGCCTACCTTTTCAGGAGGGATGGGTCGATCGAAAAGCAATACAAGATCCATATTACACCGAATGAAAGGAAATGGTGGGGAATCAGCCAAGGGGATGAAATCCAAGTGTTTGATACCGACTGTGGAAAAATCGCCATTCAAATTTGTTATGACATCGAGTTTCCTGAGCTTGCAAGAATTGCGACGGACAAAGGGGCGAATATTATTTTCACGCCATTTTGTACGGAAGACCGCCAAGGGTATTTACGCGTCCGATATTGCGCACAAGCCCGCGCGATTGAAAACCAGATTTACACGGTCATTTCAGGGACGGTCGGCAATTTGCCGCAAACTGAAAATATGGATATCCAATATGCGCAGTCGGCCATCTTCTCGCCCTCGGATTTCGAATTTGCAAGGGATGGAATCGTCGGAGAAACGAACCCTAACTTGGAAATGGTTCTTATCGGGGATGTCGATCTGGAGATATTACGACGCCAGCGACAGGACGGAACAGTGAAGCAGCTAAAGGACCGCCGCCATGATATATACCGTGTGGAATATAAAAAGGGTTAATAAGAACAAAACGGCATCTCCGAGTTAAGGAGATGCCGTTTATTATTATGATTCAACCTGTAAGTCGGCTGATCCGTTCTCTTTATCATATTTCATAGCTTCCAAGTAGAGGATGTGATGTCCTTCGACGTCCTTCACGGTGAACTCATAACCTTGCTCAATGATCTTTTCACCCGGGACCGCTTCAAAACGTTCCGACATAAACCATCCGCCGATCGTATCAATATCCTCTTCATCGATATCAATATCGAGCACATCGTTAACGTTTTCAATTAACATTTTTGCATCCAATATAAAATGGTTATCATTTATTTTCTGTACTTCAGGCACTTCATCCATATCAAATTCGTCTTGGATCTCTCCGACAATCTCTTCTAAAATATCTTCGATCGTCACAAGTCCGGAAGTCCCACCGTATTCGTCCATAAGAATGGCCATGTGGATCCGTTCACGTTGGATTTTCAACAGAAGATCGCCGATTGCCATCGTTTCTATGACTCGGATGATCGGTTGCATATATTCACTGACAGGCTGATCTCCCGTTGTCGGATCTTTGATAAACGCCGTCAATAGATTTTTCATATTCACCAAGCCGATGACATGGTCTTTATCTCCATCCGTGACAGGATATCTTGTGAATTGCTCGACACCCATCATTTCAAACATTTCCCGTAATGTGACATCTTTCTCGATTGTCATCATTTCGGTACGCGGCACCATGATCTCTTTGGCGACCCGGTCGTCAAATTCGAATATCTTATTGACGAATTTGTATTCCGACTGGTTAATTTCCCCGCCCTTCAGGCTATCGGTCAGAATCAATCTCAGCTCGTCCTCCGAGTGTACCATTTCTGTTTCGGAAGCGGGTTTGAACCCGAATAGCCGAGTAATGAGACGTGCTGATCCATTCATCCCTTTAATGACTGGGAACATAATGAAAAAAAAGAAAATGAGCGGTTTCGCTGTTGCCAGCGTAATGGCTTCCGCCCGTTGAATTGCGATCGTTTTAGGAGCCAATTCACCTACTACCACATGTAAAAACGTTACGACGGTAAATGCGATGATGAAAGAAAGGATTGTCGCAGCATGCGGGGCAATTTCAAAATGGGAGAAAACCGGCTTCATTAGCAGTTTCACGGTTGGTTCACCAAGCATCCCCAGTCCTAGAGCTGTTATCGTTATGCCCAATTGACAAGCCGATAAATATTCGTCGAGATTACTGATGACTCTTTTTGCTGTGATCGCCCGGCGGTTCCCTTCCGCGACAAGCTGGTTGATCCGCGTTGTTCGTACTTTCACTATTGCAAATTCACTCGCAACAAAAAATGCGGTGAGTGCGATCAAGGCAGCAAATGCTGCCAATCGTATGGCAATTTCCAAATAAGTTTACTTTGTCCCGCGCCCGAATGAGGGGTAGAACAAAGTGCACACCTCCTGTAAGGTTAAAATGGTTAGTTAAGATAATGATAAATTATTTACAAGAAAAAAACAAATGGTTTTGCCTAAGTCTTGTATATTAGTTATAGTACGTTCGGAGGTGTAGTTGTGAAGAAGCAGAAAAATGCATCAGAGATTTTACGCACATCATTGCTGCTTGGACTGACTTCCTTTGGAGGTCCTGCAGCCCATATCGGTTATTTCAGAGACGAATATGTGAAGAAAAAGAAATGGCTCGACGATAAAATGTATGCGGATATTGTGGCGTTATGCCAGTTCTTACCGGGTCCTGCAAGCTCGCAAGTCGGGATTGCGATCGGGTTAATGCGCGGGGGGTTACTCGGAGGAATCCTTTCGTGGATCGGTTTCACATTGCCGTCGGTATTGCTGTTAATGGCATTTGCCTGGCTCATTTCCTCGACAGCTACCTTTGACCTCGGTTGGATCAAAGGATTGAAGATTGTTGCAGTCGCTGTTGTAGCGCATGCATTGGTCGGGATGAGCAAGTCGTTGACACCCGATCGGGCAAGACTGACACTCGCCCTCGTTGCGGCTGTTTTGACGTTATTGATTCCGACAGCGGTGGGACAAATTGCTATCATCGTCGGCGCAGGATTTGTCGGTTATGCTCTATACCAGAAGGAGAAGGCACCGAAGCCTGAATCCATCGATCTTTCATTCGGAAAGAAGACAGGCGTGGCGGCATGGGTGATTTTCTTCCTACTGCTTATAGGAATTCCGGCAATCAGGTCTTTCTTTCAAAATGCATTCATCGAGATTTTTGATATATTCTATCGGGTCGGTTCGATTGTTTTTGGCGGAGGGCATGTCGTATTGCCGATGCTTGAACGGGAAGTCGTACCGGCGGGCTGGATGGACGCTGAGACGTTCATCGCAGGATACGGGGCGGCACAAGCCGTGCCAGGTCCTCTATTTACGTTGGCTGGCTATTTGGGACAGCTGATGAGTGGACCGTCAGGGGCTGCGGTTGCGGTCATCGCTATGTTCCTGCCTTCATTTTTGCTCGTCATCGGTACATTGCCATTTTGGTCAACGATCCGTTCGAAGCCAGGAATTCAAGCGGCTTTGAAAGGAGTGAATGCAGCAGTCGTAGGAATTTTACTAGCTGCGCTATATGATCCTGTATTCACAAGCTCCATAGGTTCTTCGGTAGACTTCGGAATTGCCATCATCGCATTCGGTCTCTTAATGTATTACAAAATGGCTCCTTGGCTTGTTGTTTTAATTACTGCTGGATTAGGAGCTCTGTCTCATTTATTAGTTGGGTGAGTCATAATGGATGAATTACTAGCATACATTAAAAAATGCCAGGAATAATGCTCCTGGCATGCCCGCTCTATATGTTACTTTGCCGTGGGGTAACTGTTGGTGAATATTGTCGAACATCCACATAAACGAGTAAAAACCACATCGTTTCTATTCTCGAGTGGTATGACTGTTCAATACCCGATTGCAGCGAATTGAAACAATCAATGCGAATTGTATAGAAATGTATTGACAAATCGAAATTATCAATGGTAATGTTGAATTATTCGAAAATCTAAATAGTTAGGAAGGTGCGGAAAATGCAAAGAATCATTTTTATCAAACAACAATCAAATATGAATTCCGTGCTGACCTGCAGTTTTTCTATTCTATGAAATTTATCGGGGCGGCATGACTTATCGTCCCTTTTTTTTGAGCACACGCTTATCTTAGGAGGCGTGTGCCTTTTTTGTCTTTGGAATTAATAATTTCGGTGTTTTCACGGTTACCGTGTAACATAAAAAACTGTAGGAAAGGAGCGCTGATCATGAACTATGTAAATCAGCAACGGAAATTATTAAAGAAGGAATCTCTTGAAAGTGGATAGTTGAGAGAATTGAAGGAAGAAGGTTGAAAACATGTTTTCGGTTTTATTTAAATTAAAGTGGTTTTTCAAAGAAAACCGCAAAAGGTACACGGTTGCACTTGTCCTATTAATGATGACGAATGTGCTTGTCATTTTGCCTCCATGGCTAATCGGTAAGGCGATTGACACGATTTATACGCAGACGATGACAACGCATCTGCTTGCACTATTCATCGGTACGATGTTTCTCATCATGCTTTTCTCATATGTCGGCAACTTCGTCTGGCAATACCAGCTCTTCGGTGGGGCATATGTTATTGAAAGGCAATTGAGGACTCGGCTTATGCGCCATTTCCTAAAAATGACACCGACATTTTATGAGAAAAACAAAACAGGCGACCTAATGGCGCGTTCGACGAATGACCTCCGTGCGATTTCAGAAACGGCAGGATTCGGAATCATGACGCTCGTCGACTCGACTTTGTATTTAGGTACGCTAATCATTACAATGGGATTCGTCGTCTCATGGAAGCTGACACTTGCAGCGATTTTGCCGTTACCGATTTTGGCTTTCATTTTGCAAGTGCTCGGAAAGAAGATACATGAACGGTATATGACTGCACAGGAGGCGTTCGGGGAACTGAATGATAATGTGCTGGAGGCCGTGGCAGGTGTCCGGGTCGTCCGTGCTTATGTACAGGAGCGTGCTTCCGAGCAGCGGTTTGCGGATATGACGGAAGATG
The DNA here is from genome assembly GCF_047228845.1 of Sporosarcina pasadenensis. Taxonomy (NCBI): domain Bacteria; kingdom Bacillati; phylum Bacillota; class Bacilli; order Caryophanales; family Caryophanaceae; genus Sporosarcina; species Sporosarcina pasadenensis. Next base: position 12,944 of record NZ_JBFEGM010000003.1, read on the forward strand.
TGTACAAGAAGAATATGCATGTCGAAAAGATCGACGCTCTGTTCATGCCGTTTACGAAAGTGCTCACGGCAATGACATATATGATTGGACTCGGATATGGGGCTTATTTGGTTTCAGCTGAAGAAATGACGTTAGGTAATCTTGTCACATTCAACGTTTACTTAGGAATGATCGTTTGGCCAATGTTTGCAATCGGTGAGTTGATCAACGTGTTGCAACGCGGAAATGCTTCTTTGGACCGCGTCATGGAGACGTTAGATTATGAGGAAGATGTGAAAGATCCTGACGAGCCAGTCGACGTCGATCAGCCGGAAAGCGTCGGATTCAATGACGTCAGCTTCACGTATCCAATGTCGCATGCAATCAATTTGGACCATATCGAACTTCAGTTGGATCGGGGACAGACGCTCGGCATCGTCGGAAAGACGGGAAGTGGGAAAACGACGTTCGTCAAGCAGCTTTTGCGTGAATATCCAGCGGGCGACGGGGAAATCGTCTTCTCGGATGTTGCACTTCAATCATTGAAGAAGGATCAAGTCCGCGATTGGATCGGCTATGTACCACAAGACCACGTACTCTTCTCACGTTCCGTCCGGGACAATATCCTGTTTGGACGTCCGGAAGCGACAGAGGAAGACATTGCAGAATCGATCCGTCTATCACATTTTGAAAAAGATTTAGAATTGCTGCCGGCGGGCTTGGATACATTGGTGGGCGAGAAAGGTGTTGCATTATCGGGTGGCCAGAAGCAGCGGATCTCGATTGCACGTGCTCTCGTGAAAAATCCTGAAATCCTTATACTCGATGACTCGCTTTCCGCTGTCGATGCGAAGACGGAAGCGAAAATCATTGAAAACATCCAGTCGGAACGGTCAGGGAAAACGACGATCATTACGACGCATCGTCTATCCGCCATCCAACATGCGGATTGGATCATTGTCCTCGATGATGGACGTGTCATTGAAGAAGGAACACACGAAGACTTGCTTGCGAACAACGGATGGTATAAAGAGCAATTCGACCGCCAGCAGATCGGGGAGGTTGAAACATGACTACCGGAAAACGTTTAGTACAGTATGCACTTGATTATAAGAAGCTTTTAATTACAGGACTCGTCCTTCTCGGCTTCGCTGTCGCAGCAGACTTGATGGGACCTTTGATCGCGAAGAAGATCATTGACGATCATATCGCGACGTCAGTAGATAAGACTATCAATTTCACACCGATCGCCAAACTGTTAGCTATATTTTTCAGCTTGGCAGTCGTTACAGCTATCTTGCGGTATTTCCAATATTTATTGCTGCAAAATGCCGCAAACCGGATTATCCAGAAAATGCGGAACGAATTGTATGGGCATATCCAGACGTTGCCGATCCGTTATTTCGATAATTTGCCGGCAGGGAAGGTCGTTGCACGAATTACAAATGACACCGAAGCAATCCGGAATTTGTATGTGACGGTCGTTTCACAGTTCGCAATTAGCGGCATGTATATGCTCGGGATTTTCATCGCCCTCTTCTACTTGGATCCGAAAATGGGGGCGATCACGCTATTCGTCTTGCCAGTCCTATACGTCTGGATGAAATTGTACCGGAAGTTCGCTGCAAAAGTGAACCATATCATCCGAAGCAAAAACAGTGAGATGAATGCGATGATCAATGAATCAATCAACGGAATGACAATCATCCAAGCGTTCCGCCGCGAAAAGCAGATGGATGGCGAATTCAATGAATTGAATGATGAGCATTATAAGTATCAAAGCAAATTATTGAAAGTCGAAGCGGCGACGTCCCATAATCTCGTCGATATTATCCGTTCGTTGGCTTTCGTCTTTCTGATCTGGTATTTCGGCGGTGCTTCGCTGTCGGCGGAGAGCGTCATTTCTGTCGGGATGCTTTACGCATTTGTCGATTATATTACACGGCTATTCAACCCGATTACGGGAGTCGTCAACCAGTTTGCGCGACTCGAGCATTCTCTCGTCGCAGCAGAGCGCGTCTTCAGTCTAATGGATCGCCAAGGGGAGCCAGTGAGCGATGAGAAGATTACCCGTTATCGAGGGAACGTCCGATTCGAGAAAGTCTGGTTCGCTTATAAAGATGAGGAATATGTGCTGAAAGACATTTCCTTCGAGGCGAAGCAAGGGGAGACCGTCGCGCTCGTCGGCCATACCGGCTCCGGTAAGAGCTCCATCATGAACTTGCTTTTCCGTTTCTATGACGTATCGAAAGGGAAAATTACGATTGATGGCATGAATATTGGAAACATGTCGCGCCAGACGATCCGCGATCATATGGGAATCGTTTTGCAGGATCCGTATTTGTTCAGTGGAACAGTGGAGTCGAACATCAGCCTGGGGGATGGACGCATTTCTCGCGAAAGAGTGCAGCAAGCACTTGATGCTGTTGGCGGGGACCGTGTGCTGAAGCATTTGCCTGGCGGGATTGACGAGCCGGTCGTGGAGAAGGGAAGCACGCTTTCGTCTGGTCAACGCCAACTCATTTCCTTTGCACGGGCACTTGCCTTTGACCCGGCCATCCTCATATTGGATGAGGCCACTTCCAATATCGATACGGAAACCGAGGAAATCATCCAGCATGCGATGGACGTGTTGAAGAAGGGACGAACGACGTTCATCATTGCTCACCGTTTGTCTACAATTAAAAACGCGGACCGCATTTTAGTGCTGGACCGCGGTGAAATCGTCGAGCAAGGCAATCACGATGAATTGCTCGCGCTTGGCGGTCAGTATGCACAGATGTATAAATTGCAGGCGGGGAATAGTTCGAGAGTTGGTTAAATTGTAGGTAGGGGCTGTCACGGAAAGTCGGTAAAATGACTTTTCTTGGCAGCTTTTTTGTTATGAAGCGAGCCAGCGTCCAAAACGGGAGGTTGCGCGTCCAAAGCGAGTGGTTGCGCGTCCAAAGCGAGAGGTTGCGCGTCCAAAGTGAGAGGTTGCGCGTGCAAAGCGAGTGGTTGCGCGTCCAGAGTGAGAGGTTGCGCGCCAAATCGAGTCGCTCTGCCAAATTTGCTGAAACTTTAATGGTGCATAACCGTAAATGGAATAAGAGACTGTTCAGAAAATAGATAAAGAAGAAATGAGGAGATTATAATGAAGAATTTCAATGTGGTGGAATGTCCTAAATGCGGCAGCCGTGAAATAGGCAGAGGTAGGCAATCTGGATACGCTGGTGTAACTCCCTACGAGAGAATGGGATTCAATCATAGTCTAGTACTTTTAATCTGCACGGAATGCGGATGGGTCATCGGCAGTTATGTAGAAAAACCTGCAGCTTTCAAAAAGACTGTAAGTGATTACATCCGTGGCATTTAGCCGATCCACTTGCACAAAGTTGTAATGAGTGAGTTGCTTTGATATCACGTTCTATGTGATATCAAAGCGGCTTCTTTTTTTATTTTTTCAAAGGTTTGATTAAAACGATAATCCCATTGCGAAATACTTCGCAAACACGTATATTTAGAGTATCGAAATATCGTGTCGCGAGAAAGTTGGAAATGTGGATGAAATGGTTCAGTGAATGGGGACGGAAATTTTCCTCTTTCAATCGGAATGTGAGGCTTTTTATTATCGGGAATGCGCTCATTCAGGTCGGGATGGGTGTTTTCATGGTCATGTACAATTTATACATACGGGAACTCGGAATGCCGGAAACGGTTAATGGGAGAGTGATTTCCATGACCGCAATGGCTTCTGCAATCATGCTCGTTCCTGCCGGGTTTTTAAGTGATAAATTCGGCCGTAAATGGATGATTGTCGGCGGTGCCCTACTTACGGTAACGACGCTATTTTATAGGGGTATCGCGGTTTCGGAAACTCCGATTATTGCGGCTGCATTTTTGACGGGTTTATTCATGGCATTCGTTCAAGTTTCGGGTATCCCGTTCCTAGCGGAAAACTCGTCTCCAACTGAAAGGGTCAAGCTTTTCAGCTTCAATTTTGCAATTATAACGATTGCGAATGTCATCGGTTCTTTAGCGGGAGGAATCATCGCGGATTTCCTAGAAACTGTTCTAAAGATCAGTGCAGCGGAAGCAATACGATATTCACTGCTTTTAGGTGCAGCTATTTTTACAGCCGGCTTGATTCCTTTATTCAAATTAAAGGAGAATCGAACTGAGTTCGCAAAGGCGAAAAAGGGAGACAAGGAGCAAGCTTCAACAGAGGATGATAGCTTGAAGCGGAATCTGATTGTCATTTTTCACTTTTCATTCGCAAGTTTGCTGATCGGTTTCGGTTCGGGATTGGTCGTTCCATACTTGAATTTGTATTTTGCTAATCGTTTTAATGCTTCCAATTCCTATATCGGGCTTGTGCTGTCATTGGGTTCGGCCATGACAGCGGTAGCAGCAATGATCGGCCCCGCACTCTCACGGAAAGTCGGCAAGGTGAAGGCGCTTATTTTATTTCAAGCGTTGTCGATCCCTTTCCTTCTATTGACTGCGTATACAACGTCCCTATGGTTGGCGTCACTCGGCTTTCTCCTACGGCAGGCGCTCATGAATGCAGGCAATCCAATCCAAAGTGCCGTGGCGATGGAAGTCGTGTCGGATAAATACAAAGGGCTCGCCAATTCCATGAACCAGATGGTATTCAGTCTTGGCTGGGCCACGATGGGAACGGTTGCGACAGGATTAGTAGTTGCTAACGGATCTTATTGGGGCTATGCATATGCATTCACGATTACAGCAGGGCTATATATTGTTTCATCGGTTTATTATTATTTCATTTTTGGTAGAAGAAAATTGGCAGGGGAATAAAAAAGGGCAATCCCAATTCCGGGATCGCCCTTTTGTCATTCGCCTCGTTGATATTGGGTTTCCTTCCAAGCATTCTGCTCGTTGGGCACCCGGCTTTTATCCTCAAAGACATTTTCAGTTTTCTGGTTTTGCACTTCCAATTGTTCTTTTTCTTTCTGTAATTGTTCAGGGGTTTTTTCTTTATCCACATCCATCGCCTCCTTATCGAGGGATAGTATGTACGGAAAAAATTCCTTCATTCATATACGTGGAATGTCATTAGTTCGTGGATCATTTTTTTGACGTTTTCTTCATCAGTCGGAGTGCAACTTGTCCAGACAATCGTGCCATCCGGTTTATAGTCTCCTGTGAAACGTTCGTTTTTATAAAAAAATGAAAACGTCCAACCTGGCAAGCTGCCACCTGCAAACATCGGTTTGTAGCTGAAATGCTGAAGCATCGTATTCATACTCCTTTCATAGACAAGCGCCCACCCGCATAAAGTGTACAAAAGATGCGAAAGGGTGCTGACGTGTTTGTCGATAAATTAAAGCAGGCCATCGAGGGTGAATACAAAGACTATTACTTTTACAAGTCCATGTATGAAAAAACAGATGATCCGCTTTGGCGGGACTTCATCCAACATGCTTATGAAGACGAAAAAAGCCATTATGAAATGTTTCAACAACTCTATTATATGATGACCGGGACATTTGTACAAAATCCGAAGAAGCCGATTCCATGCTATAACTTCAAGCAATGTGTCAAACAGGCGCTCGTCGGTGAGTTGGATGGGGTGGAAACATATAAGGAAATGCTGTTGACGATACCTATTCAGCAAGCTTATAATCCTTTGTTTATTGCCATGCATGACGAAATGGAGCATGCCATCCGGATGTCGACGATTTATAATTCATTGAAGTGATTGCAAACACGAGACCATCTTTACGATGATCCCGTGTTTTTTTTGCTAGCAAACAAGCAGAATCCAATAATGGAATTACAAATAAAAAGAGTGAAAATTTTATATTAAATTAATCAATCCTGCGTCAGTCTTTTTTCTCATGACAAATTACCTGATTTAAATGATTGGAAATGTTCAAATAGAAAAATAAATTTGTGTAGACTAATAGTTTAGTTTGTTTTACAATGGACATGTTCACATAAAACGGTATTTTCTGATAACTATAACTTGGGGGCATAGGTTGAAAGTATTAGAAATACCAACGACAAAGGGGGAACATAGTAAATGAAGAAAAAATTAGTCAAATTATTCGCCGCATCTGCTTTATTCGCGGGACTATTGGCAGGATGTGGAGAAAGCAGTGGGGGAAGCAGTGGGGCGAGCAGTGGGGCAAGCGGAGATACGATTAAAATCGGTCTCAACCTTGAATTATCAGGTGCCGTTGCTTCATATGGCACAGGGATTAACCAAGGAGTACAGCTTGCAGTTGATGAAATCAATGCTGCTGGAGGGGTAGATGGAAAGCAGATTAAACTAATTCCAGTTGACAACAAGTCTGATGGGCAAGAAGCAACGAATGGTGCTATTAAGCTAACAGACCAAGATAAGGTCGTAGCAATTATCGGCGCTGCAACAAGTGGTAATACAATTGCGCAAGTAGAAATTGCGAATAATAAAGAGACAGTGCTAATCACTCCTTCTGGTACTAGCATGGTCGTTACGGTAAACGAAAAAGGAAAACTCAATGAGTATGCATTCCGTACGACATTCATTGACCCATTCCAAGGAACAGTCGCTGCAAACTTTGCGTTGAATGAATTAGGAGTTAAGACAGCAGCTGTTTATGGGGATAACGCAAGTGACTACGCTAAAGGGTTAGGAGCTGCATTTATCGAAACGTTTGAAGCTGGTGGAGGAAAGATTGTTAAACAAGAATCTTATATCGCTAAAGACACAGATTTCCGTTCAACATTAACGCGCATTAAATCAGCAGACCCTGAATTTGTATATATTCCTGGTTATTATGAAGAGGTTGGTCTAATCGTTAAGCAGGCACGTGAATTAGGCATTGATGTACCACTGATGGGTGGGGATGGTTGGGATTCTCCAACATTAGTTGAATTAGCAGGAGCAAAAGCGTTAAATAATACATTTGTCACAGCTGCGTATGCTGCAGAAGATCCAGATCCGATGATTCAAAACTTCGTAAAAGCTTTTACAGACAAACACGGAGAAGCGCCGGATGGATTTAGTGCATTGGGGTATGACACAGTGTATTTATTAAAAGATGCGATTGAGCGTGCGGGTGAAGCCGATTCAGTGAAGATTAAGGAAGCATTAGAGCAAACAAAAGACTTCCCACTTGTTACAGGTGCACTGACGATCGATGAAAACCATAACCCGATTAAAGCTGCAACGATTTTGGAATTTGTTGATGGACAAATGAAGTTTAACTCAAAAGTAAATCCCGAATAATGATGAAATGGGAGGAGTTTCCTCCCATTTCTAATTCTCATAAAGAGTTGAGATAGGAGTGAATGTTCATGGAATGGATTCAGCAGCTGGTGAATGGTATTTCACTCGGAAGCATTTATGCTTTAATTGCACTTGGCTACACAATGGTATATGGAATCATAAAACTTATTAACTTCGCACATGGTGATGTATTCATGGTTGGTTCGTTTATTGGATTCTATTCCATTACGGGATTAGGTCTCGATTTCTTTACAGCGTTAGTTTTAGCGATGACTTTTTGTGCATTATTTGGGGTCCTCATTGAACGAATTGCCTATAAAAGGTTAAGAAATGCCACAAGAATTGCGGCATTAATAACGGCTATTGGTGTCTCGCTCTTAATAGAGAATGGCTTTATATTTGTCTGGGGTCCACAACCAAAGGCGTTTCCTGACGTTATCGTGAATGGCACTTTTGAAGTTTTAGGTGCACAAATCAGTGTGAAGTCAGTACTTATCTTATCGATTTCTCTCATTCTAATGATGATACTACATTTCATTGTCCACAAGACGAAAATTGGGAAGGCAATGCGTGCAGTTTCTCATGACAATGAGACGGCTAAATTAATGGGCATTAATGTTGATAATACGATTTCCGCAACTTTCGCTATTGGGTCAGCTTTGGCAGGAGCTGCGGGCGTTATTTTTGGTTTGTACTATACAAAAATCGATCCGTTAATGGGGATTATTCCAGGGATTAAAGCGTTCGTAGCAGCGGTTCTCGGTGGGATTGGTATTATACCGGGTGCCATGGTTGGTGGCCTTGTTTTAGGAGTTGTTGAAACACTTGTCAATGCATCTGGTGGCTCGTTATGGAGAGACGCGGCTGCTTTTGTCATCTTAATCTTGATTTTAATCTTCAGGCCGAATGGTATCTTCGGTAAGAATACGCGTGAGAAAGTGTAGGTGAGAGATAGATGAAAAAAGCAAAACGATTTTGGCTTTTTATTTTGTTAGCGGTAGTTATCTATAGTGTCGTCCAATTACTTATCGCGACTGGAGTATTTGGTTCCTACTATTCCAATACCCTCATTTTAATGGCCATAAATATCATTTTGGCGGTCAGCCTACATTTAGTTATCGGAATTACTGGTCAGTTCTCTATTGGACACGCAGGATTTTTGGCAGTGGGTGCATATATTTCTGCCATTATTACGATGAAATTAGAACTTCCGTTTATCGTCGGGATCATTGCTGCTGGAATTATCGCTACATTAGCGGGACTTGTCGTTGGTATTCCAACTTTACGTTTAAGAGGAGATTACCTGGCTATCGCAACACTTGGATTTGCTGAAATAATCCGGATTATCTTTTTGAATATTGACTATGTTGGCGGGGCAGCCGGAATGCAAGTCTCCCATTACACGACGTGGACCTATGCGTTTGTTTGCTTAGTCATCACAATTTTAGTCATCTCTAACTTTACGAACTCCAGGCATGGTCGTGCTTGTATTTCAATTCGTGAAAATGAAGTAGCTTCTGATGCGATGGGCATTAATACGACTTTTTATAAAGTAGCTGCGTTTGCGATCGGTGCTTTTTTTGCCGGAGTTGCAGGAGCACTGTATGCGCACAACTTTTATATTATTCAACCTGTAAACTTTGGATTTTTAAAATCCTTCGATATTTTGATATTTGTTGTATTAGGCGGACTTGGAAGTTTGTCGGGTTCAGTGATTGCAGCCATTTTGTTAACCATCGTTTCTACTTATCTACAAGGGTTTCCTGAAACTCGTATGATTATTTATAGTCTTGTCTTAATATTGGTTATGCTTTATCGACCTCAAGGATTAATGGGAACACGTGAAATTACAGATCTCCTACGTTTTAAAAAGTTCCGGAAAGGAGTGGCGCAGCATGTCAAATAAGCCATTGCTCTCCATACAAAATGTTGGCATCAATTTTGGGGGATTAAAAGCTGTATCAGGATTTAATATGGAAATTCATCAAGGGGAATTAGTCGGTTTAATAGGACCGAACGGGGCTGGTAAAACGACGAGCTTCAACCTATTAACGGGTGTGTATACACCAACATTTGGTGAAATTACGTTCAACGACAAAAAGCTTAATAAGCTTGCACCGTATCAAGTAACGCAACGAGGGATTAGTCGTACATTTCAAAATATCCGTTTGTTTAATGAACTATCCGTTTTGGATAATGTGAAAGTAGCGTATCATTCTCTAGCCAAGCATTCGATTGTTAGCTCAATATTGCGTTTACCTTCTCATTTTTCCGGAGAAAAAGAGATGGAAGAAAAATCGATCGAGTTCTTAAAGATCTTTAATTTACATGAAGATTTACATTCCCTTGCAAAAAATTTGCCGTATGGGAAACAACGTAGGTTAGAAATTGCACGTGCGTTAGCAGCGGGCCCTAAATTACTTTTGCTCGACGAACCAGCTGCAGGCATGAACCCTCAAGAAACGCAGGAACTCATGTCGCTCATAGCATTTGTCAGAGAAAAATTCGATTTGACAATTTTACTAATCGAGCATGACATGAACTTAGTCATGGGGATTTGTGAACGTATATATGTGCTGGACCACGGGGTCTTAATAGCCGATGGAACACCTGAAGAAGTTCGCAGTCATCCGAAAGTCATCGAAGCTTATTTAGGAGAGGAGGTCCCTGTCCATGCTTAGTGTGAAAGATATCGATGTGTATTACGGAAATATTCATGCACTAAAAGGGTTGAGTTTAGAGGTAAACGAGGGTGAAATCGTTACGCTAATTGGTGCGAATGGTGCAGGGAAGTCAACCCTTCTAAAAACATTGTCAGGACTATTAAAACCAAAGTCAGGAACCATCCACTATTTGAATTCTTCAATTGTTGGAAAGCCTGCCCAATCGATTGTAAAAGCAGGAATATCCCATGTACCGGAAGGACGCCGAGTGTTTGCTAACATGACTGTAGAAGAAAATCTAGAGTTGGGAGCTTTCACAAGGAAGGATAAGAAAGGAATCGCGGAAGATTTATCGAAAGTTTATGAAACATTTCCAAGGTTGCTTGAGCGAAGAAAACAGTTATCTGGAACGCTGTCCGGTGGTGAACAGCAGATGTTGGCAATGGGTAGAGCGATTATGGCTAAACCAAAACTGTTGCTACTTGACGAACCATCCATGGGGCTTGCGCCACTTATGGTTCAAACAATCTTCCAGGTAATTGATGATATTAACAAAGAAGGAACGACTATTCTGTTAGTTGAGCAAAATGCGAACATGGCTCTTTCAGTTGCGAGCCGAGCATATGTCATTGAAACGGGTCGCGTTACTCTATCCGGAACGGCAAATGAGCTTCAAGCAAGTGAGGAAATAAAAATGGCCTATCTTGGTGGTCACGTATAACATACATCTAAAGCAGCTCTTCCTGTAAAAAGGGAGGGCTGTTTTTCATAAAGCTAAAACAAAAAAACACTTGGCCTCAATTGGCAAGTGTTTTTACGTGCTCCTTCAATCAACTAAATTGACTAAACTCAAAGTGGGTTTAGGAATTTGCTGCTGTTAAATCTTAAGTGCTTTTGAAAATAGCTTACCGCCTCCATCATCCTCGGTCCGTACCAGAACATTTCCCCGTCAATTAAGATTGGCTTAGTAGTTGGCATTATTTCTAGAAACTCTGCGGAATGCTTTTCTTTGAAAGGGAAGGGCTCTGATGCCAATAATACATAGTCCAATGCTGCGCTCTGAAATTCGTCTGGAGTGACAACAGGATATCTGCCATTAGCTTCGATGAACGGATTGATGAAGCCCATTTTCTCCAGTAAGGAATTGATATACGTATCTTTCCCGACGACCATATATGGCTTCCGCCAGATGACATAGCCTACTCGTTTCCCCGTAGCTTTAGGCAAAGACTCAAATTGCTCATGGATAGCGGCATTCAATTGACTGGCAGCTTCTCCCCGATCCGTCAAGCTGCCCATGTCCTCGATCATCCGGAATGCATCATCCACTGACTGGACTTCTGCGACATAGACGGGGAAGTGTTTCTCCAACTCCTCCACAATCTCTTTCGTGTTTTCCTCTTTCTCGACGATGATGAGGTCCGGTTGCACGTTTTGGATTGCTTCCAGCTTAATGTCCTTTGTACCTGCAACAGCCGGTACATTTTTGACCTTGCCTTTCGGGTGGATGCAAAAACGGGTCCTCCCGACGATTTCCTCTTCAAGATTGAGTGCAAATAATGTATCGGTAATGCCAGGGCATAATGACACGATCCGTTTTGGCGGGAAGGTAAAAGTGACACTTCGTCCGACCTGGTCTACAACAGTTTTATTCAAAACTTTGCTTCATTCCTTTCCTGCGAAAAACTTTGCGGCTGCCTTTGCAACTTCTTCAGGAGCTTTTAAGGATAATGGCTCCCCGTGCAAGTAATTGAAAACATTCATATCACTCGTATCCAACATCCCGATTGTCATACGGGGGATCAGCCTGAAGTGGACTTGCTCCGCAGCATGCTTGTTGACGGGAATGAACAACGAAGCATTAAAGCTTTCCAATCCATTTTCTTTAAAATAGCGGAAGAAACGGAGAAGGCTTTTCGCAAGGTCGTCAAAGGCGTCACTATCCAGTTCATTGAAAGAAGGCGCATCGAAAACTCCGAGGAAATCGCAATGGCTCTTCGGTGCAAAGGCGTGCATCCAGTTAATGGAGCCTTCTTTGCCAATCCATCGTTCGTCATGTTCTCTCTCTTCAGAAGCAAGCGAGATAAAGTAATTCATTCCTTCATTTTTATAGAAATCGTGACTGCTCGATGTGACAGCCGCTTGATAATTCGTCGGCTGCTCGGAAGCGAGCACGTGGATGTGAGGATGAAGGATGCTGCCTCCTGAAGGCGGCAAGTAATTCCAATTGATGGAGACATATTCGGTTTTTGGGTCAAACTCGAGAACATTTTTTATATACTGATGTGCGGCTTTAAATGAATCCGAGATTAGATCTTCTGTGAATTCTTCGAGCTTCACATAATGTTGTTCTGACATGCGAACAACTGCATTATGCTTGCTGTAAGGGAATAGGTTCGGAAAAACGACCGCTTCTTTGCCGACGAACCGCCCGCCTTCCACCAATTCATCAGGGAAACGCGGCGTAATCGTAGAGACATTTTCAGCACAGAAAGGGCATTTTTTGCCTTCGGCCGCCTTCGCAAGCTCCGAATAATCCTTCGGAACGAAAGGTGCGCCCGGGTCGAAAATGATCCGTGACGTTTCACCGGTTAGAGGATCGAATCTAATTTCAGTCTTTCTATCAATCAACTTCCCGTCTTGCATCGGGTCGTGGAATGTGAAATATTCTTCATGTTTGCGTAACGAAATTGGCATAATCGTACTCCCCCTTAAAATAAGCTTTCTTTCATTCTATCGTTAACTGACAGAAAAGTCAGCCGGGTTGGTCGTAGATTGATTATTGGAGTGTGGTCTTTACGTGCCCTTTTCCATTGTTAACAGTTACTTTACCGTTCGCTCCATTGACGAACGTAATTTGTGGCGGTACATGGCCTACATCAGCATCGTAAATGATAGGCAAGCCGGTCAGCTCTTTTATTCTCTCCATTGAATCCAATACAGTAAATCCTTTCACATCCTGACCGGCAGGGGAGCGGCCGAAGATGATGCCCGCAGCATTGTCAAACCATCCTGCATAGACAAACTGAAGCATTGACCTGTGAAAATCAGTAGCGTTCATTTCGCAGTTCTCGAAATACCATAAGATCGGCTCATCGTTCAAGAAGTTTTTCTGGAATGAAGCAATATCGCCATATGGCGTTCCGACGAGGTGACGGATCGTATCGATACAGCCACCTAAAAAGCGACCTTCCAATTCGACATTGTCTGTCCCGAGAACCTTCCATTCCGTCGGTGTATCAAGTTTATATACGTAAGGATCGTCCGGAGCATCGTGCTGCCATTTGGACTGGAACTTTTCAGATGACTGCTGTTCAATGGTTGAACCAGCAGGAGTCTGTAATACATCAATGAATTTACTTGCAACAGGTTCCCATTCATCGCTGCGCAATTCGACGAAGTTTGGTCCATGCGCGGTCGCTATGCCGGTTTTGACTGTCAGCGCAAATAGGAAAGTGCTCGTATCCGAATAGCCTAAAATCCATTTAGGGTCAATTTCCTTCCAATTAATGAACGGCAATATCTCCATCAGGATCTCCCCGCCCCAAGGGGGAATGATGGCACTGATTTCCCGGTTTTTGAACATTGCCATGAGTTCAGCAGCACGAGATTCTTTCGTTGCTGAAGCGGATTTGTTTTGTGTCCACACCGTATCTCCGATGTTTACTTTGTATCCCCTGTTTTCAAACTGCCGTTTTGCATTATGGACGAGATGGTGAAGGACTTCGTCCACACCAGAAGATGCGGCTGTTACGCCGATTGTGTCTCCTTGTTGCAATGGTATTGGATAGCGAATCATAACAATCACTCCATATTCTTTCATAGTTTATGGTAAGATAGGTGTATAGTAGTTTATCAATAATTCTTAAAACTGTCACTAGTATGTATTGGGGAAGAAGGATAATTAAGCGGGTTGAATAAATTAAATAAAGATACAGAGATAGGGGATAAGTCAAGATGATCAAGTCTGCAACATTATATACAAACAATCTGAAAGCATTACGACGTTTTTACGGAAACGTGTTAGAACTCGATATGACAGAGTCAACAGCTGAGAAGTTCACAGTTAGGATCGGCGAATCACATCTTACATTCAAACAGACTGACCAACCGGCTTTCTATCATTTCGCCATCAACATCCCGGGCAATCAATTTTCCATGATGAAATATTGGATAACGGACCGCGTCACGCTAAACCGTGAAGAAGGACGGGATGAAGTATATTTTCCGAGCTTTGATGCGGATTCGATGTATTTCGAAGATCCCGTCGGCAATATCGTCGAACTAATTGGCCGAAGAAAACGTGATCTATTCGGAGATTTGACGAAAGAATCATTCTTAAGTATTAGCGAGATCGGTATGGCGACGCCCCATGTCGTCGAAGTCGGCGACCAGTTGCTAGATCTCGGCATTCCGTTGCGTGACGGGATTGAAGTGGAACCTGAGGAGCTAAACTTCCTCGGACGCGGAGATGCTTTCATCGTCCTCGTTCCGCTTGGCCGCCGCTGGTATTTTTCAAAAAAAGTATCGGAATCATACCCGGTTGAACTGACTTGGAATGATACACATATTAAATTAAATGAAGATGGTAAGCTTTCTTTCTAGAAGGACCGCCGAATGCCCAGAAACTGGCACGTTCGGTGTAGAGCGGGGAATAGCAGGAGATGCCATCAAAGGCTAACCTATTGCTACAATTGTTGGATATCGAGAATGCGCTGTTCTTGATCGATTTGGGAGGAGAACGGATGAGGAAATTCTTGCAGCTGAGTGGAATCGGAATCGCAAGCGGAATCATTTTGGCTGTCCTCATGCAACTCGTTTTTGCACTGACAGGAAACGAAGCGTACATCTTGCTGTATAATGTAGATTATTTTCCTTTCATTCATATCTTCAAGGACAGCGCCTCGTTTGGCTTTGCGTTTCATCTTGTTTTTTGCATCGCTAGTGTCGTTGGCCTGTTTTACATATTAACGTTCTTTGATTGGCACTACAGCATTTGGCCATATGTCGCTGTATATACCGCAGGTAGCGGAGTGCTGTACTTTTTGACGCTGCTAACAGAAAAGCCGCCCGCTGCAGATGACGGGATGGCGTGGTTCTATTGGACAGCCGGCCACTTCGTGTTCAGCCTCGCAGTCGGCTGGATGGTCAGATTGTTTATGAAGTCGGATACGAATACGAGAGTATGACGCTGTTCCAACATTTAAAAGAAGAGCTTGTGAATGCATTGAATGATAAAAGTCCTAATAAATGGGCATAAGTAATCGGAAATTATTCAGAAATAAAAAAATAGTAGAGAGAAATTACAAACGAGCAAGGCTTTCAAAAAAGCCCTGCTCGTTTTTTTACGTTCATTCATCAAATTTTCATATTGCGCCGGTACGATGGTCGAGTTAGTAACAGAGAGGAGAAGATCTTCATGTCGGAGAGGATGATGGAAGTCGGACTGATTCTCATGAGTCTTGCGGCGGGTGTGGGGGTAGTCGCTTTTCTATTGAATGGAAAAGGGTTCGTTTCACGGGCGGTATCCTTGTTTACTGATTTCATCGTATTCCTTTGGATCGGCAAAATTGTTGGGAATTTCAGCCTCCTCATTCGCGACCCCTTTGCTGTGTTGGCTTATCCGGCAGGTTCGCAATCTTTTTATATAGCAGTAGGGCTGACTGCTGTTTCTTTATTGTATAGACGGAAGCGGGAAACGAATTCGGCCGGATTCAAAGTATTTCTCCTACAAGTCTTGTTATTGTCTGCTTTTTTCTATGAGTTCCTTCAATATTTCTATGCGCGACATGATTCAGTGGTGTTGAACCTATTGCTTTATGGGATGCTGGCGGCAAATGTGATTCTTTTCAGGCTGCCTGAGAGGCAAGCCATCCGTCTGTCCGTCCTGCTTTGGAGTATCGGAGCGATTGTCATCTTGCAAATGGTTGGACTTATAACTCTGTTTGGCATTGTTCTCTCTCCGTGGTTTGTTCTTTTGCTTTTGCTTTCCTTTGCAGTTGCTTCACTTACATTTACTAAACAGAAAGTGGGGATTTTATGAGTATGATTACCGCAGATACAGCTTTGCTCTTAGGCTTGGCTCTCGCATTCGGGGCAGGAGCATTATCGTTTCTTTCTCCTTGTGTACTGCCGCTTTTTCCAGCTTATCTTTCCTATATAACCGGGGTGAGTGTCATGGATATCCAGGAGGACCGGTCGGCTGCTGTACGGAAAAAGCTTCTCAGCCATGCGCTGGTTTTCATAGCAGGGATTTCGGTCGTCTTCATCAGTCTGGGAGCCGGGGCTTCCTTAGTCGGACAATGGATGCAGGACCTTCTCTCAGGAAGTTCGGGACTGCTGATCCAGCGGCTTGCCGGTATTTTCATTATCTTCATGGGCTTATTAGTGGCTGGTTGGGTTCAAATCCCGCTGTTTATGAAAGAACGGCGCTTCCAGTTTTCAAAGTCTAAAACGAGTTTTGCAGGAACATTTTTTGTAGGGGTCGGGTTTGCTGCCGGCTGGACGCCGTGCATCGGTCCGATCTTTGCTTCAATCCTCCTGTTTGCTGCCACCCAGCCGGCACAAGGCATGTTGTATACCATTATGTATGTCATTGGCTTTGCGGTTCCTTTTCTTGTACTGACGTTCTATATCGGTTCGTCAAAGTGGCTCGTTCGAAAGTCCGGCATCATCGTGAAAATTGGCGGTGCCCTCATGATTCTTATGGGCCTAGTCCTGCTGTTCGGCTGGATGCCGAAAATTGCCGCGTATATTTTGGACTTGATCAGTGGTTCATGGCTTTCCAAATTGGGATGAAAGGAAGAATAAATGAATGAAACGTACAGTAGTAGGCCTTTTGATGATTGCATTGATTGGCTGGGTATTATATGACTTTATCGAAAAGAAGGTATCTGAGCCGGACAGCGGACGCACCCCGGTCATTTCAACCAATACCGAAACTGCAGATTCGGAAGCGCTGGACTCTGTAGGCGTCTCCCGAGGCCAGATTGCCCCTGACTTTGAACTGCAGACGTTAGATGGGGAAACCACTCGTCTTTCGGATTACCGGGGACAGCGGGTTTTCATTAATTTCTGGGCGACATGGTGCCCGCCTTGCCGTGCGGAAATGCCGGATATCCAAAAGATTTCAGAAGATGGAGATGTAGTAGTTCTCGCTGTCAATCTGGCGTACACCGAGCGAAACCAGAATGATGCAGCCAAATTCATCGAAGAGTTAGGCCTCACTTTTCCAATTCCACTTGAAGAAGACGGTAAGCTCGCTGAACAATATCGGGTGTTTGCCTATCCGACATCCTATTTGATTGATTCGGAAGGACGGGTGCAATTCGTCGCAATGGGCGCGATGAATTACGATATGATGCGGCGTGAGCTGAATAAGCTGAGATGATGATGCAGATTATGTAGGATAAAGCCGGAGGGATGAAAATGAAACAGACGATCATGATTGTCGAAGATGACCTGATGATCCGCAATCTGCTGCGTCTTTATCTTGAAAAGGCGGGCTATACGGTCGTGGAAGCTGCAGACGGTGAAGAGGCGAAGCGTGTGTATGTCAAGACGCAGCCATGTTTGCTTGTCTTGGACCTCATGCTGCCTAAATTGAGTGGAGAAGAAGTGTGCAAGTGGGTTAAGGAGCAGTCTCCGGATGAAGCGGCGGTCATCATGCTATCTGCCAAGGTGAGCACTGAAGATAGAATCAGTGGTCTGCATATAGGGGCAGACAGCTATTTGACTAAACCGTTTGACCCGGAAGAACTGCTTGCGAATGTCGAGGCTGTCCTTAGACGAACCGGCCGCTTCTGCCAAAAAATCGTATATGACGGTCTTTGCCTGAAACCCTTGAAGGGAGAAGTGTGGCTAAGTGATCAACTTGTCTGTTTAACTTCCCACGAGTTTCGTCTGCTCCATCATTTCATGAAACATCCAAACATGGTTCTGAGCCGGGAAGCCCTTATCGAAAACCTTCACCCGAACGGCAGCCAATCTGTCATGGATCGGACGATTGATGCCCATATTAAAAAACTAAGAGAAAAGATTGAAGTAAATCCGTCTTCACCTGAGAGGATACGGACTGTGAGGGGGATGGGCTATAAATTTGTTGTGGACTAAGATTCATGAGTACTTGCCAAAAACAATCTTTTGGCGGCTCACGCTCCTAAACTTTGTCATTACCGCCTTGTTCATTGCCATTAGCAGCTGGGCCATCTACAGTACTGCCTGCATTCTCTTCGAAGGGATGAGCAACAACCGTGCCGGCGCTTTCCGGCAAGCACTGCGTAAAGACCTTTGGGTGTTCAGCATTGCCGCTATCCTCATCGGAGGCGTATTCCATATCTGGCTAAATCAGAAGCTCGTCCGTCCACTTCAACTGTTAATTGGAAAGATAAAAGAGTTGAAAGCGGGCGGAAATCCGGAGATGGTTCAGATTCAGACGAACGGCGAGATGGAGGAGCTGATCCGGCATTTCAATGAATTGACCGGCCAGCTCGAATTCAACCGCCGCCAGCAAAAGAAATTCATCTCGGACCTATCTCATGAGATTCGGACACCAGTTACAAATCTGAATGGCTATATGAAAGCTCTGAAAACAGGTCTCGTTGATGGGGGGCCTGAATTGTATGAGGCTCTTTATCAAGAAACAGTCCGGCTTATCGATCTTCTGAAGCAGTTTGACACTTTGAAGGAATGGGAAAACAGGCGCCAAGGCTATGACTCAGAAAGAGAAAGCAGCATAGAGATCGCGGTCGTCGTGGCTCAGGCAGCTAGCATGTTTGAATGGAAGTTGAGGGATCGCAGCATCCCTTGGGAACTGGATGTCGAGCCAACCGTTTTTAAGATGAATCGGGCTGCCATTACCCAAGTACTTGCCAATTTGCTTGACAATGCGATCCGCTATTATGACGGTCCTGGGCCAATCCGGATTATTGGGCGCTCTGGCGGTGGTCGATATACGATTGCCGTCAAAGGCCCAGGCCTTCCCATTCCTACTTACGCTCCCGAAATTTTGTTCGAACGTTTCACCCGGATGGAACCTTCCCGGCACCGTGACCTCGGCGGGGCGGGGTTGGGCCTTGCGATCTCAAGGGAGATTGTGGAGCGGCATGGGGGAAAAGTCGGTGTAGAGACGGACGGCCGGGTGCATCGGTTTTGGTTTTGGGTGGAGGAAGCATTTTGAATAAGTATGGTTAGGGGAGATCACGTGACGAAAAAAATAACTATATTTCAGCAAAATGATACACATGGTTGTTTAGATGCACATGATGAATTTTATTGGCAAGGAAATGACCCTGTTCTAAAAAGGGCGGGGGGTCTTGCGAGAATCAGCAAGTATGTGAAAGATGTAAAAAAGCAACATAAGAATGTCTTGTTCTTTGACGGCGGCGATTTGTTCCATGGTACGTTGCCGTTAGTGAAAAGCCAAGGGGAGGCATTGATCCCTATCTTGAAAGAAATGGAGTTAGATGGATTTGTGCCGGGTAATTGGGATTTTGCTTATGGAAAAAAGCAATTGAAAAAATTAGTTGGCAAATTGCCTTGCTTGACACTCGCGTGTAACGTATTCGAAGATGATACCCAAGAGCCATTTGTTACACCTTCTAAGATCTATGAAATGGCGGGAATGAATGTTGGCGTCATTGGACTGACGTATGGACATGAAAAGGAGACAATGCCGGAAAGCTTTACTGAAGGACTATCCTTTACATTGGGCGTGGAAGAAGTAAGCGGAATCGTCGAGGCAATCCAAGATAAAGTGGATCTTATCATCGTGGTCAGTCACTTGGGTTTGCCTTTGGACGTGAAGTTGGCATCCATTGTGAAAGGAATCGATGTTATCCTTTCCGGGCATAGTCATGACCGGGTTATAAGCCCGATTGACGTGGAAGGAACGCTTGTTGTTCAAGCAGGTTCAAACGCTGCATTTTTGGGCCGTTTGGATCTCACAGTAGAAGGTGGCTGCATCACTCACTATGATTACAAGCTAATTGATATACATGAACATATGCAGGAAGATCCCCATGTCGCGGACTTGGTGCAAGCAGCACTTGAACCATTCAGTAAGGAAATAAATGAGATTGCCGGTGTAACAAATACCCTGCTTCACCGGATGTCGTTAGAACAAGCACCGATGGATAAGCTTATTACAGATGCATACTTGCATTCCTCTGACTGTCATATCGCCTTTTCGCATGGGTGGAGGTATGGTCCTCCGATGGCAGCCGGTCCATTGTCCATTTTTGACTTGTACAGTATCATTCCGACGAATCCGAACTTGTTCACAGTCGAAATGGAGGGGCAAGCACTTCGGAAAGTATTGGAAAATAATTTAGAAATGGTATTTTCTGCGGATCCGTTCAAGCAGAAAGGTGGCTACATCCTGCGCTCTTCAGGCCTTTCCATGACATACAAGCCGTATAATCCAAAGGGGTACCGAATCCAAACTTTGCATGTTGGAGGAAAAGAACTTGACGATCATGCAACGTATAAAGTGGCAGGAGGAGGCGGCCAAGTACTAAAGGAAAGTGAAAAAGATAAATCATACTTTGTCCATCAAGCTATCGATGTAATTTGTTCATTTCTGAAGGAGAAAGGGCCTTTCGAGTTACGTGGTTCCAATCAAATAATAAGTGTATAAAAACGGGTGGAACTAAAGAGTATGCATAACAATGCGAGGGGTCGAAACAATGTATCGCACTAGCCGATTACCAATAAAGGTGATCGGCTCTTTTCATGCAAGCCGTCGCCCCAATCGAATGCTTTTTCCAGAAGCCCGCCTTCTGTTATAATGAAATCCGAATGAATCGGAAATAAGGTGAAGCGATGGATTTCATATGGACATTGTTGTTTATGGCTTTCATTGGGGCGTTGATCGGGGGATTTACGAATCACTTGGCGATCAAAATGCTGTTCAGACCCCATGAGGCAAAATATATTGGCAATTGGCGTCTTCCGTTTACGCCAGGGTTGATTCCGAAACGGCGTGACGAACTTGCCGTACAATTGGGGAGGACGGTCACGAACTATTTAGTCACTCCTGATGTGTTGCGCAATAAATTACTCACGCCCGAAATGGAAAGAAAAGCGGAAGCATTTTTCCAAAGCAAGATAGAGGAGTATGTGCTGCTATCGGACAAGACGTTGCACGATTGGCTACAAGTGGCAGGGGCTCAAGACATTGTAGAGAAAGCTGAGCGGAAAGTCGATGCCCTCATCGATGGACAGCTCATGAACGTGCGCGAGAAATTGACAACGGGTACAATTGAAGAGGTCGTTCCGCTGGATTGGCAGGAGCGTGCGAAGGCACATATTCCTGCAATGACAAACTATATTCTGCAACGAGGCGAGCAATTTGTGGACTCCTATGAAGGCAAAGTGATGTTCCAAAAGTTGATCAATGATTTCCTCGAGTCGAAAGGGACGTTTGGCGGCATGTTGAATATGTTCTTTGGCGATTCCAACTCGCTTGTTGAAAAGGTGCAGAGGGAAGCGGTGAAGTTCATCAATGCACCAGGCACATACAATCTGCTGCACACTATGTTTGAGAAGGAATTTTCGAAGCTGCAAAAGCGTCCGATGGAAGAACTGCTTGCAGGGTTCAACTGGGATGGACTGTTTACTTCCATTAAAGCATATGCTAACAAGGAACTTGCGCTGGATACCCGTTTGGATAAAACAATCCAAGATTATTGGCCGAAAGGTTCCGAGTGGACTGCAGAAAATCTGACGCCGAAAGTGACGCAATTCGCTTTTGATCAAGCCCAAAAGCAGCTGGAGCAATCATTGAAAAAGCTGAAGCTTGATGAAATTGTCAAGGAGCAGGTAGATACTTTCCCGGTTTCTGTCCTGGAGGATCTTGTTCTCGGTATTTCAAGGCGCGAATTCAAAATGATTACTGTCCTTGGAGCTCTGTTAGGTGGTATCATCGGAATAGTGCAAGGATTGATCGTCTTTTTTACAAACTACTAGGGGGAATTAATGATGACTGTTAATATTTATGATGACTTGAACAAATTAGAGTCGACACTTCGCAAGACTGATGAATATGCGGAGGTGCAGAACGCGATTGAGGAAGTGAAGAAAGACGAGCAGGCGCTGGAACTGTTCAAGAGCTTCCGTAAAATTCAAATGACGCTTCAGCAGAAGCAAATGCAAGGCGAAGAAATCGCGCATGAAGAGCTGGAGTATGCACAAAAAACAGCACAGCTTGCTCAGCAAAACGATAAGATCATGCAAATGCTCCAAGCGGAAATGAAGCTCAGCGGCCTGATCGAAGAAGTGAACCGTGTCTTGATGAAGCCGGTTCAAGAAATGTACGAAACGATGCAATAAAACCGGCTCAGCCGGTTTTTTTGTGTTATATTTCATGTAATCTTTAATGAAAGTTGGTCAAACCATGCAAAAGATAATCCTTAAAAAATCATTCGAACAAGATTGGATACGGATGTTCACCCACCTCGCCAATCTATTCTTCGAACAATCAAAAGTCATCATAGACACCGAAGAAGAAGGAATACTTGTCGACTTATCCATAAAGCAAGATGGTGCAACGATAAATGGTTTCGCCCAATTAACGTATAATGGCAACGAATTCAGCGCCACTTTTTCTGAACAAGTGACAGAAGACAGTTCTGAAACTGAGACCCGGCAGCTGAAACGGATTTATTCCCACGTGTTTCTCGAAGTTCTAGAGCAGCTTACCGGAATGAAACAATCCTGGGGAATTCTAACCGGAATCCGTCCGATGAAACTGTTCCATAAATACCGCCAGCAAGGACATAGCGTGGAAGAGGCAAAGCGGCTCCTAATGGAAAAACACCGGATTTCCGAAGAGAAAAGTGAGCTTCTCGCAACGATCGAGCAAGTCCAGCTGCGGGCAATCCCGGATTTACATCAGATTCAAAACGATGTCAGCATCTACATCGGCATCCCGTTCTGTCCGACAAAATGTGCGTACTGCACGTTCCCGGCATACGCCATCCATCGGAAAAACGGGCGGGTCGAATCATTTCTCGACGGTCTGCATGAAGAAATCCGCGAAATCGGGAAATGGTTGACGGAGCGGGACATCAAAATCACGACTATCTATTTTGGCGGAGGAACACCGACTTCCATCGAAGCGGATGAAATGGATGCCCTGTATAAAACCATGTATGATTCATTCCCGCATATGAAAGAAGTGAGGGAAGTGACCGTCGAAGCGGGGCGGCCGGACACGATTACCCCTGCCAAAATCGACGTCCTGAAAAAATGGGGGATCGACCGGATCAGCGTCAATCCACAGTCGTATACGGATGAAACGTTGAAAGCGATCGGAAGGCACCATTCCGTGCAAGAAACGATTGATAAATTCTGGCTGTCCCGAAATATGGGCATGAAAAACATCAATATGGATCTTATCATCGGTCTGCCGAATGAAGGGCTGGAGGAATTCCGCCATTCGCTCGACGAAACGGAGAAGATGCAGCCTGAATCGCTGACTGTCCACACACTTTCATTCAAACGGGCTTCCGAGATGACAAGGAACAAAGAGAAATATAAAGTGGCGGATCGGGAAACGGTTGAACAGATGATGAAGATGGGCGAGCAATGGACGAAAGAAAACGGCTATGTCCCGTATTATTTGTACCGCCAAAAAAACATTCTCGGCAACTTGGAGAATGTCGGATATGCGAAGCTGGGCGAAGAAAGCATATACAATATTATTATTATGGAGGAAGTACAGACGATCATCGGAATCGGTTGCGGCGCTTCCAGTAAATTTATGGACCCCACGACCGGCAAAATTACGCAATTCCAAAATCCGAAAGATCCCGCTGCGTATATCCTTACGTTTGAAGAATATATCGAGAAGAAGATCGAACATCTTGAAAGGATTTTCCCTCAAGCTATCCAAGTCAACTGAACTAGCAGATAACCTTGGCACTTTACTAGTGCCAAGGTTCAGCCTGTTGACAAACGCTCGCATCCGTTGTTGCTCATGTCGCTCGTCCGCTCATGAACTTTAGTTCTATTCGCGTCTTCTCTCCACTTCGCGCCTAGGATGACAAGCGTTTTCAATCAGGCTGAGGGAAATGTCTATTAATAGTATTTATCCCTAAAATTGAGTGTAGACAAAGTCAAAGTCCGACTTTGTCTACACTCTGAACCTTGGCACTTTACTAGTGCCAAGGTTTTTTCAATTTTAAGAGGGTTTCCTCGAAAAATAGCGAATAAGTAATAATGAATGTTTATTCATTATCGAGAGGGGGTATTCATTATGTATTCTACAATTGAATTGACAATAGAAGGCCGGCTTGCACGGCTGACTATGAATAGGCCGGAATCCATGAATGCAATGGATGATACGATGATGAAAGAATTGGCGGACGCCTTTGAATCACTTTCATCTCATAATGAAGTACAAGTGCTGATTATCAATGGGGCAGGCCGCACATTCTCGGCGGGCGGGGACATTAAGAAGATGATCGACCCGGATGCGCCAATGGATATCGAAAAAGTGATGACCGATGTGTCACGTCTCGCAAAAGGGTTATATGAACTTCCGCAAATTACAATTGCCGCAATCCATGGATCTGCTGCAGGACTTGGGTTCAGTCTGGCGCTCGGATGCGATGTCATTATCGCTGAAGAGAACAGTAAACTTGCAATGAATTTCATAGGAATCGGGCTTGTGCCTGACGGTGCCGGACATTTCTTCTTAAAAGAACGGATCGGGGTGCCGCAAGCGAAGCAGCTAATCTGGTCGGGAGACGTGATGAACGCAGAAACGGCCAAGGGGAAGGGACTGATCGATCAAATCGTTCCCGATGGAAGCGTCAGTCAAGCATCCGAAGAATTGGCGCAGAAGTTTCTATCTGCTCCGATTGCAGCAATGCTTGCATCTAAAAAGATTTTACATGAACAAAAGATTGGTGAATTGGAAAATGTATTGCGCATGGAAAGTGAACAGCAAGTCGCCATGCGTAACACAAAAGACCATTTGGAAGGAATCAATGCCTTCGTAGAAAAACGAAAACCGGCATTTATAGGAGAATAGACAAATACAGCTGTTGTCCATCAAGTAGGGCAACAGCTGTATATGCCTGCAAAAAATGGGATTACACCGGAGGATGCTCATGACAAACGCACTGAAGAATGAATTGAATAGATTCATCGAAGAAAACGGGGAGAGTTTTGTAGATGAACTATTAGTTGAAGCGTCAACTGTGAAGGAGAAAATCAATACAATCCTTGAAGTCGGCAACATCGATTTGATAAACAATGCTTTTAAACTTGTCGGTTATGCTTTGGAGAACAAATTGGATGAGCTTCGTCAATTCGCCAATGTGGAAGGGATTGCTTGGGCGACCCATTCATTGACATTATCGTTCAAATTGGAATGGGTGCAGGCGATTCGGAGAACGCTTTGGACTTTCCTTCAACGATATCTCAATGAAAATAAGGTTGACATCGAGTTCTTCCAGTTGGAAAGACAGATCAATAGCTCTATCGATCAATTTCTGAACGCGTTTTTCATCAGCTATTCCGCCTATAAGGATGAACTGTTGAAAGCTCAAAGGGACTTGGTTGAAAACCTTTCTGTACCGATCATCCCGATCAACCCGACGGTATGTATCCTTCCGGTCATCGGCTCAATCGATTATTACAGGGCGAGAGTGATGGAGGAGAAAGTGTTGACGGAAATTGGTCGATTGCATATTCAAACATTGGTGATGGACCTTTCAGGAATTGCGGACATGGAGGCGGAAGTCATCGATCAGTTGAAGAAGATCATTGACGGTGCAGCATTGATGGGATGTACGACTGCCATTACCGGATTGAGGCCGGATGTCGTCCGGAGCATGGTGCGTCTCGGCGTTCAATTCGATGGGAATACGCAAATGGTCGGAACGCTTCAGCAAGCATTGAGCATTTATTTCACAAATTAAAAAGAGGGCTTAATCCTCCACGGGATTAAGCCCTTTTGATTTGTATTTATCTGCGGTATTCCGCCAAGTGAAATATCCTTTTTCAACCGCTGCAATTAATAACTCTGCAGTCGCAATGTTCGTTGCAAGCGGAATTCCATATACATCACAAAGGCGTAAAAGCGCACTGACGTCAGGCTCATGGGGCTGGGCGGTCAATGGATCGCGGAAGAAGAGGATCAAGTCCAATTTTCCCGTAGCAACCATTGAACCGATCTGCTGGTCCCCTCCTAACGGTCCGGACATCATTCGGTTAACGTGAAGGCCTGTCTCTTGCATAATTCGCTTCCCGGTTGTCCCTGTTGCATATAGATTGTATTTTGAAAATACATGTTTGTATGCAATCGTGAAATTCACCATTTCGTCTTTTTTCTGATCATGGGCAATAAGTGCAATGTTCAAGTGAAGCACCTCCATCCTGTAGCTTGCTCAATTAACATATCACAGCAGCATGATGGTAGCCAAATTTTATTGCAATTGCCGATTTGTATCAAACATGAAACAACAATAGCTTCCCAGCAGGCGAAGCAAGGCGATGCGTTTGTTCAAGAAGATTCTTTTCTTCGAGCAACGCATGGCCTTTTTCTTTTGCCGATTCATCATTCTCCGCCGTGAACGTCTCTTCTGTAATTAACTTTCCTGTCTTTTCATACGCTGTTAATTTATAAGTTCTCAAGCTGCTCATCCTTCCATCCCTTTTCTCCATTATACTATGAATACATGAAAAATGAATAGTTGTTCATTTCAAAAGTGTTGGGCATATGAAACTATATACTATGATATACGTAGAAGAGTGAAGCCTGAAAAGGGAAGGGAGAAATAGAATGGCATTAAAATTAGAAAACGTAACGAAGCGGTTCGGGGAATTCACCGCGGTGGATCACTTGAATCTGACTGTAGAGAAGGGTTCAATGTACGGTTTCCTAGGTGCAAACGGGGCAGGCAAGACAACTACGTTCCGAATGATTTTAGGATTATTGAACGCCAATGAAGGACACATCACTTGGAACGGTAAAACAATTTCCTACGCAACGAGCCCTGAAATCGGCTATTTGCCGGAAGAACGAGGACTTTATCCGAAAATGAAAGTGGAAGATCAGCTCATTTTCCTCGGTGAGCTACGAGGGATGAAAAAGGCCGATGCCAAGAAGGCAATCGATTATTGGCTGGACCGTTTCGAAGTGTCGCAAAACAAGAACAAAAATGTGGAGGAGCTTTCGAAAGGGAATCAGCAGAAGATCCAAGTCATCGCTGCACTCATGCATGATCCGAAGCTACTCATCCTTGACGAACCGTTTTCCGGGCTCGATCCGGTGAACGTCGAAATGTTGAAGAAAGCGATTATTGATTTCAGGAATAACGGAGCGACAATCCTCTTCTCAAGCCATCGGATGGACCATGTAGAAGAGTTATGTGAGAAGTTAAGCATCATCCATCATGGCAAGCAAATCGTGAGCGGCTCGCTGCGAGATGTGAAGCGGTCGTTTGGCAGACAAAATGTGCGCATCCGATCCGACTATGATTTGAAGGCTCTCAACAACGTACGAGGAATTATTTCCGTCGCTCATTCGGTGGAAGGGGCCGTCTTCCAAATCGAGGAGGAAGCGGTTGCGAACGATTTGCTGTCAGCAGCATTGCAAGCGGGACCTATCCGTCATTTTGAGATTGAAGAGCCTTCCTTGCAAGACATTTTCATCGCAAAGGTGGGGAAAGAGTATGCGTGAGTTTTGGATCATCTTTAAACAGGCATTTTCGTCAAAGGCAAAGTCCAAGTCTTTCATCATTACAACTGTAATCATGATTATTGCGATCTTCCTGCTCGCGAATTTTTCAAAGATCATCGATACGGTACAAAACGTCACAGGAACAGGTGATTCAAAAGAGGTCCTTCAAGTTGTGGATGAGAGTGGAATCATTGTTGACCGACTGCAATCGCAGTTAGAGGCTGGAGAGTATGACATCACTGTCGAAGCGGCCAATGAAACGGAGGAGGTTCTTGCAGATAAAGTCTCGTCCGGTGAAATCAACTCATTCCTAGCTCTTACGGTCGATGAACAAGGAACGATCCATGCAAAATATACGACGATGAGCATGATGGACTTTTCAGTGCCACTGCGTATCCAGGATGCACTGCAATCGATTCAAACGGGATTAAAGGCGGAGGAGCTTTCGCTGACGGGTACGCAAGTGCAAACGTTGTTTACACCGATCCAGTTTGAGCAGAAAAATGTTTCGCCTTCCGCAAAATCGGAAGAGGAACTAGGCCAGGCGAGAGTCCTCGTCTATGTTCTCATGTTTGTCATCTATTTTGCAGTCATCTTGTATTCGAGCATGATTGCGATGGATGTGGCAAATGAAAAATCCTCGAGGGTGATGGAAATCCTCATTTCGAGCGTCTCACCAGTGAAGCATATGTTTGCGAAGGTGTTGGGTATCGGATCACTAGGGATATTACAGATCATCATTTATGGAGTTGTCGGCTTTATCGCCTTCAAAACGTCTGCTACGGAAGTGCCTGATGGATTTTCAGATTTCTTCAGTATACAAGATGTAAGCATCAGCACATTGGTATATGCGGCGGTATTCTTTATACTAGGCTACTTCCTCTATGCAACTCTTGCCGCGTTATTAGGTTCATTGGTCAGCAGGACTGAGGATGTCCAGCAAATGATTATGCCGATGTCTTTGCTGATTGTAGTGGCTTTCCTCATTGCTATGACGGGCTTGGGCAATCCGGAACTCGGCTATGTGACGTACTCGTCGTACTTCCCATTCTTTGCACCACTCGTCATGTTTTTACGGGTAGGCATGCTCGATTTACCAATGTGGGAACCATTTTTGGCAATTGCCATTATGCTGTTGACGATTTTCATCCTCGGTTGGTTCGGCGCACGCGTTTACCGTGGCGGAGTTCTCATGTATGGACCATCCCGTTCACTGAAAGACATCAAAAAAGCGATTCAATTAGGTAAAGAATGATAGAAAGCCGTTTTTCGTCGGAAAGTTAGACGGACAGCGGCTTTTTTCATATCTAGCTCCGATCGCCAGAAGCTCGGGGTCATAAGTCACAGCTACTACGTGGCAAAGACCGCCACTTCGTAGCTGTGCCTTATGCCTGTCGCTTCTAGGCAGGCTCCCTCCGCTTTTATTTATTTCTATTACTCTTGCGCATATGGTAAAATTAGAACAAATATTCGTTAGGAAGGGAAGATGCTTATTGTCTACAATCCGGTTTATACATACGGCAGATTTGCATCTCGATAGTCCGTTCAAAGGGATGACAGGACTACCGCCGGCACGTTTGAATGAATTGCGGGATAGCACATTTACAGCATTCAACCGATTAATTGACTATGCGGTGGAAACTTCCCCAGACTTTCTATTGATCGTCGGGGATATCTATGACGGCGAAGATCGAAGTTTGCGTGCACAGCGGAAATTCCAAGAAGGAATGGAAAAGCTGCATGAAGCGGAAATTCCTGTCTATATCACGTATGGCAACCATGATCATCTGAGTGGGAATTGGACCCGTTTCGAGCTGCCGCCAAATGTCCACGAATTTTCTGGGGAAGTGGAAGAAGTGTCTTTGACGGTTAGGGGGCAAGAGGTTGTGCTCCATGGCTTCAGTTACCCGAATAGGCATGTCCGGGAAGAAATGATCAGCAAATATCCCGTTGCTTCGGACAACTACTCCTTCCATATCGGATTGTTGCACGGCAGCATAGCAGGAAATGATACGCATGCGGTCTACTCGCCTTTCACTATCGGAGAGCTGCAGTCGAAGCATTATGATTACTGGGCGCTTGGCCATATCCATTTACGACAGCAATTATCGGAAGACCCACCAATCGTCTATCCGGGGAATATCCAAGGACGTCACCGGAATGAATCAGGTGAAAAAGGGTTTTACGAAGTAGAGCTTAGTAAATCGGAGACAATCCTGTCATTCGTGCCGACAGCAGCCGTTCATTTCGGGAAAGTGCAAATCCCATGTGTAAATATCCAGCATGCAAATGAATGGCTTGCTAATTGCGAAGAGGCACTTCTTTCATTCGCTACAGAAAATGGTCCATCGGTCGTCGATGTTGAAATCCTTAATCTCGATGAGGAGACTGCAGCTTTTTTTGCTCAGACTGCCGAAGACGTTTGGCTGGACGCAATCCGCGAAGTGATGGATGGCAAGGAGCCGTTTGTATGGGTGCAACGCTTAACAGTTACAGCGACTCTCCATAATAAGGAGAACAATGCGCTTGTGGAATCCGTGCTTGGACAAGTCGACAGCTGGTCGTCCGAACAGTGGAAGCAAGTACTAGGAGAACTTTATCAACATGTACGGACAGCTCGATACCTTGATCCCTTGACGGAAGAGGATATCCACGATTTACGAAATGAAGTGGAGAGGCACTTATTGAATGAATTACCGACCGAGTTGGAGGTGATTCGGTGAAAATACGAAAAATAGTCATTTACGGCTTCGGGAAGCACGAAAACAAGACGATCGATTTCAGTGACGGCATAAATGTAATTTACGGCCACAATGAAGCGGGCAAGACGACGATCCAGCAATTCATCGTGCTAACACTTTTCGGCTTTCCACAAAAAAATAGCGCGCAGCTTCGATATGAACCGAAAGCGGGCGGCAAATTCGGCGGCCAGGTCCATTTGCATGACGAAGTCCATGGCAACTGCATCGTCGAACGGGTGCAAGGAAAATCAGCAGGGGATGTCACCGTCTATTTTGAAGATGGCACGCAAGGCGAGGAGGAAGCTGTGAAAGCGTTAGTGAGGCAATACGACCGCGCATCGTTTGAATCGATTTTCTCGTTTTCCCTTCTTCAATTGCAAGGCTTTGAGCGGATGGATGAGACCGAATTGAGCCGGACACTTCTCTCATCAGGCACAACTGGCGTCGACACATTATTGCGTGTTGAAAAGAAGATGGAGAAAGAACTGGGGGATTTATTCAAAAAAACTGGCCGGAATCCCGAAATGAATGTTAGGGCCACCGAGTTGAAGGAAATGGAGAAAGAGCTGAAAAGCGAACAGGAACGGATTGCGGCATACGCTCCGAAAATGAACAGGATCCACGAAATCGAAAGGGAATGGCAGGAAGCTAAACGAGCGTATGATTCATTGCGGGAGGAACATCGGGCTCTTGAACTGGAGCTGCAATTATTGCCGTTGAAGGAGAGGAAACGAAAACTTTCAAGCAGACTGGACGAAGTGCGGACGTCTTCCTTTCCGTCTGACGGCATCCGCCGTTTTGAAGTGATAAGCGGCAGATTGACTGAGATGGAAGCGAAGAAGCGAGGTTTGGAAGCTGAAATCGCGGCGATGGAGCAGAAGATGCCCGATTCTCCGCGTCCTGAAATGCTGTCTGCAATCGAGCGAATGCTTGCCCGCGAGCCGGAATGGCATGATTGGCGGTCGACACTTGGCTCGATCCGCGAAACCAAGTCTCAGTTGAATGTGAAGCGGATGCGGTTGCTAGATCGTTTAGGCTTGGATAAGTCGGACGCGTTGTTGCGTGCGGACGTTTCGATTCATCAGGAAGAACATCTATATGAACAACTGCAACAGATGGATGAAATGGGTCGACAGATAGGCTATATGGATCGGCAGCTTTCCCAGTTGGAGAATGAACTGCGGGATATTCGAAACGAGCAGCTTTCATTGCAAAGGAATTCCCCGACGGAAATGGAAAGGAAGCAAGCGGAGGAGTGGCCGTCCATTAGTAGTAGATTGGCCGAAGCGAAAGCGTATGTGCAAATGAGCCGGTCGAATCAGGGTGACGGAAACCCACAAATGCTTTTGATCCTCCTGATCGTGGCGGCACTCATGTCGATAGTAGGTTTAATTAGTGATCAATGGATAGTCGTCGGGCTTGGCGCGTGCCTTGCGGTCATTGCCGTACTTTTTAAAATTGGGAAACGCGGCGGCCAGCCGACAAACAAAGATGCTGAAATGGAGCGGTTCGTCGACGCCTATGAAGGACAGGCAGCGACGATGGAAGCGCTCATTATGAAAGTGAATGACTATGAACAGAGGCAAAGCAGGCTAGCCGAGGCGGCCAAGACGATTGAACGGAAAATGGGTGTGCTGGAAGAAGAGTATGGGGCAATCGTGCAGGGGAAGGAAAGTCTAGAACATTCATTAAGCAGCTTCTTTCTTGCGTATGGCCTTCGGAAAATCCCGAACTCCGGCATCCTTCATGAGTTTTTTGGCATGGCACGCTCGCTGCAGGAGATTGAACGCGAACTAGAAGACATTGAACGTCAATCGCAAACGATTCAAGATAATATCCACTTGAGGCAAGCAGAATTGGAGAGGCTCATCTCGATTGATGTGCCGGAATCATCCATTTATGACACATTGCGATCGGAATACATCTCTTTGAAAGAGAAGATGCAATTATTTAACACGTTGAGTCATAGGATTGAAGAGTACCAAACGCAGAAGCTAGAAGCGGAAGAGCTGGCAGCTTCCTTGCGCAGCCAACAACAAGAGCTGTTCGAAGAAGCCGGAGTGGAGACGGAAGAGCAGTATTATATGGCGTATGCCGCATCACAGGAAACGCTGACGTTGACACATCAAATCGAAGATGTCGAATCCCAGTTGACAGCTCTTGGCTCTGTAGAGGATCATATTGAACGCTCGGAAAACCAACTTCGGGAAGATATCCATCAAGTCGGCAGGGAGCTTGCCGGACTGGAAGAAGAGATGGGGGCGCTCGTTAAGGAGAAAACCTCATTGGAAGTGGAAACAGAGAAGTTGTTGACGGATGATTCCTATCAGCGGAAGCAACAGATGTTTGAAATGAAAAAGGCTGAGTTTGCCGAGCTCGCGAAACAGTGGTCGGTCCGCCAAGCGATCGTAGAAGCGATCACAGGCATGATGGAGGAGTTAAAGGAGAAAAGGCTGCCCGAAGTGCTGAGCAGGGCGGAGAATATATTCAGTGAACTGACTGGCGGGACATACATGTCACTCGCATTATCGGAAAATGGTTATTTCCAAGCCGTTGCCCAAAATGGACAACGTTATCCGATCATTGAGCTAAGCCAGGCGACGAAGGAACAGGCATATATTGCATTACGTCTATCGCTGGCAGCCGCAAAAGAGGAGACAGCTCCTTTTCCATTATTGTTAGATGATCCTTTTGTCCACTTTGATGAAACGAGATTTTCAAGAATGACGGCAATATTGGAGCGGCTAAGTGCGAAGCATCAGTTCATCTACTTCACATGTCATGATAAGATAGTAGAATACTGGACCAATGCAACGATTATTAACGTTTCCGACATCGGAAGCGCCAAGGGGGCGATGACAAGGTGAAAAAATTAATGGAACATCAAGTCGGGGAGCCGATTGATCTATATTTACTCATTAAACAATCGACGAAAGGCATAACCCAACAGGGAAGCCCTTTTATGACACTCATTTTGCAAGATAAGAGCGGTGATATAGAGGCGAAGCTTTGGGATACGGGTGAAGAGCAGGAGCGCCTGTATGCGGCCGCGACAATCGTAAAAGTCGGCGGAGAAATGCATGAATACAGGGGTAAAAACCAGTTGCGCATTAAAAGCATCCGTCCCGTGAAAGAAGAGGAAGGTGTGACGATTTCAGATCTCGTCCCATCTTCAGCGAAAAGCAAGGAAGTGTTATTTGAAGAATTACTACAATATTTCTTCGAAATGAAAAATCCACATATCCAGCGAATTACGAGACATCTGTTGAAGAAACACCAATCAGACTTCCTCGTTTACCCGGCTGCTACGAGAAACCATCATGACTATGTGTCGGGGTTGCTCGACCATGTCGTGTCCATGCTGAAGCTCGGCAAGGCGATTGCCGAATTATATCCTTCTTTGAATAAGGATCTGCTGTACGCTGGAATCATCTTGCATGACGTTGGAAAGGTCATAGAGCTATCCGGCCCTATCGGAACGCAATATACGATCGAAGGGAACTTGCTCGGCCATATTACAATCATGGTGAATGAAATATCGAAAGCTGCGGATGAACTCGATATTCAAGGGGAAGAAGTGATGCTTCTTCAGCATATGGTGCTGTCCCACCATGGCAAAGAGGAATGGGGAAGCCCGAAACGTCCAATGTTGATGGAAGCGGAAATCCTACATTATATCGATAATATCGATGCGAAAATGAATATGCTCGACCGGGCGATGTCGAAGACGGCAAACGGTGAATTTACGGAAAGAATTTTCCCTCTGGATAACCGCTCGTTCTACAAACCGAATATAGAATAAAAAAAGGGCTGCTTGCAAGTCGATGGTTGATCGATTTGCAGGCAGCCTTTTAATTTTTATTTCTTTTCTTTATCAGCTGTTGCTGGCAAATAAGCGTCCAAAGCTTTTTTGAACTCATCGACTTTAATATCGACATCAGCCGCTTTGATCAATTCTTGGAGCTTCTCTTCGAATTGGACTCGTTTTAATCCGTCTTCGATTTCCGCTTTTATTTCCTCTTCGGTCTTATCAGTTTCAGCCTTGCGAGTGTCAAGTAATTCAATGATATGGTAACCGAAGCTTGTCTTTACTGGTTCGCTAATTTCACCTTTTTTAAGGGAATAAGCCGCATCTTCAAACTCTTGCACCATTTTGCCTGGACCGAACCATCCGAGGTCTCCGCCCGTTTGTTCTGCAACTGGCTCAGTGGAATATTCCTTCGCTAGTTTAGCGAAATCTCCACCTTCCTTCAATTTCGCCAACACTTCGTTCGCCGTCTTTTCGTCTTTCACGACGATATGACGAGCATGGACTTCCGTTTTTGCGCGTTCCACGCCTTTTGCGATATCTTCATCGGACACTTTCAGTGAATCGATCATTTTCTTCTGAAGCATTTGGGATTTTACATTCTTCTCGAAGAATTTTTCAGTAATTCCTTGTTGTTGGAGGTACATGTCAAAATTATCCCCCAACGCATCTTTTTGCTTTTTGATTTCTTCTTTCAATTCCTTGTCGGAAATCTTATATTCGGTCTCCAACGCTTGTTGAAGAAGCAAATTTTCAACTACTTGTATACCAATTGCATCTTTCATCTCTTCATATAGATCTTCTTTTGTAATATTTCCGACTTTGGTTGTTGCGATAATTTCATCATCAGCCGCTTTTTGATCATTGTTACATGCTGCAAGTGTCAATACTGAAGCCGCCATCGTCATTGCAAGGACTGTTTTTTTCATGGTTTTTTCTCCCCTAACTATGATCTACAACAATTGAAACTATACCATAAAAACGATCATAAAACAAAAAGGTTCCTTACCAAATGCCTAAAACGGTTAATTGTCGTGTGCATACGATACAAAGAGAGAGGAGGTGCCCCAATGAGTGGATATGGCCAAGGCTCTTCTGGATTCGCTTTGATCGTTGTGTTGTTCATTCTGTTGATCATCGTCGGAGCTGCATTCTTGTACTAAACAGAAAAAATCCAGCTTCCTATTAAGGGAGCTGGACTTTTTCACCTTATACGTTCAATAGCACTTCAAGATAGAACGAAAGGATTAAAATCGTAATTAGAATATTGACGGTACGATATATTTTTGGTTGCTTTTCTTCTGGGATTTCTCGCGATTGACATAGAGCGAAAGTCATCTTGTTTATCTGAAATAAATAAAACAATGAGAACATGACAGTTACGATAAGGATCAAATCAATTCCTCCTCTTTAAGCCTTCACTTCATCATAGCAGACTACCCCGAAAAATGACATTATTTTTCTTCGACTGTCTGCAATTCAGCGACTTCTAAAGATTCCTTTTCGGTGCGGCTTAAGGAGACAAGCTCGTCGTCAAAAGTATGGTCGATCCGTTTGAAGCCGAGTTCGAATATTTCCATGAAATCTTCTCCGTAAATATTTCGGAGGACAGACATGACTTCCAAAAATTCAGGGAACTTTCCGTAAAGACTTTTAATCGGAAGTGATCCGTCCAAGATGCCATGTTCTGAGTCATGATAGTGTTCATTCATGCCTAGAAGAAGTTCTTCTCCTTCTTCAGTTACTGATACGTATGTATTACGACGGTCGTCGTCCTTCTTGAAGAATTGCAAGTAGCCACGTTCTTCAAGTTTTTTTGAGAAGTTGAAAGCTGTAGACACGTGCATGACGCCAAATTTTGCAATGTCTGAAATTGTCGCGCCTTGCAGATGGTATGCAATCCATAGAATATGATGTTCATTAATATTCAAGTCATAAGGTTTTATCCACTTCTGCCAATCTTTTTCGACAGCTTTCCAAAGTGCTTTTGACATCTGGGCAACACGTTGACTATAAATCATTGCTTCTTTTTGGGAAAACTTTTGCTCAGTCATGAAATACCTCCAGCATCAAATAGTTATCAGTTTTCATTATAGCAGGAAAACTTCGATTAAAAAAGTAGAAATTCCAAAAATACTATATATTCTTAAATGATTTGACGTGAGAATGTGAGATTGGCGAGGTTTTCCAGCAATAAAAATTATTCGTTTTCTAAAGTCGCCACACAAAATAATAAACAATCCAATATGTTTAAAGTGATAATGAAGTGTACAGACGAAAGCGGATAGTTGAAGAATATTCGGGAAAGATACCTAAAAAGAAAAGGTAGGTGGGCTTTCTTGAAGAAAAAACTTTACATCCTTTTTTGTATCCTCTTTCTAGTAACTAATACTGTAGTTTTTGCGGAGCAAGAAGCGAAGAAGAAGACGAATCGACCTTTTTTGGAGCAATTAATGTCGCATTCATTGGAGCATTCTGATGTTCAAGATATAAAAGTTGAAAATAATTCAGGACTTCAGCGTCTGTTCAGTATCAACGATGGTTATCAAGAACGCGTACTCAGAAAAGTGGTCTACTGGCTTAATAACTCTAGCCGAGTGAACGGGACAATCGAGGTATCTATAGATAATCCATCCAATAAAATGACGTTGCAAATGGCAAATGATGAAGTCATTACTATAGAACCCGCTTATACATGTGTATCTGATCATGAGCGAAATATTTGTACGGCTAAAGAAGGGGAATTAATTGTATCGGATAACAAACAAAAAGTTCGATTAAAGTCACAAACCCTTTATGATTGGCTCATGGTAGGGTGGAGAAAAGAATTGGACGGACCTACTAAAGAACAGTTGCTTGAAGAAGCATTGTTTACACGTTATTTATATCTTTTGGGCCCAACTTTTTCAGAATACTTCATGTGCCCAAAAATCAAGATAGAACCCATTGATGGAGATCCTAGACGGCACCTCATTTTTGCCAGTGCTTTAAACTATTCCGGACACCACGGGGGGGATTACGATAAACTCACTTTTTCTGTAAGTGATTCTAACCGGACAGGGTTACAAATAACAAACGTAAAAATAAAGAAACATATTTCGCAAGAAGAAATCCGAAAACAATGCCAAACATTTGATTAGTGGAATTAAAAAAATAAATGTATTTAGCAACAAGTTTACCACAGGGACAAACTAAGTAATTGTACTACCATATTGTACAAACTGTTAGAGGCCTCCTTTCATATGTTGAAATGTAAGTAATTTCTTTATGAATAGAGGTGAAATTTCTATGGGGATACAAAATATGTGTGATAAATGTATATGTGATCAGCTAAGTATGCTGGAACGGGACACAGACGTAGACTTGATTGTAGGCGGTGTAAGGCTGGAAGATCTCACATTTAAAGAATTTGACGCCAGTAATTGCTGCGCCAGGTTTGAAGGTGTAGAAGAAGAAGAGGGTCAAACAATTACTTTAACTATTTTTATAGATTGCCGTGATATTCAAGTGCTTTTTATTGAAGAAGAATGTTAAAAACTGGCGAAAAGGTGCATTCCTTCAAGAGGGAATAGCACCTTTTTTTGATTTTACGGGTGCGATTGTTCAATAGAGAAGTCGCTTCTTTACCTCGGAAAGAGAGAATGGGCGTTTCTAAATATGGAGAAATTCGGTTCACCTGTAATTAAAGCAAAGAGGCAGAACTTTAAAGTGGAACTTGCTTCAGTCAAATGGATAATATCGAAATGCTTGAACAGGATTTTTTCGTTTGCTGAAAATGTCAGGGTCATGATAAGGCGGATCTAATTGACTCATATCAAAGGACTCTTCAGTGCATGAAATATACAGATCGAATGCTTCATTGTCTTCTGGATAGAATAATTCACGTTTTTCACCATATAGTAATGCGTGGTCTATTGCGTTTCGCAACCTTTTCAAAGCTTCGCGATTACCAACAATGAAAGCGTCACTATGCCACATTTGTTGACCATATATTTGTAATATCCCTGCTTCTTCAGGCAAATCTATAGCTTGATCTATCGCTTCTATCATCTTAGCTGGATTTGTATCTACGAGAAATACATCTAAATTAGCGTCATGATAATCATTGGTCCTCAATTCTTCAATAAATTTCTTTCTTAGCGCGCATTCCTCAATTAATATATAAAGCTCTTCTTGGATGCTGCTAGAATAAAGAAACACCTGAATTAATTGATGATCCTTTTTGAAGTGAAAACGTTGAAAAGTAGGAGCCAGAGACTGTTCTTCAATCAAAGTAAATTCTCTTGGATGAATTTTTGATTTCGAAAATGAAGAGAAGCGTCTTGAACTTCGATATATATGAAATAAGGTGGTCATTTTACACACCCTTTCTTAGCGTTTATAAGCTTTCATATTATTAATTGCTTTATTTAATATAACTATAGCCTTTCCCTGTAAAGAAACAATAACATAACAATTCAAAGAATATTTCCTTTCTATTTCAAGTCGTGATACATTTGATTTGCGAGTAAAGAAATCCAAATATTCCCGTATCATAAAAAGTTGTAAATGAGGTGTTCCCCATAACAACATTCATATTGTTAGGTGTACTGTTCGTTGCGAATTTTATTGTTTGTAGCTTCGTGAATATTTTATTCCGCCAAACTAGGAAGGTCGATTGGGGAATGTCTCTTGTTACGAGCTTTATAATCTCGCTTGTTACTATTGGGATATTGGGAGTCGGACGATGATAGTAACACCTTCGATGAGGTTCACTTAAATCGGAGGTGTTTTACTTTTATGAAGGGGTTGATATGTTGAAGAAATTATTTATACTACTCATCTTTTTCTTATTATCTGCGTGCCAAATGAATAAGAGTGACTTAACGTTTGTTGGCGAAAGTGAAAATTGGTTAGCAGAAGTAACCGTTCTTCAAACGAAAGGAGAAGAAACATATCAAATTCAGCTTACGAACAAAGGAATTAACGTAGAGGAAATTGACGCTATTCATTATTATGTGGAATCAAAAAATAATGGGGTAATAAATTTCGGTGAGAATGATGTTACGTTAAATCAAGAAGGCAAGTATGACAACAAATCATTAAGTTCTAATTTTCCTTCTACAACTTCTAATGATGAGTTAGTTATAAAAATAGATTGGAACGATACAAGTGAAAGTTTTGATTTAAGAAGTAAGTGATGATAAATACTATGGCCGTTCAATAACTCACCTGTTACTAATCCCGGCAAGTGATCATATATCCCGGCAAGTGATCATATATCCTGGCAAGTGATCATATATCGTGGCAAGTGATCATATATCGCGGCAAGTGATCATATATCGTGGCAAGTGATCAAATATCGCGGCAAGTGATCATATATCGTGGCAAGTGATCATATATCGTGGCAAGTGATCATATATCGCGGCAAGTGATCATATATCGCAGCAAGTGATCATATATCGTGGCAAGTGATCAAATATCGCGGCAAGTGATCATATATCACAGTAAGTGATCATATATCCCGGCAAGTGATCATATATCGCAGCAAGTGATCATAAGTCTCGACAAGTGATCATAAATCGCCGCCTCAAAACAAAAAAGACTGCCACAGAAAGTCGATTGATCGACTTTCCGGACAGTCTCATAGACATGCCTATTACTTCTGTTGTTCCGCAATGGATTGTTCCAATTCGGCGAGTGACGTCTGGATTGCCGATAATTCCTTCTCGAGCTTAAGTCTGTTAGATTCAGTCGAGAGTTGCCATTGTTCGATAGACCCCTTAATGCCAGTGACAGCTTCAGGAACTAACTCCTTCGCTTCCTTCGTCATATGTGTGATGGAGTTTTTCAACTCGGCGATTTTTCCTTTAACGTCGTTCAATTTATGCTTCATGTCAGTTGAAGCGCTCTTAACGGACGAGCGGATTTCGCTTCCCGTTTGTGGAGTGGAAAATAACACAGTGACAGCGGCTGTCACCGATCCTGCAAGTAGACCAGCGAGAAATGTAGAAGTTTTCATGGAGTGCACTCCTTTCATTTTGAATAGTATTCCTTTTCATAGATTTATTAAAACATGGTAAAGTGTTTTGGGCAAATGAAAAAAGCTTTCCCCCGGAAGGAAAAGCTTTATTATCAATTGGATAATGCTGTTTTAAATGACGTGCGTTTCAATAATGTTTTGATGATCGGGTAGATGATGAAGAATACTATCCCGTTCATAGCGATTGCGGGAAGGACGACTGTTACAAACAATAATCCGAACGGAACTTTCGCGCCGATAACGTAGATGGCGACAGATAGGAAGATTGTTCCGGATAACAGTGTTCCGCAGCAAGCGATGATTGTCGAAATGATTAAGTGGTTAGCGGCTTTCTTTAATAGAACGATGACCGCAAAAACAACAAACGCCGTAATGAACTTATCGATAATATTCGGTATGAAACCTCCAGGGAAGCTTGTGAAAATCCCTGAGATGACTCCGGTCGTCGCTCCGAGCAAAAAGACGCTGCGGACGTCCGGGAATAAAAAGATGCCGATGAACATCATTGTCAGCATGAAGTCAGGCTTCATGCCCTCGCCATACCCCGGAATGACCAAGTACAAAGCGGCACCGACTGATACTAATAGCGCCATTAACATAAGATTTTTCGTATTCATTTCTCATCTCTCCTCAACTATACTCTATTTTTCGTTCTCCCAACGTATCCTCGCGATCGTCAGCGAAAACTTACATTTATTATACAGGAATTATGTGGAAGGTCAAGCCTTATTCTTTGTTGAAACGGCTTCGGATTTGATTTGCAATTTCTTGAATCCGTTCTTGTGTGAATTCCTCCACTTTCGGATTCCAATCTGATTCGAAACCATCCGTTTGATCGTATCTTGGGATGAAATGCATATGGAAGTGGAAAACGGCCTGGCCTGCTGGAGCGCCATTGTTTTGAAGCAAGTTCATCCCGGCAGGTTTGAATTCCTCTTTAAGGATGTTCGCGATTTTTGGGGCAACCGAAAATAGTTGGGAAGCTTCTTCTTCCGTCATTTCATACAGGTTTTCCCGATGCTCTTTTGGAATTAGCAAGACATGCCCTTTCGTCACAGGCATGACATCCATAATGGCGATGACGTTCTCGTCTTCATAGATTTTCTCACTAGGGAGGGTGCCTTCTACAATTTTACAAAAGATACATGATGTCATTTGCAGTCATCCTTTCTGATTCTCAGTCTCCGTAACATGGAGAAGTATTCATTAATGACACAAGTGTAGCATATTTTCATTTAACACGTGAAAGATGGACAAAGCATTCCGTTCCGATGTTTGGTAAAATGGAAACAAGAATGGAGGATGGTTATGGCAATTCTTGAAGTGAAAGACGTGACAGGCGGATATACACGTAAGCCTGTCCTGCATGATTTACCATTTGAAATCGGCAAAGGCGAGCTCGTCGGTTTGATCGGCTTGAATGGTGCCGGAAAAAGTACGACGATCAAACATATTATTGGCCTAATGAATCCGCATGAAGGCGAAATTGTAGTGAATGGCGTCACGTTTCGCGAAAACCCTGAAGTTTACCGTAAAGCGTTCACATATATTCCGGAAACACCGATTTTATATGAAGAGCTGACATTGAAGGAACATCTTGAGCTCACAGCGATGGCATATGGATTGGATCGGGAGTCGTTCGAGGCACGATCTGAAATATTATTGAAAGAGTTCATGATGGAGAAGCGGTTGAATTGGTTTCCGTCGCATTTCTCAAAAGGGATGCGGCAAAAAGTCATGATCTTATGTGCGTTTTTAGTGGAGCCTTCACTGTATATTATCGATGAACCGTTTGTCGGGCTTGACCCGATCGGAATCCGTTCTTTGCTCGATCAAATATCCGAAAGGAAAGCTAACGGCGCTTCGGTATTGATGTCGACCCATGTGCTTTCCACTGCGGAAAAGTATTGCGATCGGATCATTCTGCTTCATGAAGGACGTGTGAGGGCGCAAGGTACGATGGATGATTTACGGAAAGCGTTCAACCGTCCGAATGCATCATTGGACGAGCTTTATATTTCAATGACCGAGGATAATGACAATGAACAACTTGCGTGAAATTTGGGGGAACCGGTTCGTCCACTACATGACTGAACTGCAAAAATATATGCGGTTCGTTTTCACTGGCCACTTGGCAATCGTCCTGCTCTTTACGATAGGAGCGGGGGGGTACGCTTACAGTGAATGGCTGAAGGAAGTGCCATCAGAATTCCCTTCTGCAATCATAGCGGCTATCCTCATCGGGGCGGCTTTATCCATCGGGTCGCCTGTTACGTTGTTGAAGCCTGCTGATATCGTCTTTTTCCTTCCAATGGAGAACAAGCTTGAAGAGTATTTGAAGCGGTCATTGCGGTACTCGCTATTCTCACAGCTTCCTATTCCATACATTTTATTTATCGTTCTTTTGCCATTGTTGGCAGCAACGGATGTAGCAGGGAAAACACAATTCATACTGACGGCTGTCGTCATCTTCCTTGTAAAATGGAAGTATGTCGAGACGGAGTACTATTACCGCCGTGCGAATGAAGGTGAAGGGATTTGGAAAGATCGTCTTGTTCGATTCGTATTGGCTTCGCTTCTCTTTTATGCGGTGCTAGCAGGAATTACTTATTTATACCCTTTAATTCCTTTAATCGGTGTACTAATGTCTGTCTATTATTTATTCTGGAAGAAAAGAAGTGATGCAAATCCGTTTCCTTATGAACATTTCATAACGCTTGAGCAAAATCGGATGATGCGTTTTTACCGCTTCGCGAATTACTTTACAGATGTCCCGCATTTAAAAGGCTCGGTCAGCCGCCGTGCGTGGCTCGGATTCCTTATGCGCCCTGCACAGTTCGGACAAACGTCCCCTCAGCGATATTTGCTGCGACGGACTCTGATGCGCACGGACGATATTTTCTGGCTATGGGTCAGGTTGACGGCGTTGGCGGTGTTAGGTGTCGTCCTCATTCCTTTCCCGATCGTCGTATATATTTTTATCGGTGCGTTGGCGTTTGCTTCATCCATCCAATTGGTCCATGCATTACGAGCGGGGGATGACTTCCGGATGGACATGCTTTTCCCGGAAGCAGAAAGTACAAGGGAACCTGCAATCCGCAAAACTGTTACTGGTGTTCAACTGTTGCAGGCAATTTCTGTCCTCGTGGCAGGTCTGATTACAGTCGGGATTTCCGTAACGCCAGTCATAATGGCAGCGATCGTATTCATCGTTTCCGAGGTGACAATCCGTGCTTCAAATGAGAAGACGGAGGAAGCTTGAACGGAACGTCCTGAAAAAATAATAATAGAATATTCTCAAAAACCTTGCAACTGATCCCGGAATGTATGTATAATAAAAAAAAGGCATCAGGGGTGAGGGAGATGGAAAACAATTATTCATATGCCGAGTTCTTAAAAGCCGTGGGGAAAAGTAGTACTTCTCTTCAAGCGGAGAGATTGTTGAATGATATTTACATGGATTTATTTCTGAACCATATTCATCGTGAGCAAACGAAGAAACGCCTCTTGAGGCTGATTGATCTTGCGCTTGATGAAAAGGACGAGTACGCCTTCAAAACTCTGACGGATGAACTGATGAGGCTTGAAGAAAATTAAGTAACTTGCAGCGGGCTGCCGCTAATCGTCAATCGATTAGCAGAGCAGACCCGCTTTTTGTTTTTTGTATTTTATTTAGGTTGCTGGACAGGGAGATGGCTCAGTTGATTGAAGTGAAAGTCGGCGACTCCTGCGAAAGCCGTCACGAAGAACGGCTTTTGCGAGCAAAAGCGTAGCGTTGCGAGCACATCTTAGCACTGCCGTCACGAAGAACGGCTTTTGCGAGCAATGTTTTCTGCGACCCTAAGGGAGCAGGATATGACATGCTGCCTTAATTTCTGCAAAGAACGCAGAAATACGGCAAATCGAACTCTTCGTGGTTCGATTGACTGTAGCGTAAATCAACGGTCTAGTTTCACGAAGAATAGGATTTAAAACAAGTGTTCCCTTATTTCTTTGGTCTTGCACTTGTCTATGTTAAAATAAAGGTAATTCATTTGGGGAGGGGCTTAGATGGTCCAGAAATTCGATTTAAAAGCTCCCTATGTTCCGCTAGGCGACCAACCTGCCGCCATTTCGAAGCTCGTAGAAGGCATCAAAGAAGGCAAAAAGCATCAGACGCTTTTAGGTGCAACCGGAACAGGGAAAACGTTCACCGTTTCAAACGTTGTAAAAGAAGTTAATAAACCGACACTAGTCATTGCACATAATAAAACACTCGCTGGCCAATTGTATAGCGAGTTCAAAGAGTTTTTTCCGAACAACGCTGTCGAATATTTCGTCAGCTTCTATGATTACTACCAACCAGAAGCATATGTCCCGCATACGGAC
Organism: Sporosarcina pasadenensis; assembly: GCF_047228845.1. Classification (NCBI taxonomy): domain Bacteria; kingdom Bacillati; phylum Bacillota; class Bacilli; order Caryophanales; family Caryophanaceae; genus Sporosarcina; species Sporosarcina pasadenensis. The sequence goes on from NZ_JBFEGM010000003.1 coordinate 57,436, forward strand.
ACTTATATAGAAAAGGACGCGACGATCAACGACGAGATTGACAAGTTGCGTCACTCCGCAACGTCAGCTTTATTCGAGAGGAATGACGTACTGATCGTCGCATCCGTATCTTGCATTTACGGCCTCGGTTCGCCTGAGGAATACGGGAAGCACGTCGTCTCGCTTCGGACAGGTATGGAAATCGGCAGGAATGAGCTGCTGCGTCGATTCGTCGATATCCAATATTCACGAAACGACATCAACTTCACGCGGGGGACATTTCGGGTTAGAGGGGACGTCGTAGAAATCTTCCCGGCCTCGCAAGACGAACATTGCATCCGCATCGAATTTTTTGGAGATGAAATCGACCGCATCCGTGAAGTGGATTCACTTACGGGAGAAATTTTAGGGGAGCGCGAACACGTCGCCATCTTCCCTGCATCCCACTTCGTCACAGGCGAAGAGAAAATGGTGAAGGCGATTGCCAATATCGAAACCGAATTGGAAGAGCGTCTTGCAGTCTTGCGGAAGGAAGATAAGCTTCTGGAAGCGCAACGGCTCGAGCAACGGACACGTTATGATTTGGAAATGATGCGGGAAATGGGCTTCTGCTCCGGAATTGAAAACTATTCGAGGCATTTAACGTTACGGCCACCAGGGGCGACCCCTTATACGCTGCTTGACTATTTCCCGGATGACTTTCTTATCGTTGTCGATGAAAGCCATGTCACCTTGCCGCAAATCCGCGGCATGTATAACGGCGACCAGGCGCGGAAACAAGTATTGGTCGATCATGGCTTCCGTCTGCCTTCCGCCTTGGACAACAGGCCACTCATGTTCGACGAATTTCAGCGGTATGTCAATAAAGCAATCTATGTATCTGCAACACCCGGACCTTACGAAATCGAGCATACGCCTGAGATGGTTCAGCAGATCATCCGTCCAACGGGCTTGCTTGACCCGATTATCGAGGTACGGCCGATCGAAGGACAAATCGATGATTTAATTGATGAAATCAATGAGCGTACAAAGCGCAACGAAAGGGTATTGATTACCACATTGACGAAAAAGATGTCCGAAGACCTTACCGACTATTTGAAAGATATCGGTATTAAAGTCCAATATTTGCATTCGGATGTCAAAACGCTAGAGCGGATTGAAATTATTCGTGAACTACGTTTGGGCAAGTACGATTGTCTAATCGGCATCAACTTGTTGAGGGAAGGGCTCGATATTCCTGAAGTGTCGCTTGTCGCGATTCTTGATGCGGATAAGGAAGGGTTCCTCCGTTCCGAACGTGCCCTCATCCAAACGATCGGAAGGGCGGCGCGTAACTCTGAAGGAAGGGTCATCATGTATGCAGACCGCTACACGGATTCAATGAAAAAGGCAATCGACGAAACAGCGAGACGCCGCGAAATCCAAATTGCATACAATGAGAAGCATGGAATTACTCCGACGACGATCAAAAAAGAAGTTCGTGATGTCATCAGGGCGACTCAAGTTGCCGAAGAGGATATATCTGCACTGGAAAAAGTGACGAAAGGCAAGAAGTTGTCGAAGGACGATAAAGTGAAATTGCTTGCGACTCTGGAGAAGGAAATGAAAGAGGCGGCAAAAGCGCTTGACTTCGAAAGGGCTGCCGAATTGCGCGATACGATATTAGAATTGAAGGCTGAAGGGTGAAAATGCGATGAAAAACACGGAAATAGTCATTCAAGGGGCAAGGGTGCATAATCTGAAAGATATTAATGTCCGTATTCCGCGTGACAAACTTGTCGTCATGACCGGTTTGTCAGGCTCGGGGAAATCGTCCCTCGCATTCGATACGATTTATGCGGAAGGGCAAAGGCGGTATGTCGAATCGCTCTCCGCTTACGCGAGGCAATTTTTAGGCCAGATGGACAAGCCGGATGTGGATGTGATTGAAGGGCTGTCTCCTGCAATCTCCATCGATCAGAAGACGACGAGCCGAAATCCACGTTCTACAGTTGGAACGGTCACTGAAATCTATGATTACTTACGGTTGCTATTCGCACGGGTCGGCAAGCCGATCTGTCCGAACCATGGGGTTGAAATCTCCTCCCAAACGATCGAGCAGATGGTCGACCGGATCATGCAGCTTCCGGAACGTTCCCGGCTTCAAATCCTTGCGCCTGTCATATCCGGCAGGAAAGGGACGCATGCGAAGCTGATCGAGGACATCAAAAAGCAAGGTTATGTCCGGATTCGCGTCAATGGAGAAGTAATCGATCTCGATGACAATATTGAACTGAATAAAAATAAGAAACATACGATTGAAGTCGTCATTGACCGGATCGTCGTGAAAGAGGGGATTGAAGCGCGTTTAAGCGATTCGCTCGAGTCCGCGCTACGGTTGGCTGAAGGGAATGTATTGGTCGATGTAATCGATGTAGAAGAATTGCTGTTCAGCGAACATCACGCATGTCCGATATGCGGATTTTCCATCGGGGAACTGGAGCCGCGCATGTTTTCATTCAACAGTCCGTTCGGGGCTTGCCCTGATTGTGATGGTCTCGGTACGAAGCTTGAGGTCGACCCTGATCTAGTCATCCCGGACAAGTCTCTTTCTTTAAATGACGACGCCATTGCACCTTGGATTCCGACGAGCTCCCAATACTATCCGGAGCTATTGAAGACGATTTGCAAGCATTTCAAAATACCGATGGACGTGCCGGTGAGCGACTTGTCAGATGAGGACCTTAATATCATCCTCTATGGTTCAAAGGAACAAAAGATCCGCTTCCAATACACGAATGAATTCGGGAATACACGTGTGAACAACATCTATTTTGAAGGCGTCCTCGCAAATGTGGAGCGTCGTTTCAAGGAGACATCCTCCGATTATATACGGGAACAAATGGAGAAATATATGGCGAGCCGTGCCTGTCCGGCATGTCACGGATATCGATTGAAAGAGGAAACCCTCGCAGTGAAAGTGAACGGCACGCATATCGGAGAAGTGACCTCGCTTTCCATTACGGAAGCGGACCGGTTTTTCAACAATCTCGTCCTATCCGAAAAGGATATGCAAATCGCAAGGCTTATCTTGCGGGAAATCGCCGAGAGAATAGGATTCCTCATTAATGTCGGGCTGGATTATTTGACGTTATCGAGGGCGGCTGGCACATTGTCCGGCGGTGAAGCGCAGCGTATCCGGCTTGCGACGCAGATCGGATCAAGGTTGACTGGCGTCCTTTATATATTGGATGAGCCATCGATCGGTCTTCATCAACGCGACAATGACCGACTCATCGGCACGCTGCAAAGCATGCGAGATATTGGGAATACGCTCATTGTCGTAGAGCATGACGAAGATACGATGATCGCCGCGGATTATTTGATCGACATCGGCCCGGGAGCAGGTGCTGCGGGAGGACAAATCGTTTCTGCCGGCACACCGGAAGAAGTGATGAATGATCCTAAATCATTAACCGGCCAATATTTGAGCGGCAAGAAGTTCATCCCATTGCCGATTGAAAGGCGTCAGCCCGATGGCCGAATCGTATCGATCAAAGGCGCGTCTGAGAACAATTTGAAAAATGTTGATGCAGACTTCCCATTGGGGCAGTTCATAGCGGTGACAGGCGTTTCAGGCTCCGGAAAGAGTACGCTCGTCAATGAAGTTCTTTACAAAGTGCTTGCTCAAAAGCTGAACCGGTCGAAGCAGAAACCTGGGCAATTCACGTCCGTCACGGGTCTTGAAGAATTGGAAAAGGTCATTGAAATCGACCAATCTCCTATCGGACGGACGCCACGATCGAACCCGGCGACATATACAGGGGTCTTTGATGACGTTCGAGACGTCTTCGCCATGACGAACGAGGCGAAGGTGAGAGGCTACAAAAAAGGACGATTCAGTTTCAACGTAAAAGGCGGCCGCTGTGAAGCTTGTCGCGGAGACGGAATCATTAAAATCGAAATGCATTTCCTTCCTGACGTGTATGTCCCTTGTGAAGTGTGTCACGGAAAAAGATATAACCGCGAAACGTTGGAAGTGACGTACAAAGGGAAAAATATTGCGGATGTCCTTTCCATGACCGTCGAAGATGCGCTCGTTTTCTTTGAAAATATACCTAAAATCCATAGAAAACTGCAAACTATCGTCGATGTCGGTCTCGGTTACGTTCAACTTGGACAACCCGCCACGACGTTATCGGGCGGTGAAGCGCAAAGGGTGAAGCTCGCTTCGGAATTGCATCGGCGTTCGAACGGAAAATCATTTTATATTTTGGACGAACCGACGACGGGTCTTCATGTCCATGATATTGAAAAGCTACTTCACGTCTTGCAACGGCTCGTCGATTCCGGAAATACAGTCCTTGTCATCGAGCATAATTTGGACGTCATCAAAACCGTCGACCATATTATCGATCTCGGACCTGAAGGCGGGGACAAAGGCGGGCAAATCATTGCTACAGGAACTCCTGAGAAGGTCGCTGAGAGTGAAGTCTCATACACGGGCCGCTATTTGAAGCCGATCTTGGAACGCGACCGTCTAAGAATGAAAGAACGGATTGAAACTGCAGCTGGAAAAGAATGAAACCTTCCGACAGATGATTCGTATATATAGTAAGTGTTAAGGGAGTCTCCGCTATGTTCTGAATTTGGTGGGGGCTCTAATGAAAAAGCTCTGTTAAACTTCGTAGTTGATTTAAGGAGTTCCGTTGATTGAAGCGGAAGGCGGCGACTCCTGTGGGAAAAGCGTGTCCAGGTGAGACCCCGCAGGAGCTTGCGACGAGGAGGCTCACGGACCGCCCGCGGAAAGCGTCCGCCTGTAGCGCAAATCAACAGTGTTGTCTAACAAAGCTATGCGAATTGAAAATCTCGAGCATACCTAGGAGGCGGAAAGATGCAGAATGAACGCAAACGTATCTTGACAATGTTGGAAAACGGCACAATTTCAATGGATGAAGCCTTAACCCTATTGGAAGCAATGGAGAAAAAGCAGACTACGACTGACAGTGGAACAACCTGGACAGAGGAAAAGGTAGGCGTTGAAGAACCGCAGCAAGATGGTGCAAACGAGTACTCTAAAAGGTCGAAAGGCAAAGATCCATCGATGGATGAATTCATTGAAGATATTCGGAAAGATTTCGTAACCGTTGGAGATCGTTTCATGCAGTTCATGCAATCAACCGTGGAACGAATGAAAGGCTTCGATTTCGACACGCCGTTCGGTGGCGGTTCCACATTCCATCATACCATTGTGAAGCCGGCAGATGATTTGGATGAAATCCTCGTTGACGTCGATCATGGAAGCGTTTCGATCCACGGAACCGAAAACTCGGAAATCCGTGCGGAATTCACCGTCAAATCCTTTAATGGAAGATCGGAAGAAGATGCGAAAAAGGAATTTCTCGATAAATTGATCTTCCTGAAAGACGAAGGAAGACTGCGCTACTTAAGTGATTCGAAATTAAGTCAAGTCAATGTCGACCTTTTCATTCCAAATCAGGAATATCGCAAGGTTTCCGCAAGACTGTTGAATGGGAGTTTCAACTTGCAGGATATTACGGTTGACCGGCTCTACTCGAAAACGGCGAACGGAAAAGTCGACATCGAGCGGATCGACTTCAAAGAGGCTGAGCTCGAAGCAGGCAACGGATCAATTCGCTTGAATGAAAGTACAGGTGAAACGCTCGAAGCTGAAACGATCAACGGACGTGTCTACGTGTCAGGTAAATTGAAGGATGTCGAGGCGAAATCGTTGAATGGCCACGTAGTTGTTACAACAACAGACGCTTCGGCACAAAAGATCGATGCCAAAACGGTGAGTGGTTCCGTTGAGATGTATATTCCATCCGATGCGCCTCTACGTGGAGAAATCTCCACGAATATGGGACGTTTGGATCTGCAACTGAATGATGTCAGCAGAACGACAGAACAAGAACAGTTCCTTCACCGTACAATCATTTTCAACAAGGATGTAGAAGGCAATGATACGCCGCTCCATGTGTATGGAGAAGCAAAAACAGGATCTGTGATTGTTTGTTATAACGTAAAACATGTTTAATGAAAAAAGACTGCCAAGAGAGTCAGTGAAAGCTGATTTTCTCCGGCAGTCTTTTTTGTTCTATTTTATGCAAATCGGTAATAGATCAATAAAAATGTACTGAGCACAAATAAAAAATTAAGGAAAACAAAAATCATTTGGTCCAATCGGTTCTTATGCATTTTAACTGGCGGATGGTAAAAGGATATTCCTTCAATAATAAATATTAATAAAACAATATGAATCATCCCATGTCCTACTACTTCGGTATAGCCAAATATCGTCGTTGTTAGGATAAATAAAACGGTTACGACGACAGCTAATAAACGGTTGAGAATGCCGACGACTAATAGGTAACCAACAACAAATTCAATAAATGCTGAGAGCACAATAAATAGTTCTGGGGAAAAGCCAAAAGTAGGGACACCATGGCGTTGAATAATATCGATCGTCATACCAGGGTAAACCCATTTTTCTACTGCAACCCAACATAAACTTAAACCTGTACCAAGGTATAGGAATGGAAACCCTGCCGTCTCCAATTTTGTTCTTCCCACCAATAAAACACCGATAATAGCAAGGTAAAACCCATAATCCAACATATGAAACCAACCAGAATAACTCCAAATATAAAGAAATAAACCAAGCATTAATACGGAAGCTATTTTCGTTGCTACATGATGCGGAATAAGAAGCAAAATGATAATCGCCCACATAACAACCGTTTCCCAACTATTGTGGATAGTGAATTCAGGTGCAAACATAGTTCGATTAACTACTTGTAAAATAAATGCGGAAGCTGTACCGTACTGTAAAATATAACGAGAATATTTCCGATATCCATCTAATTTCATATCAATTTTAGCGACACCGGGAATCTTCATTAACTGTGGTATGAATTGAGATAATAACGCTAAGAAAAGAGCGATTAATAAGGACAACATTATAAATTCTGTTGAAAGGATCTGTTCAATAGAAACCTTTACGGGTTCCATTTCTGTAAACCATTTCACATGGGCGTTTACGATAATTGGTGAAAAACAAAACAACCCTAACAATAATATAGAACCGTATTTCTTCATGTATTTCCCCCTCCTATTTGAAACAATCTGTGAAAAATATTATTCCCTAAGAAATAACCGATTATGCTGACGTTTACTGTAAGTTAAACTTGTGAATATATGTAATTAAATAAGACTGCCAAGAAAGTCGGTGAAAACTGACTTTCTGTAGCAGTCTTTTTGTAATAAAGATGACTCGCGCTCAAAGAGAGTGGTCCCGCGCTCAAAGAGACTGCCCCCGCGCTCAAAGTGGGTGGTCCCGCGCTCAAAGAGAGTGGCCCCGCGCTCAAAGCGAGTGGTTCCGCGTCCAAAGCAAGCCACCCCGCGCTCAAAGCAAGCAGTCTACACGATTTTCTCATGATACAGCCAACTCAAAATGCCGAAGCCAATCGCCCGTGCGCATTGAACGCGGTATGCTCTCGATAGCAAGAGGCTCGCTTCTTCGCGATTCGTCATGAAGCCGCATTCCACTAGCACGGCAGGCATCTTCGTCTCCCTCAACACTGCGAAGTTTGCGGTTTTCACCCCTCGGTCTTTCCGTCCGCAAGCGGATATCATTGAGCTATGTATCAGGTTAGCCAATGCAGCAGTCCGTTTGCTTACTTGCGGGTACATATACGTTTCGATGCCTTGCGCCTCATTCCAACCGTTGCCGAAAGCATTTGCATGGATGGACACGAACGCATCCGCATCCAACCTGTTTGCGATCGAAGCCCTTTCGGATAGAGGCACGTCCCGGCTGTTTTCATGCGAATAAAAGACGTCGACCCCTTCCAGCAGCAAATAGTGCCGTAGCAGTTCCGCCACCTCCGAGTTGAAACGGAACTCCACTAGTTTGCCATCAGGCGACCTTTTGCCCGCAGTATTCGGTCCGTGCCCTGCGTCAAGTATGATCGTTGCCATCTCATCCCCTCCTCGCTATCTATATAGTCTGTTTCGCATCATTAGTGGACAAATTCGTACGAAATCATTTCAATTGAATGCGTTCATGGTAAAATAGGGGGTAGGGTTGACTTGACGAAGCATGGATCCTTCCGCTTTGCGAAGTGGTCGGATGCGTGTTCAACATAGAAAGGCGGCGAATAAATGTCGGTTGTTACAGTGGAAGACGTTCAAAATCGTTTTGGACTTGAAATTGTTGCAGGTGGAGAAGGTATTGAACGTAGTATCCTCACGAGCGACATCTCCCGGCCAGGTTTGGAAATGGCCGGCTATTTCGATTTTTATACGGCAAATCGTGTTCAATTGCTCGGAAAAACAGAGCTTTCCTTTTTCAACAAATTGGATGAGGCGGAACGCCAGGATCGGATGGACCGTCTCTGTACGACAGAAACTCCCGCTTTCATCCTTGCACATAATATCGAATGCCCCATAGAACTTAAGCGGAATGCGGAGGAGCGGGGAATCCCGGTGCTGCAGACCGAACATCCGACGACGCGGTTTTCTGGTATGTTGACGAACTTCCTGGAAGGTCAGCTGGCCCCGATGACGACAGTTCATGGTGTGCTTGTCGATGTATATGGAATCGGTGTATTGATAACAGGGAAGAGCGGTGTAGGAAAGAGCGAAACGGCTTTAGAACTTGTTAAACGCGGTCATCGACTCATTGCGGATGACGCTGTTGAAATTCGGCAAGTGGCGAAAAACGTCTTGATCGGAAATGCTCCGAAAATTCTGCGCCATATGCTTGAAATCCGGGGCGTTGGCATTATCGATATGATGACGCTGTTCGGTGCGAGCGCCGTGAAAGATGATAAACGAATCTTGCTTGTCGTTGATTTGGAAGCATGGGATCCAAATAAAGTGTATGACCGTTTAGGCATCGATGAAGAAAAAGTGAAAATCATGGATTCCGATCTGACGAAACTTACTGTCCCTGTACGGCCGGGGCGGAATCTATCGGTCATTGTTGAAGTGGCTGCCATGGATTATCGGATGAAACGATTAGGCATCAATGCAGCAGAGGCGTTTTCAAAAAAGCTGGATTTGGCAATTAGCCAAGATGCATGGAAATCTGATGTAGAGGGGATAGAGTAAACGAATGTTCGATTTATTAGCGATTGACCCGACGGCCTTTAGCATAGGGCCAATAGATATACGATGGTATGGAATTTTAATTACGACCGGCATCATTCTTGCATTCATCGTCGTTCAAAAAGAGATGGTGAAGCGGGGAATGCATCCGGATTTCTTAACGGATCTGCTTATTTGGGCAGTGCCGATATCCATCATAAGTGCAAGAATCTACTACGTAATCTTTTCGTGGGAATCCTATAAAGATAACCCGATCGATGTGATCAAAATATGGGAAGGCGGCATCGCCATCCACGGTGCATTAATTGGTGCCTTTTTAACGACATATTTTTATACGAAACGACGCGGCATCTCCTTCTGGAAAGTGGTGGACATCGCCGTTCCTGGTATATTGATCGGTCAAATCATTGGCCGTTGGGGAAATTTCATCAATCAGGAAGCGCATGGCGGTCCTGTTTCGCAAAAGTTTCTAGAAACCACTTGGATTCCTGATTGGATCATGAACCAAATGACAATTAACGGCGTAACCTATCATCCGACATTCCTTTATGAATCGTTATGGAACGTCGTGGGCCTTATTATCATTCTGTTGTTACGAAAAGTCCGATTGAAGCGGGGCGAAATGTTCTTCTTCTATTTGACGTGGTATTCAATCGGAAGATTTTTTATCGAAGGGATGAGGACGGACAGTTTGTACGGCGGCGATCTTCGCGCTGCACAAATCGTATCCATCATCGCCATCCTATTTTCGGTTACAATGTTCATCTGGAGAAGGTTCGTTAAGAAAGTCAAAGTGGAATATCAAGATAAATAGAAGAGGGATGGGGAAATGCAGACGCTTCGAAATGGGTTGAAAGCTGGATTGAAGACGACGTGGACGTTAGGGAAGATCATTTTCCCAATCACCGTCCTTCTCGTCATTTTGCAACATACACCTGTATTGCCTTGGCTCGTCAAATTGATTTCGCCCTTCATGGGATTATTCGGACTAAGCGGGGAAGCCGCAATTCCGTTAGTGCTCGGCAATGCATTGAATTTATACGCAGGGATTGCAGGAATCCTTTCGCTCGAGCTGACGGTGAAGGAAGTTTTCATTTTGGCTGTTATGCTCAGCTTTGCACATAATATGTTCATCGAGACGGGAGTCGCTTTGAAGGTCGGAGTTAAATTGTGGATTGTGTTAGTCGTCAGATTCGGTTTGGCGGCGTTCTCCGGCATCATCATCAATTTGTTTTGGAATGGCGGCGGTGAAATTGCCCAGTACGGCATAGCGCCTGAAGTGGCAGCTGCTCCGGAAGGCTGGTTGGCAATTGGATTGCTCGGCTTGCAGAAAGCGTCGTTCGGCGTCTTGCAACTCGCGCTTATCGTCATTCCGCTCATGATCATCGTACAATTTTTGAAAGACCGCAACTACTTGCAGAAGTTTTCGGATAAACTGGCGCCTTTTACGAAGGTGATCGGCGTACAGCCGAACGCGTCGTTAACATTGGTTGCCGGCCTCGTCATCGGCCTTGCCTATGGCGCAGGAGTCATGATCCAAGCGGTGCAGGAAGATGGCGTCAGCAAAAAGGATGCAACGCTTGCGTTCATTTTTCTCGTTGCATGTCACGCAGTTGTGGAAGATACGCTCATTTTCATGCCTTTAGGTATTCCAATCCTGCCGTTGCTCATCATCCGCCTCGTCACGGCATTCGTATTGACGATTGCGGTCGCATATTTATGGAAACAGGCAGAACGGAAGAGGGAGAAGGAGGTTACAGTTCTGGATGGATAAAATTACAACTTTGCTATTTGACTTCGATGGAACGTTGCTCGACACGAATGAACTTATCATTCAAACGTTCCAAACGGTTTTGAACGCACATTACCCGGGAAGGTTTGAAAGGGAAGATATCCTTCCATTTCTAGGACCGACTTTGAAAGAAACTTTCGATAGCATCGATCCTGCAAAATCGGAAGAACTGATCAATGAATATCGCACATGGAATCTGGCAAATCATGACGCATTCGCTTCCGAGTTTGATGGAGTGAGCGACACGTTAGTGCAATTGAAAAATGCTGGCTTCAAGATGGCCATCGTATCGACGAAACGGAATGATACGATCATGAAAGGCTTGAAGTTAATGCCGGCGGGGAACGTGTTCGATACGATCGTCGGATTGGACGATGTCAAACATCCGAAGCCTCATCCGGAGCCGTTGCTTCTCGCAATGGAGCGATTGAACTCGACTCCGCAGGAAACGTTGATGATCGGCGATAATATACATGATATTCTCGGAGGGAAAAACGCCGGAGTTCGCACGGCTGGAGTAGCTTGGTCAGCAAAAGGCGAGAAATTTATCCGGGAGCAGGAGCCTGATTTTGTCTTGCAACATATTTCAGACTTGCTGTCGATAACAGCAGGCGTGGAAGCTTGAGACGGACAGAGCGTTATCCTGCTGAAGGAAATGCGAACTCCCTTTGGCAAATATATAAAACGGTTTCGTTTTTTAAAGTGGCAAAGAACTTTATCTTCATCCAAATCGGAAGGTATACGCCTTTCATTCCGATGAAGAACTTCATCTATCGAACATTTTTAGGAATGAAGATAGGGGAAAAGACATCATTCGCATTGATGGTCATGCCGGATACGATGTTTCCTGAGCGGATTACGGTAGGTAGCAATTCGATTATCGGGTTCAATACGACGATTCTCGCCCATGAATATTTAATTGAGGAATATCGGATCGGCGACGTGGTCATCGGTGATCGGGTGATGATCGGTGCAAATACGACGATTCTTCCCGGAGTGGAAATCGGGGACAATGCAATCGTATCTGCCGCGTCGCTTGTCAACCGCGACATCCCTGCAGGCGCAATGGCCGGGGGCAATCCTGTGCGCATCATTTACACTGCCGAGCAGATGGAGGAGCGTCGAAGGACTGCCCAAGAATTGGACGTTGACAAGAAATAGGATGACGGAAACAGAAGGTATGGTATAATTAAGCAAGTTTATTGGGAGGGACGTGTGAGCGTTCCTTCTAATTTTTTCGGAGGAATCTGATTGGACAAAAAGTATAAGAACATAGATAAGAAAGTCATTTCTTTTATCCCGGACGGTGAATTTTACTATCAGAAAGGCGTTAAAGCAATGCAGCGCGAACGCTTCGATGATGCCCATAGATACTTGCAAAGGGCCGTTGAATTGAGCCCTAATGATCCACTCATCCTTATGCAATACGGCATTCTCGTCATGGAAGAAGGCATGTTTGAGGAAGCTTATGAAATTTTAGCGGCAGCGCATGGCCTTGATCCGGAAGAGGAAGACATCATCTTTTATTTGGCCGAAGTCCATGCTCATTTGGGCCTTCTTCGTGATGCGAAGATTTATGCGGAAAAGTATATAGCATTGGCGCCGGACGGACCTTTAGCTGATGATTCGATGGAGATCATCGATTTCGCTGAGCAGGAGGAAGCCTTTTTTACAGATGAGGAAATGCCAGACGGAGAAGTGTATTTCCTTCAAGAGAAAGCAAGAAGGTTAATGGAAGCGGGCTCGTTTGAAGAAGCGATTGAAATTTTGGAGTCGATCATCGTCGATTATCCTGATTTTTGGGCTGCCTATAACAATTTGGCGCTCGCTTACTTTTATATCGGCAAGATCGAACAAGCGAAAGAATTGCTGTTTGACGTGCTGGATAAAAACAAAGGGAACCTACATGCATTATGCAATCTCGCCGTCTTTTATTATTACGAGAAAGATAAAGAGGAATTGGACTCGATGCTCGAGCTCCTCATGAAAATAAAGCCGTATCAATTCATACACCGTTATAAGTTAGGGGCGACCTTCGCGTTGGTCGGCAAGCATAAAGAAGCGTACGGTTGGCTCAGAAGCTTACAAAAACGGGGCTTTGAAGGGGATGCCGGATATTATTTCTGGCTCGCGCATTCTGCCTACTTCTCCGGTCATGAACAAGTGGCGAAAGAATCGTATGAAAAGCTTGTAGAACTGGATCCGTCAAAAGCGGGTTTTGAGCCGTGGAAAGACGTGCACTCTACGACGAAGCCCGAGTCCTATGAACAAGATCGGGATTTTTTATTAAGCAAAATTACGAATAAATATAGAAGTGAAAGATTATTAGGGTTTTATCTGTTAGGGAAATCAGCGCATAAACAGGAGATCGTCTCACACCCTTCGTATATCAATCTCGAAAAGCTGAGTGTCATCGAGCAATTGTTTCTAGCGCATAGCCTCAATTATGAATTCACGATAGAAAATGAATTTGATCATTCATTCATGCGCGCGTTGGAAACGACTGAATTGTTATACGAAAAATATAAACCGTTGGAACGGCAAGGGACGCATCTTTTTCAAATGTGGTTCACACTTTGCGAAGTCGGCCTCAGCCGCTCCTACCATTTCAGGAATCCTTCGGCTTTGGCGGCAGCTGCAGATTATATGTTCCAATCATCCCGTTATAAAGGGGTTACAAAAACCGCTATTGCCCGCATCTATGGCATTTCAGTGCCGACGTTGACGAAATACGTCAGCGACTTGATGGAATTTTTGCCGCAATTCAATGCGTAAATCTTGTCAATACATGTAAGCATATATATTGAATGCCTCCTTGGAATCTTATACGATTTGGACAGTGGTATATGTATTGAAGGAGGAAAATGTATGACTACCGAGAAAATATACGACGTCATTATCATTGGCGCTGGTCCAGCTGGAATGACCGCTGCAGTCTACACATCTAGAGGAAGTTTATCGACTCTTATGCTGGAGCGCGGCATCCCGGGCGGACAAATGGCAAACACGGAAGAGATTGAGAACTACCCTGGATTCGAAACGATCCTCGGTCCTGATCTTTCGACAAAAATGTTTGAGCATGCGAAAGCTTTCGGTGCGGAATATGCCTACGGCGACGTAACTGAAGTTATAGATGAAGGAAATTTCAAAACGATTAAAGCAGGCAATAAAGAATATAAAGCGAGAGCCATCATCATTACGACCGGCGCCGAGTATCGAAAAATGGGCGTACCGGGTGAGAAGGAATTGACAGGCCGCGGCGTCAGCTATTGCGCAGTTTGTGACGGAGCATTCTTTAAAGGAAGAGAAATCGTGGTCATCGGTGGCGGAGACTCCGCAGTCGAAGAAGGTGGATATTTGACGCGCTTTGCAAACAAAGTGACGATCATTCACCGACGCGACGAACTTCGCGCACAAAAAATCCTTCAAGACCGTGCGTTTGCAAACGAGAAGATCGACTTCATCTGGAATTCGACGGTCAAGCAAGTGAACGAAAAAGACGGCAAAATCGGCTCAGTGACACTCGTCTCTACAGTGGACGGCACTGAGACGGTAATGGATACGCAAGGCATGTTCGTCTATATCGGCATGGATCCGTTAACGGCTCCTTTCAAAAGCCTAGGCATCTTGGATGAACACGGCTATATCGTCACGAACGAAGAGATGGAAACAAAAGTGCCTGGCATCTATGCAGCCGGCGACGTTCGCCAAAAAACACTCCGCCAAGTCGTCACAGCAACAGGGGACGGCAGCATCGCAGCACAAGCATGCCAAAAATACATCGAAGAACTCGCAGAAAAAATGGCTGCTGAAGTTTGATTATGGAAAGGGATCCTGTATGGGATCTCTTTTTTATTTAATGTAAGGCGGCGACTCCTGTGGGAAAGCGTCCGCCTGTAGCGGAAATCCTGGGCTGTAATAAGATTAATCTATCTTTAATCTTACTGTAACCGTCCTGCAATACAAAAAGGTTATGATAAGAATATCAATTGACCCCCCTTTTTAATATAGCAACATTTTAAAGACGATCTGCCCTTCAAACGGCAGGTGGTCTTCTTTTTTTGTCGTTTGCTTTCAAAACATTGTATAATGGTTACATGCGTATAGAGAGAAGTGAGGAAATGGTCATGCAAAGAATCGCGAATTTACTCGTACTCAAAGACAACCAAGTTCTTTTATTGAAAAAACCGAGACGGAATTGGTATGTGGCACCCGGTGGCAAGATGGATCCGGGCGAATCGATTTACGACGCCGCCATCCGTGAATTTACAGAAGAAACCGGTGCGACACCCGTCAATCCGCACGTAAAAGGCATCTACACGATGATGATCGTCGATAAGGATACAAAGGAATTGCTGAACGAATGGATGCTATACACGTTCGTTGCGAAAGATCTCATTGGAACGCCTTATGAATCAAACAGGGAAGGCCTGCTTGAATGGCATCCTGTCGAAAGCTTGAAGACCCTTCCGATGGCGGAAGGCGATCGAACGAATTTATTATTTGCAGCCTCCCAAATAGGCGTGCAATATGGTACATTTTATTATACAGAAGAGTTTGAACTGTTAGATGAACGCATACAAAAATCAATGGAAGGTGACCAGAATTAATGGAGAATGAATTACCGAACAGCGATGTCGAATTAGTCATCATCACGGGCATGTCAGGTGCAGGGAAAACAGTTGCAATGCAAAGTTTCGAAGACCTGGGGTTCTATTGTATCGATAATTTGCCTCCAGAGCTGCTCGTCACTTTTCTGGATTTGATGATGAAATCCGAAAACAAGATGAGACGGATCGCCGCAGTCATGGATACGAGAGGCGGCGACCTGTTCGACGCGTTGATCGGCGCGTTGGATAACTTGCTCCAAATGGACGGAGTATCAACGAAGCTTCTCTTCTTGGATGCGGATGACGAGACGCTTGTCAGACGGTACAAAGAAACGAGAAGGTCGCATCCACTTGCGGAAGGCGGGCTGCCGCTAACAGGCATCCGCAAAGAACGAACCCTCTTATCCGAATTGAGAGGCCGGGCACGCTCCATCTACAACACCTCAGAATTGAAACCGAGGGAATTGAGAGAAAAAATCATGTCGGAATTCTCCTCGACCGGAGACACTGCATTCACCCTCAATTTCATTTCTTTCGGTTTTAAGCATGGCATGCCGATCGATGCGGACGTCGTGTTCGACGTGCGTTTCTTGCCTAACCCCTATTACATCGAAGATCTGAGACCGCTTACCGGTTTACAGAAAGAAGTATACGAATATGTGTTAAAATGGAATGATACACAAGTGTTAATTGAAAAGTTGACGGACCTGTTCAAATTCATCATTCCTCAATATAAGAACGAAGGCAAATCCCAAGTGGTCGTCGCGTTTGGATGCACAGGCGGACAACATCGATCCGTGTCGCTTGCAGAGTACTTCGGAAATCGTTTTAAAGAGGAATACAAGACATTGATTACACATCGAGATGTAGAGAAGAGAAAGGGTTGACACTATGTTGCAATCCGGGAAAATGAAAAAAATTGTCGTCTTTGGAGGCGGGACCGGATTGTCCACGTTGCTTCGGGGATTGAAGGCCTATCCAGTCGATCTAACCGCGATCGTCACAGTTGCGGACGACGGCGGCAGTTCAGGAAGGCTATTGGATCAATACAATATCCCGCCACCAGGCGATATCCGTCAAGTGATGGCAGCGCTTTCAGATGTCGAGCCATTGATTGAAAAAATGTTTCAATACAGGTTTTCCAATTCGGACGATTTGAAAGGGCACTCGCTCGGAAACCTCATGCTTGCCGCATTGACGGACATAACAGGAGATTTTGCACGCGCGGTAGAAAAGATGGGCCGTGTTTTGAATATTAAGGGAAAAGTGTTGCCAGCTGCAAACCAAAAGATCACCTTGCATGCGGAGCTAGATGATGGCACAATTGTAACCGGTGAGTCTAAAATCCCGGTGTATGGGCGCAAAATTCGGAAAGTCTATATGTCTCCGCAAGAGGTCGAACCTTTGCCTGAAACGGTGGAGGCCATCAAGGAGGCAGATTTGATCATTTTTGGGCCTGGAAGCTTATATACGAGCATTCTGCCGACGATACTTGTGAGAGATATCCGTGATGCCGTCCTTGCGTCTCAAGCGAAGAAGGTTTATATCAATAACTTGACGACGCAGGAAGGTGAAACGTACCAGTACACTGCGTCTGAGCATGTGAAGGCGTTATATGATCATGCCGGCAGTCAATTCATTGACACGGTGCTGTTGAATAAGACGGATTTCCAAACGTTATTACACGGGGAAGAGCCGTCCGTGGCGCAGCTCCCTGTAGAAAATGACATAGATGCTTTGCAACTGCTCGTCCCTACTATCGTATTAGGGGACTTTTCGACGGTTTTGGACGGAAGAATTATCCATGACGCCGGCAAAGTCGCATCATGGATCATGGGTTATATGGAAGGTACGATCGTTAACGAGGAGACCTGATATCGCCGAGAGAGAGGGGGAAAATCATGTCTTTTGCATCTGAAGTAAAAAAGGAACTGACACAAATCGATTCCAAACAATGCTGTGTGAAAGCGGAAATCGCCGCCTTCATCAGAATGAACGGTGCCCTATCATTTTCGAATAAACAATTAAGCTTGGACGTGCAAACAGAAAATGCGGCAATCGCTAGGAGACTTTATTCAAATATTAAGAAGCTATATCCTTATAAAGTCGAGTTGCTCGTCCGTAAGAAAATGCGTCTGAAGAAGAACAACGTCTACATATGCCGAATTCGCGATGGAGCGAAGCAATTATTGGAGGACTTGTATATACTGACGGGTACCTTTCAATTTAAAAACGAGATTGTAGAGCAATTAGTGAAAAAGAAATGCTGCCAGAAATCGTATTTGCGTGGAGCATTTCTTGCAGGCGGCTCTGTCAACAATCCCGAAACTTCCTCCTATCACTTGGAGATTTTCTCTTTTTACAAAGAGCATAGTGAAGCATTAGTGGATTTAATGAATAAATACCAATTGAACGCGAAATCGATTGAACGTAAAAAAGGCTATATTGCCTATTTGAAAGAGGCGGAAAAGATTTCGGATTTCCTAGGATTGATCGGAGCGCACGTCTCCTTAATGAAATTCGAAGACGTCCGCATTCTGAGGGATATGCGAAACAGCGTCAATCGTCTTGTCAATTGTGAAACTGCCAATTTGAATAAGACGATAGGAGCGGCACAGAGACAAGTTGAAAATATCAAATTCATCCAGAGCACAATCGGACTGGATCAATTGCCTGACCGATTGCAGGAGATTGCGCAACTACGCATTGAACACCAGGACGTCACCTTGAAAGAGCTTGGTGAAATGGTGAGCGGCGGTACAGTAAGTAAATCCGGAGTGAATCATCGTCTTCGGAAGATCGAAGAAATCGCAGAAAATCTCCGTAGCGGAGGAATTGTAAGCCGATGATAGAACGAATCGGAAAGAAAGGAGTCGAAGGAGTATGGCGGAAAGAACGGTTGAAGTGAAAATGAAGACCGGGTTACAAGCACGACAAGCTGCACTATTCGTGCAAGAAGCAAATAGATTCACGGCAGATGTCTTTATAAAGAGGAATGAACGTCAAGTGAACGCGAAGAGTATCATGGGCGTAATGAGCTTGGCAATTGCTAGAGGTGCGGAAGTGACATTGATTGCGGAAGGCGTCGACGAAGACCAAGCAATCGAAACCCTTACAGAACTTGTTGAGAAAGAAAACTAATAATAAATAACAGCCGTTTCACTATGCATATAGGAAACGGCTGAAAAATAAAAAAAGCCGTAAACATGAAAAACATGTTTACAGGCTTCTTTAAAAACTCTATGACGCCCTCGGCAGGAGTCGAACCCACATTTTAAGAACCGGAATCTTACGTGCTATCCATTGCACCACGAGGGCAACTGTTATTAGTAACAGACAAGATTCATTATACAAAGAAAGTGGTATAATTGCAATACCTATTTTAAAAGCATTATATTTGACCTTTATTGACCATAATATGTATGATAGATGTACAGTTGAAACAAACGGTTTCAGCAGAACGAAAATCCTGACCATTCAAGAGGAGGAAATAACATGAATCTAATACCTACAGTCATTGAGCAAACAAACCGGGGAGAACGCGCTTATGATATCTACTCCCGTTTATTGAAAGACCGGATCATCATGCTAGGAAGCGGAATCGACGACAATGTGGCAAACTCCATTGTTGCCCAATTGCTATTCCTTGAAGCGGAAGATCCAGAGAAAGACATTTCCATCTACATTAATAGCCCGGGTGGAAGCATTACAGCGGGTATGGCGATTTACGATACGATGCAATTCGTCAAGCCAGATATCCAAACGATTTGTATCGGAATGGCCGCTTCAATGGGAGCTTTCCTTTTGACAGCAGGTACAGAAGGCAAACGTTATGCCCTTCCTAACGCAGAAGTGATGATTCACCAACCGCTTGGAGGAGCTCAAGGTCAGGCGACTGAAATTGAAATCGCAGCGAAACGCATTCTCTTCCTACGTGAAAAATTAAACACGATCCTTTCCGAGCGCACAGGGCAGCCTATTGACGTAATCGCGAAAGACACAGACCGTGATAACTTCATGACGGCTGAACGTGCTAAGGAATATGGTTTGATTGACCATATCATCACACGCAGCGACATGAAAGACATAAAGAAATAATAAGCTCACTAAAGCCGACTCTATTCGTAGAGTCGGCTTTTTTTGCGTGTAATTCGTCAAGGGATTAGTCAAGCAAGTGACACGCGTCCAAAGCAATCGCCCGTGCGTCCAAAGTAAGCGTCTCCGCGCTCAAAGCAACGGCCCCCGCGCTCAAAGCAGGCGTCCCTGCGCTCAAAGCGACGGTCCCCGTGCTCAAAGCAGGCGTTTCCGCGCTCAAAGCGACGTCCTCCGCGCTCAAAACGACGTCTCCCGCGCTCAAATCGACGGCCCCTGCGCTCAAAGCGACGTCTCCCGCGCTCAAAACAACGTCTCGCTCGCTCAAAGCAGGCGTCTCCGCGCTCAAAGCGACGTCCCCCGCGCTTAAAACGACGTCTCCCGCGCTCAAAGCAGGCGTCTCCGCGCTCAAAGCGACGTCCTCCGCGCTCAAAGCAACTGCCCCCGCGCTCAAAACGACGTCTCCCACGCTCAAAGCAGGCGTCTCCGCGCTCAAAGCGACGGCCTCTGCGCTCAAAGCGACGGCCTCTGCGCTCAAAGCGACGGCCTCTGCGCTCAAAGCGACGGCCTCCGCGCTCAAAACGACGTCTCCCGCGCTCAAAGCAGGCGTCTTCGCGCTCAAAGCGACGTCCCCCGAGCTCAGAACAATCACCTAAAAGCACAACCAGGATTTATTTTCATGGGGTTTGAAACCTTTTCGCATGACATACGATAAATAGTATATCAACTCAAGTGTTTCGTAAGCGATGCCGGTTGGGTATTGCACAATATATCGATTGGAGTGTGAAAAAATGAAAAGGATATTAGGACCAATAGCAATCATTGTTGTAATCCTTGTAGTACTTGGCGTTATGCTAGTGCCAAGCTATAACAAATTTGTCAACTTGGAAGAGAATGTTGATCAATCATATGCACAAGTCGAAAATCAGTTGCAGCGCAGGCTTGATTTGATTCCGAACTTGGTGAGCACAGTCAAAGGATATGCGAGTCACGAGAAGGAAGTGATTGCTTCAATATCCGATGCCCGCGCGAAACTTGCTGGAGCGAGAGGACCTGAAGAACAGGCGGCTGCGGATACGGAGCTATCGAACGCGCTTGGACGATTGCTCGTCGTTGTGGAGAATTATCCTGATTTGAAAGCCAATCAGAACTTCGCGCAATTGATGGATGAACTTGCCGGAACGGAAAACAGGATCGGCGTAGCAAGGATGGATTATAACAATGTCGTCGCCGACTACAATAGGCAGACGAAGCGTTTTCCAGGTAGACTCGTCGCTTCGATATTCGGGTTCGAACAGAAGGAATATTTCAAAGCGAATGCAGCTGCAAACGAAGCACCAAAAGTCGAATTCGATTTCGGAGATGGCAGTAAGTGATCCGCACCGCTTTCCGTTGCATGATTGCTGTATGTCTTAGCTTTATGATCATGCCGGCGATGGCGTTGGCAGCTGACGTCCCACCGTGGAATGAGATGGATTACTATATTCAAGATCATTCAGGTATTTTATCCGCAGAACAGAAAGCTGAGCTGAACCGGTTAGGTGGAAACTTGAATGGTGCGACAAGTGCTGAGCTTGCTGTACTCATATTGCCGAGTATTGGGGATGAAGCGGTTGATACATTCGCCGTAAAGGCGCTAAGGGAATACAAGCTTGGCAAAAAGAGCGAAAACAACGGAGCATTGCTAGTCGTGACGACGACCCCGAATTCTAGTGGTAAAAGGCATTTCTATTTGTCTACTGGATATGGACTGGAAGGCGCATTGCCCGACGGAAAAATTGGCAGAATCATGGATGAAGTGTCTATACCATATTTAAGAAACGGACAACCGGATTTGGCAATTATGGAAGGATATAAATCGTTTTATAACGAAATAGCTGCAGAATACGGGTGGAATGGTGAAGTTGCCGAAGTGAACACGCTCGCTGGCCAAGGCGGCGGATCAGGCATCGGCATCCCTTCCCCAATTATCATTTTCATTATTATCTTTCTGCTCTTCCGTTTCATGGGCGGTGGCCGCGGAGGTGGCGGCGGTCCGGGCGGAAGAAGAAGAGGCCGAGGCGGGATGATCTTCTTCCCTGGTGGCTTTGGCGGAGGCGGTTTCGGTGGTGGCGGCTTCGGCGGCGGTGGAGGAGGAGGCTTCTCCGGTGGCGGCGGTTCCGGTGGCGGAGGCGGCGCAGGTCGAAGTTGGTGAACTCAAAAGCGTAGGGCGCTCGCTATTTCTGCTCATAACGCTTAGCTTTTACTCGCAAAAGCTGTTCTTCGTGACAGCTTTAGCTGTGACAGGCATAAGGCAGATCTGCGAAACGGCGTCCTTTGCCGTGCAGCAGAGCTGACTTATGACCCGAGCAGCTAGCGCCCGGAGTCTAGACGGCACAAGAGTCGGAGGAAACTTAAAAGCGGTGTTTCGCAATTCTTTTGCGAAACGCCGTTTTTCATTTATACTGAATGAAAATACGATCTTGAGGTGTTCTACATGCATGTTCAATTTTACACAAAAAAAGGCTGTCATTTATGTGACGAGGCGGAATCGATGATGAAGCTCGTACAGGAGGATTTTCCGTTGACGTGGTCGACAATTGACATTGAAACGGACGATGAAAGCCATGAGAAATATATGATGATGATTCCTGTCTTAGAGAAGGATGGCGAAGTGCTCTTATATGGTTCCATCGGTTACGTGGATTTAATCGATTTATTCTAAAAATAAATATCAAGAAGTTTGAACTTATTGACGGTGAGGTATATACTAATAATAAGATTTATATTTTTTTGTAGTAGGTGGGACAAATAATTAACAGGTGGGTCGAATTCGTCCTATCGTGAAAGAGGGGTTTACCAATGATCCCGAAAATTATAGAGGCGCAACGAAAGCTTGTGCCAGAAATGATGGAGTTATTACATCAGCGGTACAAAGTTTTGAAATTCATCGAAGTCGCGGGTCCAATCGGAAGAAGACCGCTCGGCCAGATGGCGGATATATCGGAACGGGAATGTCGGAACTTGTTGGAAACAATGCGTGCGGAAGGGCTTATCCGCGTTGCGAAGGAAGGCGCGACCATTACGAATGAAGGTGCAGCAGTCCTCGACTCGCTCGGACCGACTATCGATGAGTGGACCGGGCAAGGGTTAGTCGCAAGGAAATTGGGTTCCTTATTAGGAATTCAATACGTAAAAATCGTCCCGGGAGACTGTGATGAAAATCCGGCAGTCAAAAGTCTGATGGGAAAAGAAGCTGCCGCAGAATTCATGTGCCGGATAGGGGACGGTAAGATCATTGCCGTCACAGGCGGAAGCACGGTCGCGGCCATACCGCAGCACATCCATTCCATCGAAGATGCCGACCATTTGCACTTCATTGCGGCGAGAGGCGGGGTCGGGGATGATATCGGATTGCAGGCGAATGTCATTGCCGCCTCATTCGCAGAAGCTAGCGGAGGGACGTACAGCACGTTTTATTACCCCGAGTCGCTAAGTGTAGAAGCACATCAAATCTTCAAGCGGGAGCCGACCGCTATCCGCATGATGGAGCTTTACGAGAAGACGGATTGCGTTCTTCATGGAATCGGAAATGCGCATCATATGGCGGACTTACGGAATACGCCTGAGGAGGAATGTGTTCATCTGCGGGAGCAAGGCGCGAAAGGTGAAGCATTCGGCTATTATTTTGACGCAAAAGGAAACGTCGTCCATCGGATCAGGACAGTCGGCATCCAGACAGAGCAGTTGAAGAAAGTGCCGCTCATCATCGCTGTTGCAGGCGGGAAAAGCAAGGCGGATGCAATTATGTCTTATATGGAAAGCGCCCCGCGCCAAACGATTCTTGTCACGGATGAAGGTGCTGCGCATGCGATGCTTGCGGAAATGGAAGATTAACTTCGGTAATTATGTAAATACTTGAATTGAATTATAGGAGGTAACGGAAATGACAATTAAAATGGCGATTAACGGATTTGGACGTATTGGTAGGGTGGTCTTCAGGGAAGCGCAAAAGCATGATGACATCGAGATCGTTGCAGTCAATGATTTGACGGATGCACAAATGCTTGCTCATCTTCTGAAATACGACTCGGTGCACGGAATTTTTGACGCTGAAGTCGGTTCGGAGGAAGACCATCTCGTTGTCGATGGCAAGAAGATTAAAGTGTACGCTGAAAAAGATCCTGTACAATTGCCTTGGGGCGAATTGGATATCGATGTCGTCATCGAATCGACTGGTGTCTTCAGAGACGAAAAAGCGCTCATGAAGCATATCGAAGCAGGAGCGAAGAGAGTGATCTTGTCGGCACCGGCTAAAGGGGATATGAAAACGCTCGTCATGGGTGTGAATGAAGAATCGTATGATCCTGCAAATGACAAAGTCGTTTCCAATGCATCTTGTACGACAAACTGCCTTGCGCCTGTCGTCAAAGTATTACAGGATCAATTTGGTATTAACAAGGGCATGATGACGACAGTCCATTCATACACGAATGACCAACGGATTTTGGATTTGCCGCATTCCGACTATCGACGTGCCCGTGCAGCGGCTGAGTCGATGATTCCTACAACGACAGGCGCTGCTTCCGCAGTGACGAAAGTAATCCCAGAATTGAAAGGGAAGCTCGATGGTATGGCAGTACGCGTTCCTACGCCGAACGTATCACTCGTCGATTTCGTCGCAGAGCTGTCAACGGAAGTGACAGTGGAAGATGTGAATGCCGCTTTGAGAAAGGCTTCTGAAAACGAATTAAAAGGGATTCTCTACTATAATGAAATTCCACTCGTGTCAACGGATTACAACGGAAATACTGCATCCTCGACTGTCGACGGCCTATCGACGATGGTACTGGGTGACAATATGGTGAAAGTCATCGCTTGGTATGACAATGAAACAGGCTATTCTGCCCGCTGCATCGATTTGGCTCTTTACATGAATAAAAAAGGCATCTAAGCAGGCGCCCTACGCTTTTGTTATCGTCTAGACTCCGGGCGCCAGGAGCTCGGGGTCATAAGTCAAAGCTACTCTGTGGCAAAAAGCGCCACGCCGCATCTTCGCCTTATGCCCGTCGCCCCTAAGCAGGCGCCCTGCGCTTTTGGTGTAAAACATAGCCATTCTTATGGCGACCCATTATAATAGATAATTGGGTAGGAGGAACGGAAGACCCGTTCCTCTTTTTAATATTCCTCGCCGTTTCTGGCGCTTAACTTTCTTGGAAGGGTGCGGTTTACGTGATAGCCAAACAAACGATCAAAGATATTGAACTGGACGGAAAGCGTGTATTTTGCCGTGTCGATTTCAATGTACCGATGGAAAACGGTGAAGTAGCGGATGATACAAGAATCCGTGCTGCCATTCCTACGATTGAATTCATGGCGGAAAAAGGGGCGAAAGTGATTCTCGCAAGTCATCTCGGGAGGCCGAAAGGTGAAGTGAACGAGGACATGAGACTCACAGCGGCCGGGGAAAGATTAGCGGAGCTCCTCGGGAAAAACGTGAAGAAGCTTGATACTTCCGTTGGAGAAGAAGTGGAACGAGCGGTTGCCGACATGAAGGCAGGCGACATCATTCTTCTGGAAAACGTCAGATTCCACGCCGGGGAGGAAAAGAATGATCCGGAACTAGCGAAAAAGTTCGCGGAACTTGCAGATGTCTTCGTCAATGATGCATTCGGTGCAGCTCATCGTGCACACGCTTCCACTGCAGGAATTGCCCAATACATACCAGCAGTAAGCGGATTTTTACTTGAAAAGGAACTAGAAGTACTCGGGAAGGCGTTGTCCAATCCGGAGCGTCCGTTTACAGCCATTATCGGCGGCGCGAAAGTGAAAGATAAGATTGGCGTCATCGACAATCTGTTGGACAATGTGGATCATTTATTGATCGGAGGCGGCCTTTCCTATACGTTCACGAGAGCGGAAGGGTATGAAACAGGCAACTCCCTCGTCGAAGAAGATAAAATTGAGCTTGCTCAATCATTCATTCAAAAAGCGAAAGAGAAAAACGTCAAACTCCATTTGCCGGTCGATGCGGTAGTGGCGGATGCGTTTTCTGAAAATGCAAACGTGAAAACGGTTAAAATCGATAAAATCCCGGAAGGCTGGATGGGACTCGATATCGGACCGGAAACGGCTGAAATGTATGCGGATGTCATCCGAAATTCCAAGCTTATCATTTGGAATGGGCCGATGGGTGTTTTCGAAATGGAACCGTTTGCAGAAGGTACGAAGAAAGTAGCACTTGCGATGGCTGAAACGGAAGCATACACAGTTATCGGCGGTGGGGATTCTGCCGCGGCTGTCGAAAAGTTCGACGTTGCTGATAAAATGGATCATGTGTCAACAGGCGGCGGTGCATCCTTGGAGTTCATGGAAGGAAAAGAATTGCCAGGCGTAACGGCGCTGAATGATAAGTGACGGAGGAAGAAAAATGCGAAAACGAATCATTGCAGGTAACTGGAAAATGTATAAAACGATGGACGAAGCAAAAAACTTTGTTACAGAAGTGAAAGACCGCTTGCCGGAAACGGACAAGATCGACGCGGTCATTTGTCCACCCTCTCTTTATTTGTCTGAGCTTGTGAAATTGACGGAAGGCACTCCACTTAGGATCGGAGCTCAAACGATGCATGACGTCGACGAAGGCGCATTCACAGGGGAAGTAAGTCCGAAAATGTTAGCGGACTTGAATGTGCCATACGTCATCCTCGGCCATTCTGAACGTCGTCAATATTTCAATGAAACAGACGAAGCGGTGAATCGTAAAGTGTTGGCAGCGTTCTCGAAAGGACTGACGCCGATCGTCTGTGTCGGAGAAAGCCTAGAAGAGCGGGAAGCAGGGAAGACAGTCGAGACGGTTGCAGTCCAAGTGCAAAAAGCGTTTGAAGGAGTCAACGCAGAGCAGGCTAAAGTTGCGATTATCGCTTACGAGCCGATCTGGGCAATTGGAACAGGCAAAACTGCGACTGCTCAAGATGCGAATGAAGTATGCGGGGAAATCCGTGCTGAAATCGGCAAGCTCTATGATGACGAGACAGCTTCGGCTCTTCGCATCCAGTATGGCGGCAGCGTGAAACCTGGCAATATTGGCGAGTTGCTTTCGATGGAGCATATCGATGGCGCCCTTGTCGGAGGAGCTAGCCTTGAACCGGATTCATTCCTTGAAATGATCGGAGTGGCGGCTAATGACTAAAGCGCCAGTCGCATTGATCATCTTGGATGGCTTCGGCTTGCGTGAGGAACGGTTCGGCAATGCAGTCGCACAAGCGAGCACACCGAATTTCGATATCCTCTGGAACGAATACCCGCACTCGACGTTAACCGCTTGCGGTGAAGCTGTCGGCCTTCCAGAAGGGCAGATGGGGAACTCGGAAGTCGGCCATTTGAACATCGGTGCAGGCCGGATCGTCTATCAAAGCTTGACCCGTATCAATAAGTCCATTAAGGATGGGGACTTCATGACGAACCCGGCGTTGCTTGGAGCGATTGAACACGTAAAGCAGCAAGATTCTTCACTCCATCTGATGGGGCTTTTATCAGATGGCGGTGTACATAGCCATTACGAGCATTTATTCGCCCTCCTACGCCTCGCCAAAATGCATGGAATTAAGAAAGTATTTATTCATGCATTCCTTGACGGAAGGGACGTCGGTCCACAGACCGCTCCGGGTTATGTCGAGCAGACCGAAAAGGTGATGGAAGGACTTGAAGTCGGTAAAATCGCCACGGTTTCCGGGCGTTTCTACGCGATGGACCGGGATAAAAGATGGGACCGGGTGGAGCGCGCATACCGGGCGATTGTCGACGGTACGGGTGCGACATTCAAAAATGCTGCACAAGGCATCCTCTCCTCGTATGACGAAGGTATCCATGATGAGTTCGTGGAACCGTTCATCATAGAGGAGGAAGGCAAGCCGGTCGCGACAGTGAAAGATGGAGACGCAGTCGTGTTCTTCAATTTCCGTCCCGATCGCGCCATTCAATTGTCGAAGGCATTTACGGATCCCGCGTTCGACGGCTTCCATACCGGACCGGAAACGTTTGACAACTTGAAGTTCGTATCATTTACGCATTATAGCGACGAAGTTCGGGCAGACGTTGTTTTCGGAAATGAAAACTTGGAGAACACGCTTGGCGAAGTGCTTTCGAAAAACGGCCTCCGGCAGCTGCGGATTGCCGAAACAGAGAAATACCCACATGTGACGTTTTTCATGAGTGGCGGCAAGGAAGATGAGTTCGAAGGCGAGAAACGGATTCTGATCGCAAGTCCGAAAGTCGCAACATATGATTTGAAGCCGGAAATGAGTGCCGTTGAAGTGACGGAGGCGTTGCTGAAAGAGATAGAGGCTGAAACGCAGGACGCCATTATCCTTAATTTTGCGAACCCTGACATGGTCGGACATAGTGGGATGCTTGAACCGACGATCAAAGCGATCGAAACGGTCGATGCATGCCTCGGAAGAATCATTGACGCCCTCATGCTAAAAGGCGGGACGGCAATCGTCACTGCGGACCACGGGAATTCAGACGAAGTCGTGACGATGGAAGGTAAGCCGATGACCGCACATACGACAAACCCTGTGCCGGTCATCATCACAAAACCTGATATCGAGTTGCGGGAAGGCGGTATACTATCGGACCTTGCCCCGACAATGCTAAAATTATTGGAAGTCGAACAGCCGGAAGAAATGTCCGGAACACCATTATTCTAATAAAGGGAGAGATTGAAATGCCAATCATTACTCATATCCAAGCAAGAGAAGTTCTTGATTCACGCGGTAACCCGACTGTTGAAGTTGAAGTGTTTACAGAAAGCGGAGCGTTCGGCCGCGCCATCGTTCCTTCAGGCGCTTCCACAGGTGAATACGAGGCAGTCGAACTGCGCGACGGAGACGCATCCCGTTATCTTGGAAAAGGTGTTTTAAAAGCGGTTGATCATGTCAATGAAATCATTGCGGATGAAATCGTGGACAATTACTCAGTGTTAGATCAAGTTGTCGTTGACAATGCGCTGCTTGAACTGGATGGCACAAAGAATAAAGGCAAACTTGGCGCAAACGCGATCCTAGGCGTTTCCATGGCAGTAGCACACGCTGCAGCGGATTACTTGGACCTTCCGCTTTACCAATACCTTGGCGGCGTAAACGCGAAGCAACTGCCTGTTCCGATGATGAACATATTGAACGGCGGAGAGCATGCGGATAACAACGTCGATATCCAGGAATTCATGGTCATGCCGGTAGGCGCGGAATCATTCCGTCACGGTCTCCGCATGGGAACTGAAATTTTCCATAGCCTGAGAGACGTCTTGAAATCGAAAGGCCTAAACACTTCTGTTGGTGATGAAGGCGGTTTCGCACCGAACTTAGCATCCAACGAAGAAGCGCTATCGACAATTATGGAAGCAATCGAAAAAGCAGGTTACAAACCAGGCGAAGAAGTACTGCTCGCAATGGATGTCGCTGCTTCCGAGTTCTACGACAGCAAAGCGAACCATTACCGTTTAGCGGGAGAAGGAATTACGAAGACGTCCGAGGAAATGGTTGCTTGGTATGAAGAGCTTTGCTCAAAATATCCGATCGTTTCGATCGAAGACGGCCTTGATGAAAACGACTGGGCTGGACATAAGCTGTTGACAGAGCGTCTTGGCTCAAAAGTTCAATTGGTCGGTGACGATCTTTTCGTTACGAACACTGAAAAATTGGAGCGCGGCATCAATGAAGGCGTCGGCAACTCGATCCTCATCAAAGTGAACCAAATCGGCACATTGACTGAAACATTCGATGCAATCGAAATGGCGAAACGCGCAGGCTACACTGCAGTCATCTCCCACCGTTCAGGTGAATCCGAGGATACGACAATTGCAGACATCGCTGTGGCGACAAATGCGGGTCAAATTAAGACAGGTGCACCATCACGTACAGACCGCGTCGCAAAATACAACCAATTGCTCCGCATTGAGGACCAATTGGATGAAACAGCAGTTTACCTTGGAACGAAAACGTTCTATAACCTGAAAAAATGATCCAATGAATCAGCCGGCTTTTGCCGGCTGATTGCTTTTAACTCGAAATTTGTTGTAACAGTGAAAAATGTTTGATAGAATATAAATGTTGAGATGCTCTACGCAGGAGGTGGAACAAAGTGCATGCTTTGTTAATGACGTTGCTATTAATCGTATCATTGGCGTTGATTGTCGTTGTATTATTGCAATCCGGAAAAAGTGCAGGTCTGTCTGGAGCCATCTCCGGTGGTGCCGAACAACTTTTTGGGAAACAGAAAGCGCGAGGATTAGACTTGGTGCTTCAAAGAGTGACAATTGTACTTTCAATTTTATTTTTCATTTTGGCGATTGCCATCGTGAAGATTTAATCGGAATTATATAATCGCATAACTGACAAACGCCTGGCCACCCGTATGGTCGGGCGTTTTTTTCCTCTATGAAAAGGGAATGATAGTATACATAAGGGTATTTTTATTTAATTCTACATTAATTGATGTAATGATAGGATGGGAGCGAAAGGCGGCGACTCCGGCGGGAATAGCGCGAGCTGAAGACCCTGGACTGAGCGAAAGCCGTAACGAAGGACGGCTTTTGCGACCAAAAGCGAAGCGTTGGGAGCACGTGCTGTCTAATTTCTGCACAAAACGCAGAAATTAGACAAATCGAACCCTGCGCTGTTCGATTGGCTGAAGCCGTGCCCGCGGAAAGCGTCCGCCTGTAGCGGAAATCATACTTTCTTAGTATTGAAAGGGTGTTGGGGAATGAGAATTGCACAACCGAAGCCATTCTTTTTTGAAAGTGGCAAACGGGCCGTGTTGCTATTGCACGGCTTCACCGGAACATCCGCTGACGTCAGGATGCTCGGCCGATTTTTAGAGAAGAAAGGCTATACATCACTAGCGCCGCACTACAAAGGACATGGCGTCCCGCCGGAACAACTGATCGAAACAGGTCCGGACGAATGGTGGGAAGACGTCGTTGAAGGATACAATCAGTTAAAGGAAGCCGGATACGAAGAAATCGCAGTCGGAGGATTATCTTTAGGCGGCGTATTTTCATTGAAATTAGGGGTTAAAATGCCAGTGAAGGGTATTGTAACAATGTGCTCGCCGATGATAATGAAAACACCGGATAAATTATATGAAGGCGTATTGAAGTATGCTTCGGATTATAAAAGATATGAAGGAAAAACGGCAGCTGAAATCGAAGAAGAAGTCGATGTGCTCCGCGGTAAAACGATGCCGTCGCTCGCCGACTTAAAGCCGCTTGTCGACGATGTGAAAGAGCAGCTTCCGGAAATCGATGCTCCACTCCTCGTTATCCAATCAAGGAATGACGACGTAATTGATCCGGATTCTGCAAATATCATTTATGACAATGCTGCGTCCAAACAGAAGCATATCGAGTGGTTCGAAAAATCCGGTCATGTCATTACGCTCGATCCGGAAAAAGAACAGCTTCATGAAGATGTATTTCAATTTCTTGAATCACTTGACTGGAACGTGTGAAAATGGAATTAGTTGACGATAGTTATGAATGGAGGGATGGTAATTGGATTTTATTGACGAAGAGTTAAAAACAAGACTGTTGTCTTTCATGAAAGAGGAATCGTATAAACCATTGACGGTTCAGGAAATCCAGGAGTCATTAGGTATTGAAGGGGCTGCGGAATTCAAGGAGCTAGTCAAAATGCTCGTGCAGCTCGAACAAAAAGGTGATATTGTCCGTTCCCGTACAAACCGTTACGGCGTCCCGGAGCGCATGAACCTAGTAAGAGGTAAATTCATCGGACATGCGAAAGGGTTCGGTTTCGTCACACCGGAAACGGATGGAATGGACGATATATTCATTCCGCCGCCTGAAGTGAACGGTGCGATGAACGGGGATATCGTACTCGTACGAGTTTCGAAAGGTGATTACGGCGACCGGCGCGAAGGAGCGATCATTCGAATCGCTGAACGTAAAACGACGAAGGTTGTCGGAACGTACCAGGATAACCGAGGCTTCGGTTTTGTCATCCCGGATGATAAGAAGCTTCCGATGGATATTTTCATCGGAAAAGGGAATTCGCTCGACGCTGTAGATGGACATAAAGTCGTCGTGGAAATTACGGAATGGCCGAGCGAGCTGAAGTCGGCAACCGGCATGGTCGTGCAAATCCTTGGACATAAGAACGATCCTGGGGTCGACATCTTATCAATCATCCATAAGCACGGCATTGTAGTCGAGTTCCCACAAGAAGTGATGGATCAGGCGAATAAAACACCGGATGAAGTGCAGGAGAAGGATCTGTTCAAACGCCGCGACTTACGAAAGGATCTTGTCATAACGATAGACGGGGCCGATGCAAAGGACTTGGATGATGCCATTTCGCTCGTCAAGAACGATAATGGGACATATACGTTATCCGTCCATATCGCGGATGTCAGTTATTATGTGCAGGAGAACACGCCGCTCGACGACGAAGCGTATGATCGTGCGACGAGCGTCTATTTAACGGACAGGGTCATCCCGATGCTTCCGCATAAGCTATCGAACGGTATTTGTTCCTTGAATCCTCACGTGGATCGCCTGACGATGTCATGTGAGATGACAATCGATGGCAGCGGGAAAGTTATCGATCATGAAATTTTTGAAAGCGTAATACAATCAAAGGAACGAATGACGTATACGGACGTCTATAAGATCATCGAGGAAAAAGATGAAGAGCTCATGAAAAAGTACGAGCATATCGTTCCGATGCTGAATGATATGGCTGAACTCGCATCCATCTTGAGACAGAAACGGATTGACCGCGGCGCCATTGACTTCGATTTCAAGGAATCGAAAGTGATTGTCGACGAACAAGGATGGCCGACTGATATTGTCATAAGGGAACGTACAGCGGCGGAACGCCTCATCGAGGAGTTCATGTTGGCTGCGAACGAAACGGTTGCCGAGCACTTCCACTGGCTACAAGTGCCGTTCCTTTATCGGATCCACGAAGACCCGAAAGCGGAAAAGCTCCAACGTTTCTTCGAGTTTCTGACAAACTTCGGTATTGTCGTGAAAGGGACGGGGAATAAAGTGCATCCTCGGGCCTTGCAGGAAATTGTCGAGTCAATCGAAGGCATGCCGGAAGAGACGGTCATTTCGACAATGCTCCTCCGTTCGATGCAGCAGGCGAAGTATTTCGAAGAGAGTCTAGGCCACTTCGGATTGTCAGCCGATTTCTATACGCATTTCACGTCGCCGATCAGACGTTATCCGGACCTCATCGTCCATAGGCTGATCCGTACGTATTTGATTAATAAGGATGTATCTTCGGAGACGGTTGCACATTGGAACGCAAACATGTCTGAAATCGCGCAGCACACGTCCGAGCGTGAACGACGGGCGGTTGATGCGGAACGCGATACGGACGCATTGAAGAAGGCTCAGTACATGCTCGATAAGATTGGCGAAGAGTTCGACGGCGTCATTTCGTCGGTGACAAACTTCGGCATGTTCGTAGAACTGGAAAACACCGTGGAAGGGCTCGTCCATGTCAGCTATATGACGGATGACTATTACCGTTTCGACGACCGTCAAATGATGATGATCGGCGAGCATACCGGCAAACAGTTCCGGATCGGCGATGAAGTGACGATCCGCGTCGTTTCCGTCAAGCCTGAGGAATCGGCAATCGACTTTGAAATTGCAGGGATGAAGCAGTCATTCCACCGGAAACGGAAAGAGACGCCAAAAGTCATCCATGCGAAAAAGCCATCAAGTGGCGGCGGGCGGCGGGGAGATTCCGATAAGCCTAAAGGTGACAAGAAAAAAAGCGCACCGAGCCAGAAGAAGAAGTTCTACGAAGGTGTAGCGAAAAAGAAGAAGAAACAGGCTCCGAGAAAGAGAAAATAAAAGTGGCGGCATTCGTTGAGGCGAGTGCCGCGGCATTTTTAATTGTGGGGGGATACCATTATGGCTAAAGGTCAAGGGAAAGTACTGGCCATCAATAAAAAAGCGAACCATGACTTTGCGATTGAAGAAACGATTGAAGCAGGGATTGTGCTGCAAGGAACGGAAATCAAATCGATCCGTAACGGCAAAGTGCAATTGCGCGATGCGTTCGTCCTGATCCGGAACAATGAAGCATGGATTTCTAACATGCATATCAGTCCGTACGAACAGGGAAATCAATTCAACCACGATCCATTGCGTTCGCGCAAGCTGCTACTCCATAAGAAACAAATAGCAACGCTGCTTGGGCAGACAAAGCAGGAAGGCTTCGCAATCGTTCCGCTGAAAATGTACTTAAAAGACGGTTTCGCGAAAGTATTGATTGGCATCGGTAAAGGGAAGAAACTCTACGATAAACGTGAGGATCTAAAGAAGAAGGAAGCGAAACGCGAAGTGGAGCGTGCCTTCAAAGCGAAACAGCAGTATTGATTTTTACGTCAAAATGTAGTATGATACTAGTAGTGATATAGTTCAGAAGCCTTTCAACAGGCATTCCTGACATCCCTTTAAAGGTGTAACAACCTTTCATAACGGGGACGTTACGGATTCGACAGGGGTGGTCTGGGCTTGAGCTGCGCGTCGGAGGGATCGTCTCCGTCAGAAACGACAGTTAATAATAACTGGCAAAACAAACAACAACTTAGCATTCGCAGCTTAATAAGCTGATGAATCTGCCTAGCAGTTCCATCGCCCATGTGGCATTGTTAGGCTCACTTATTAGTGGGATACGGTAACGGTCGCCTCCTGAGGCCGTTGCAAGAGACTATCAGGATAGCGCTCAAGACGCCTTGATTGACGGCATAATGCAGTGCGAATCGCAAGTAGTCAATCTACACGCGTAGACGCTGAAGTAGCAGAGCCTTTGGACGCGGGTTCGACTCCCGCCGTCTCCATAGTTAAATGGACTGGTAAAAATAGTCGTAACAATGATTTAAAAGATAGGGGTATTGAACGGGAGCTGGACTCTTGGGCAATATCCCTATTTTTACGTTATAAGATGGATAAAATGATTATCAATAAAAGCTTTGATCGATCATCTAAAAGTACTAAGCACATTAGAATGAAAGTTCCTAATAGGTAAAAGGTATACTTCATTAAATAAGGTGCATTTTATTTATTGAATAGGTTCTCTTTATAGACGAGAAAAGAAATGTAGGTGAACAAAATGGGGAAATATCAATTGGATAACAAAGGTAAATCGGCTGTGACAAAGTATCATGAAAAAAACAAGCCGGCCAAATTTGATAAAAAGCAACTCCTGGAAAAAATACGTGCGGAGTATTTGAAAAAAAAGCAAAAACAAACAGATGAATAATATGAATGAAAACATAGGAAGATTAAAATCTCCCTATGTTTTTTCTTGTTTTAAGTTCTCTTGTTCAAATGTAATCGATATTGGGATTGGGAATTAAAAAGAAATAGAAGAGAGACCTTCTATTTCTTGTATGGAATATTAAATAATTCAGGAACTGTGACAAACTCGTACCCTTGCTCTTGCAGTGCCGGGATAATTTGGTGAAGCGATTCAATTGTATTCGTTCGATCTCCACCCGATTCTGCCCCATCGTGCATGAGAATAATCGCGCCAGGATGAATGTTGTCTAATACATTCGAAGCAATAACTTCCGGCGGGTCTTCTTGCCAATCCAAGGAATCAACCGACCAGGCAATTACGAAGTAGTTCATTTCACCAAGCTTTTCGACTAATTCATTGTATAAGAAGCCATATGGTGGTCTAAATAATTTTGTCCGATAACCAATAATTTCGTTAAGGGCATCTTCCGTTCTGGTTACTTCCCGCTCTAGCGTTTCGAGGTCGGATTCTTCGACCAGGTTAGGATGGCCATACGTATGGTTTCCGATTACATGACCCTCGTTTTGATATCGTTTAACAAGATCCGGATTTGCAACGGCTCTTGAACCTAACACGAAGAATGTTGCTGGTACATTGTACTGTTTTAATACATCTAATACATCATTTGTAAAACGTGGATCAGGACCATCATCAAAAGTTAAAGCAACTCGTTTTTGATCCGTAGGACCTCGTAAGAAAAATATATCTGGATACCGCTGTTGTAAAATTCTTAGGTCAACAGGCTGCTGAAGTTCCCGACCTGAATTTTCAGCTCCTCCGTCAAGATCAGGCAAATCTTCTTCCTGATCATCTTGTATGACTGCTTTCGACCAGTCCTGCGATAGATTTCCCAAAGGTTCGTCATTCGCATAAACAGTCAAGAATTCTATTATAAGCAAACAAAATAAAAACCCCGTCACCAACAACCACTTGAATATTCGACCCTGCATCCATTCATCTCCTTTTTTTATTCCATCATAGAGACTATTTATTATCACCATTGTTATTTTGAACTGAAGTGGGTTATTTATTCTAAAAGAATTAAACGTGGCTCTAATTAGAAACGGCAGTTAATAATAACTGGCAAAACAAACCACTTAGCATTCGCAGCGTCAGCTGATGAATCTGCCTAGCAGTTCCATCGCCCATGTGGCATTGTTAGGCTCACCTATTATTAGTGGGATACGGTAACGGTCGCCTCCTGAGGCCGTTGCAAGAGATTATAAGGATACGCTCAAGACGCCTTGATTGACGGAAACGTGCGCGTGAATCGCAAGTTGTCAATCAACACGCGTAGACGCTGAAGTAGCAGAGCCTCTGGACGCGGGTTCGACTCCCACCGTCTCCATAATTATTATGGAAAACAGTACAGATAAGAAGCACAAATTCTCTTATGAGGATTTGTGCTTCTTTTTTGTGCAGACATTTGAGACTGTTCAAGAATCACTGATAAGAAAAAGCCATCCCCTCCGCATGCGAAGAGAATGACTTTCCTTGAAACAACTGATTACAGTTTAGCCCAACGTTCCTCTAACCAGTTCATAAATTGTTCACCTTTGTCACCTTCATACGCATCAAAGACATCTAAACGCATACGTTTTAGCTTATCCGCAAAGTCTGCCACTGTATGGTCCTTCGGCAAGCTCTTTTTCACCCGTAGGAAAATTTTGTCCGTGTCTTTAATGATATCAAAACGTGCAGGTGATGGCTTCTCTACGTCTTCACCAAACGCCACAAGTGCTTCATAGGCTGCTAATTGCACCTTGTAGACAGTATCATGCTTCATACGATTTTTTAATAAGTCAATGACTTTGTCATGTTGATAAGCCGATAGCATTTCGACTGCGTCTAAACGATCTCGCCAGCTAGACGTATAATTGGCCTGTTTTTTTAAAGTTTCATATTGCTCAGGTAATGCTGTTTCAAACTGTTTCAAGTAATAGCACCTCTTTTTTAAACTAGAGGAAAAATGAATTCTTCTCTGTCTTATTTATTATACGTTGTCTAGGTGAAAATAGCGATGAATCGCTTGTAAGGCGATTCAGAAATAAGCGAGTGCCTGGTACTTAAATTTAAGAATTTCGAATGGTTTCAGAAAGTGGCACCGTGAAATACCTCTCATTTGGGGGACGTTACGGATTCGACAGGGGTGGTCTGGGCTTGAGCTGCGCGTCGGAGGGATCGTCTCCGTCAGAAACGACAGTTAATAATAACTGGCAAAACAAACAACAACTTAGCATTCGCAGCTTAATAAGCTGATGAATCTGCCTAGCAGTTCCATCGCCCATGTGGCATTGTTAGGCTCACTTATTAGTGGGATACGGTAACGGTCGCCTCCTGAGGCCGTTGCAAGAGATTATCAGGATAGCGCTCAAGACGCCTTGATTGACGGCATAATGCAGCGCTAATCGCAAGTAGTCAATCTACAGGCGTAGACGCTGAAGTAGCAGAGCCTTTGGACGTGGGTTCGACTCCCACCGTCTCCATAGTTTTTATGGAAAATAGCAAACATAAGAAGCACAAATCCTCTTTAAGGAGGATTTGTGCTTCTTTTTTCTATTCATTAGAACCTATTGGGGGTTTTAAAAAAAGGATTTGTCAAATGTGGACTTTACAGTTTCCCGTGCTTATTTCTTAAAAAAGATAAAGATGTAGTAATATGAAAACGCACAAAGTCATATTAATCTAGTAGTAAAACTACAAGAGGTGAATTTATCTGTGATATTATCTGAAATCAGGGAACGTTTGGAATCCTTTAGTCCGTCAGAAAAAAAGATAGCTACTTACATAATTGAACAGCCACATGAAATTGTGAAAATGAGTATAGGGAAAGTAGCTTTCTTAATAGATGTGAGTGAACCGACAGTTATTCGGTTTTGTAGACGGCTCGATTTTGATGGTTTTAAAGAATTCAAGTTTTATTTAACAAGAGAGCTGGCCAGTGATAAATATTATGTCCATAAAGGCATCAAGGTTGGGGATGATGCAAATAGTTATATAAGAACAATTGGACAGTACTCATTAAAATCAATTTCCGAGCTAATTAAAAATCTTGATCCGGCATTAATCGAACATGCGGTACAAACTTTAAGTAATGCCTCAAAAATTGAATTCTGGGGTTTTGGTGCCTCTGGTGCGGTTGCATTAGATGCCCATAACAAATTTTTTAGATTAGGAATCCCTTGTAGCGTTTACTCTGATCCACATATGCAATGTATGTCAGGTAGTCTTTTAGGAAATGAAGGAGTAATCATTGCTATTTCTAATACAGGAAAATCAAAGGAATTGATTGAAAATATTGAAATAGCAAGGGGATTTGGTGCAACAGTTATAGGGATTACCTCTAAGAATACCCCGCTTGGAGACGCGTGTTCCTTAGTTATTAATGCTGAATTAGATGAGGATACTAACATTTTCACTCCAATGGTTTCACGACTTACTCACTTAATGATAATAGACATTCTTGTAGTGGGTGTATCTTTGCAAAAGGGAGAACAAGTATCCGAAAGATTAAAGACTATGAAAAAAGTATTATCAGGTAAAAAACAAAGTGTGGAAAGTGGTGATTTAAGTGATACAAAAACTAGATAGCTTGTTTCAAAAGATTAATAGTATGTTAATTGGAATTATGATGGGTTTAATGTTTATTATTGTGTTTGTTAATGTAATTACCCGATATATTTTTAGTTATTCTTTTTCCTGGATGGAGGAGTTATCGAGAATTTTAATGATTGGCATCTGTTTAATTGGAGCGGGGCTTGCTCTTAGGGAACACCGCCACGTTAGTATTGAACTTGTCATAGATTTAATAAAAAATGAAAAACTGAATAAGCTTTTACGTACGATAAATGCTTTAATCATAATTGGATTTATGGGTCTTCTCGCTTATCTGGGGTTCATGTATTCACTTGGAACTATGGGACAAAAGAGTCTGGTATTAAGATGGAATATGGGGATTGTCTATCTCTTAATACCTGTCGGTGCAGTTGTGTTTATTATGCATTTGTTACTAATGTTTAAGGATATTATAAAGCCCAGTTCCATTGAAGACTTTCCAGAACAAGAAAAGAGGGATTAATTTGGTAGGGGTCCTACTTATTACATTTATCATTGGATTAATAATTGGTCTGCCCGTTGCCATTGTAATGGGACTCGCTACGTTGGCAGCAATAATTAGTGACGGTAATATTCCTTGGGAAGTTCTCCCTCAACGGGTTTTTAGCGGAATCGATTCTTTTCCTCTACTCACTATTCCGTTTTTTATATTAGCAGCTGATTTAATGAGCGGGGGAAAATTAACAGATCTATTAATAAAGTTGTCAAATGATTTAATCGGTAATATTAAAGGTGGACTAGGACATGTAAATGTATTAATTAGTGTATTCTTTGCAGGTATTAGTGGTTCAGCACTTGCCGATGCAGCTGGTCCTAGTGCTGTTGTCATGAGAATGATGCGTCAAGCGGGTTACGATAAATACTACTCGGGTGCATTAAGTGCTGCAACTTCTGTTATCGGAATGATTATTCCTCCAAGTATTCTTATGATCATTTATGCCTTGACTTCAGGCAATACATCTGTGATGGGATTGTTTCTGGCTGGAATTATTCCAGGTCTCTTAATTGCACTGTTATTAATGATTTATAATCATTACATTTCTATAAAGAATGATTATCAAGTTGAAACAAAAAAAAGGAATTTAAAAGAGTTATTGAAGAGCCTATTAGAAGCCACACCAGCACTGTTGATGCCAATCATCTTATTAGGGGGAATTTTAAGTGGTATTTTCACTCCTACGGAGGCAGCTGCGGTAGCGGTGGGCTATGCCATACTAGTTGGTTTGTTTGTAACAAAGGCTTTGAGAATAAAAGATATACCTAAAATATTTATTCAAAGTTCCATAGTAACCTCTTCGATTCTTTTAATTATTGCCATGGGGGCCGCATTTTCCTGGATACTTACTTATACTCAAGTACCTCAAATGATCGCCGAGTGGCTTTTAGAGTTAACAGATAATCCTATTTTAATATTATTCTTGGTCGCACTATTTGCATTAGTCACTGGAATGTTTGTTGATACCATTCCAGCCCTAATCATTTTAGTACCTATCTTGAGTCCGGTTGCCAGCCAACTTGGAAACGATCCAATACAGGTTGCGATGGTCATCATTTTAAGTGTGGGGCTCGGAATGTTAACGCCCCCTGTGGCTCCGCTATTGTTTGTAATTAGTTCTATTGGGCGTCTTAAACTTGAAAAGTTAAGTCTGGCAATCCTTCCACTATTTTTGGTGGAGCTCATTGTAGTAGTGCTAATTATTTTAGTACCTGAAATTAGTACATTTATACCTAACTTTTTTAAATATTAAGGAGGTGAATAAACCGTAAGTTTAAGCTGGTCTAAATAAAATGAAATTGGGGGAATGGTTATGAAAGTAAACAAGAAAAAGTGGCTAATAGGAGTTGCGGCAACAATTTTATCTTTTTCTTTGGTAGGTTGCACACAGAAGGAAAAAACTGATGCAGACTCGTCTGTTAAGAAAAATGCTACTGTATTAAAATTAGCTCATTTCCAACCTGGTAATGCAGATCAGCCGAAGCATGCTGCGGCCCTGGCGTTTGAGTCCTATGTTGAAAAGCATACAAATGGAGCAATTGATGTACAAATATACCCTGCCAGTCAGCTGGGTGATGAAAAAACAATTTTAGAAAACCTCAAGATGAATACAGTCCAAATGACAATCATTCATGATGGTCCAATCAGTTCTGTATTTGCTCCAATGGGCGTATACAATCTACCTTATTTATTTAACAACCAAGGTGAGGCATGGACAGTTTATGATAGTGAATTTACAAAGGATCTTGGGGAAGAAATGAGACAAGCTACTGGTATCCGACTGTTGGGGATGGCAGATAATGGTGTGCGGCATTTTACCAATAACAAAAAGGAAATTAAATCTATAGAGGATATGAGAGGGTTGAAAATGAGGGTTCAACCTGGGCCGTTATTTGAAAATATGATGAAAGCAACTGGAGCAAGCCCATCCGTAATTTCATGGCCGGAACTTCCGTCTGCACTCCAACAAGGGGTAGTGGATGGACAAGAAAATGGAGTGACTAATATTTTGGCAGCCAGCTTATATGAAAGTCAAAAATATGTGACCTTGGATTCTCATATTTTCAGCTATCATGCTTATCTAGTAAGTGATAAATTCCATGATTCATTGACGAAAGAGCAACAAAAAGTCATTCAAGAAGGTGTAGATTTAGTGAAATGGATTCACCGTGGTATGACTTCCAGTCAGGATATGAATGCAGGGGCAATTTTAGCAGGGAAAGGTATGACGGTTACAACGATTAGCGAAAATGAAATAGAAAAATTCAGGCAGGTAACCCAACCAGCCGTTGCAGAATGGCTACGTAAGGAAGCTGATAATAAATGGGTAGACGGTATTTTAAATGAAATTGAATCGTTACAATCAGGAAACTAGAAGGTGATAAAAGAGTGAGCCAAACAAAAATGATCATTCAACTTGATACTAAATATCCTGATTTCGAACAAGAAAAACAGATATTTAAAGGCCTAGATTATAGACTCATAGTACTAAATGGAACAAATTCAATAGAGAGTATTCTCCACCATTTGAAGACAGCTTCGGCAGTAATGGTAAGGGAATATCCAATTACAAAGTCTATGATCAATGAAATGGAGCAATGTCAAGTTATTGTTAGATACGGTGTAGGAGTAGACAACATAGATCTTGAAGCTGCCAGGCAAAAAGATATCTATGTAGTGAATGTACCAGACTATGGAACAGAGGAAGTTTCAAATCATGCGCTAGCGCTACTCTTAACCGTATCGCGGAGAATTATATCACGAGATAATAATGTGAGGCAAGGAAACTGGGATACAGGGTTTAGTGAGAAAATCTATTCATTTCAAAACAAAACATTAGGTGTTCTCGGATATGGCAGAATTGGAC
Source organism: Sporosarcina pasadenensis (assembly GCF_047228845.1). Lineage (NCBI taxonomy): Bacteria > Bacillati > Bacillota > Bacilli > Caryophanales > Caryophanaceae > Sporosarcina > Sporosarcina pasadenensis. Next base: position 99,317 of record NZ_JBFEGM010000003.1, read on the forward strand.
GCCGTTTTATCGAAAAGGCACGTGCTTTTGGATTTTCGAAAGTATTGGTATATGACCCGTATATCAAGGATAAGCCCCATGATATAGAGCTTTGCGATTTACATGAATTATGTCGGCAATCAGATATTATTTCATTGCATATGCCATTAACTAAAGAGAGTTTCCATATATTGAATAAAGAAACACTTGCCCTGCTGAAGGAGAACTGTATTTTGATTAATACCTCACGTGGCGGATTGATTGATGAAGATATATTATATGATCTTCTTAATAAAAAAGAAATATTCGGTGCGGGACTTGATGTGTTTGAAAAGGAACCTCCGGACGTAAATACTTCCCTATTTAGATTATCTAATGTTGTAGTGACCAACCACATGGGATGGTATTCAGAAGAGTCCTTACAGGAATTGCAGAAAAAAGCTGCAGAGGAAGTCAGAAGAGTATTTTCCGGTAGTGCCCCTATTCATTGCGTAAATGTATTAATGGAGGTGAAACGATAGAGTGTCTCGAGTCCAACAGAGGTTAAACAAACTCAAAGAAGAGCATATCATCCCAGTAATTAGGGCGGATAGATTTGAAGACGCACATCTAGCAATACTAGAGTTAAAAGAGATTGGATTTAAAACGGTAGAAATAACACTTACCACACCAGATGCTCTGCGTTTAATCCAGTTCTGGTCGGATGACAGGGGACTCTTAATTGGAGCTGGAACAGTGACAACAATCGATGAAGCCAAAAAATGTATAGAAGCTGGCGCAGAATATATAGTGTCACCCTGTTATGTAAATGGATTAGCTGAATTATGTGTAAGCGAAGAAATAATTTGTATAATGAGCGGACTCACCCCATCAGAGGTTCTCGAATCTTGGAAGAGTGGAAGTAGTGTTGTAAAGGTTTTCCCGGCATCGTCAATGGGAGGTGCTTCGTATATTCAATCGTTAAAGGCAGTTTTTCCACATATATTATTGCTGCCAACCGGAGGAGTTAATTCGGATAATATTACGAGTTATTTCGCAGCAGGTGCAGACATTATTGGGGTTGGTTCAGATTTGGTAGATTTGAATTTAATAAGTTCTAATAATATTTCAGGATTTAGACAAAAGGCGACATTGTTTAAACAAAAAGTTGAAAATTATTTTCGGGAGGGTTATTAAAACATGATCTATACGAAGGAAATTATCGCCCAATTCAAAAGGATCTCTACAGCATCAATTTCTGATGCGATTGACCAAGTTGTTGGCAAACAAGGGTTTATGGATTTTGAAATAAAGCCACGTATTAATGATTGTAGAATCGTTGGACCCGCTGTTACTGTTTCGGAAGTTGCTACAGATGAAAAGTTGCCACCAGAACATGCACTAGACGCGATTGATTCATCACCTGCTGGAAGTGTCATCGTTATTGGTCTTGAAGGTAGTTCTAAAAATGTTGCTTGCTGGGGCGGATTAATGACTGCGGGCTCAGTCGCAAGAGACTTGGAGGGGGCGGTTCTCGATGCCGCTGTTAGGGATGTGACTGAAATTAAACGTGATTTTAACTTTCCAGTTTTTTCGAGAAGTGTTGCTCCTGTAACAACTGTTGGTAGGTATAAAACAGAAGCATTAAATGTCCCGGTAGAATGTGGAGGAATTACTGTTCATCCGGGTGATTTAATTGTTGGTGACCAAGATGGCATAGTTGTAGTTCCTTCGAAGTCAGTATTGGATGTCCTTAAAGTTGCTTTGGAAATTGAAGAACGTGAAGTAGAACAGACTATGCTTATATTAAGTGAAAAGTCATTACGAAAAGGTATTGAAAAATATAATCGAATTTAAAAGGGGCTTAAATTTGGATATTTTAGCAATTGGTGAGCCACTAATTGAGTTTAGTGAATCAGCCGATGGAAAATATACCTCAGGTTTTGGCGGGGACACCTCCAATTTCATCATTGCGGCCAGCAGACTAGGTGCCTCTGTTGGCTATCAATCAGCAGTAGGAAATGATACGTTTGGCTCAAAATTTATTATGCTTTGGAATAAAGAAAAGGTAAACACAAAATTAGTAAAAATTGACCCGGAACATCACACCGGTTTATATTTTATTAGCTACGGTGATAATGGTCATGAATTTACGTATCACCGAAAAGGATCTGCTGCAAGCTACTTATCTGAAAATGATATAAAAGAAGAATCCTTTATGGGATTATCATATCTGCATATTTCCGGAATAACACAGGCTATAAGTACTGAATCATGTGATGCTGTGTTCAAAGCAATTCAATTAGCTAAGAAGCATTGCGTTACAGTAACTTATGATCCGAATTTAAGATTAAAACTATGGTCATTGGAACGTGCGAAGGCAATTATTCATAGTACTCTTTCAAACGTGGATATCTTTTTGCCGAGCTTAGATGATGTAACACATCTGACAGGCTTGACCGATCCTAACCAAATAATAGATTTTTATTTAGATTACAAAATAAAAATGGTGGTTCTAAAAATGGGTAAGGAGGGCTCCATTGTGGCTACTAGTGATATGCGCAAGCATATTCCGGCCTTCAGGGTGAAATCCATTGATGCCACAGGTGCTGGAGACACTTTTGATGGAGCATTTATTACTAGGCTTTTAAAGGGTGATACACCTGATAAAGCGGCGTTATACGCTAACGCTGCTGCTGCATTATCAACACAAGGAATTGGTGCTGTGAATCCAATTCCTATACAATCCGAAGTCGAACAGTTTCTGAATATAAATGCTTAAACCACCGATGGCAACAGGGTACGGTTCTTAGGGGACAATCGGAAATTTTGCGTGAGAAAATGGCTCGACAAGCCGATAGGAGCTAGTCGGGCCTTAGTGTATTTATTTCCCATCATAACATGAAGTTCTGCCGCTGTTTCCATTTCTCCGATTGTGGTGAAGCGTGAATATTCTTTTGAATAGTGTGTCCATTTTGGTTAACAGTTACAAGGGATCGTCTCCGTCAGAAACGACAGTTAATAATAACTGGCAAAACAAACAACAACTTAGCATTCGCAACTTAATAAGCCGATGAAACTGCCTAGCAGTCATTGTTAGGCTCACTTATTAGTGGGATACGGTAACGGTCGCCTCCTGAGGCCGTTGCAAGAGATTATCAGGATAGCGCTCAAGACGCCTTGATTGACGGCATAATGCAGTGCGAATCGCAAGTAGTCAATCTACACGCGTAGACGCTGAAGTATTGGAGCCTTTGGACGCGGGTTCGACTCCCGCCGTCTCCATAGTTTAATTTCATGGAGTTTCAAACAGTGTCAAAACCCTTGATTATCAAGGGTTTTTTCTTTTGAACTGTTTCATCTAATTTCATTTAGTATCAATGGAACGTAGTCAAAAACGTAGTCAAAGCGTAGTCATCCATTTACATTTCAATGTAGTTAGCAAACTTCAGTATTGCTTCTTCTTTCGCTTTCTTTGTAACGTGTGTGTAGATGTTCATCGTTGTCTGTACATCACTATGTCCTAGACGATCTTGTACTTCCTTTAAAGTGGCCCCTGCCTCAAACAACAAAGAACAATGGGTATGACGTAAACCGTGTGTCGTAATTGTCCCGATGTTGTATTTTTTCTGCACGTGTACAATCCATTTACGAGTTTTAGTAGGCTGAAGAAACTCATTACGTTCGTTGCTAAATACAAGTTGCTTTGGTTGTAGCGTATTGAAGCCAAGCTTTAAATAATCCTGCTTCTGCTTTTTCTTCCACTCTTTTAGCACAGCCATTGTTTTGTCGTCCATTTTGATTGTGCGGGAAACGCCAGTTTTAGTGGATTTTACATATAGCTGATTATCTTTGCCACGTGAAAGTGCCTTGTTGATACGCATTTCATTTGTAGTGAAATTAAGATCATTCCATGTAAGCGCCAATGCTTCACCTTTACGCATACCGCTGAAGGCTAGTAAACGGAATAGGGCATATGCTTTGTAATTACTTTCTTGCTCTAAGCATGATAGGAACTCAATAAGCTGCTCACGAGTATAGAAGTTCTCTGCTTCCTCTTCGTCCGCCACAATAGACTTCTTAGAAACGTTGGCGGGCGTATCTACATGTGCAAACGGATTTGTTTGTATATAGCCACGCTTAATCGCAAAGTCTAATACCTTTGCAGCATACGCTTTTACCATACGAAACTTCTTAAGCTTGTCCGCCCACTCATCTACATGCTTTTGACATACATCAACATGTATCTTTTCAATCTTGTAGTCACCCATTACTGGTAATATATGATTTTTGAAGATACCCGTTGTTTTTACAAACGTACTCTCCTCAACGGTCTTTTCATATTGCCTAACCCAAAGGTCAGAGACTTCCTGATAAGTTTCAGCACGTTCTTGTTGGTACGTACCGTTAGCAACATGTAATTTTAAACGAGCCAACGCTAATTCCGCTTCTTTACGTGTTTTAAAGCCCCGCTTCATTGTGCGTTTTTGCTTTCCAGTTAGCGGATCAACACCTAAATAAGCCGGGAACTCATATCGTAAATCACCGTTTTTCAGCTTATAACTCTTTATGGGTGAGACTTTTTTCTTTGCCATGATAATTCCTCCTGAATCAGTTGCGGGGGCAAATGATTAAAGAGAGGATTTACCTCTAGTGATATTATAACCGATTCTAGTGGCAAATCCTCATCAAATTACATCAGAAACTATGATCTTGTAAAAAACGATCAATCTCTTTGCGTGATACCCGCTTGATACCCTCAATTTCACACACTTGCAATCCCATCTCTCGGAACTTTACAAACGTGTTATAGGAGACACCAGCGTACTTGGCACCCTCTTTCAAGGACAACCATCCACTCTCCGTCATTTGAAACTGAACACCTGATAATGCCTTCTGAACAGCTTTCATTACTACATCTTCTATATCTATCATCATTGCTTGGTCATTCATTTATAGTAGCTCCTTCACATTTAGAGTCCCCGCCACATTATGTGCTTTCGGTGCTTTATACGAGCATGGAATGAAAGAGTTAAAGAGAAGCTCTAAAAAATTGTGCTAAAAACATGGCGGGTCTGCTAATAAACAAAAAGTTAGCTGTTGCTTATTCGTTTTATGAGGGAGCAATACAGGGCTAGATGACAATATATACATAGTTGATAATAGCTCATATTCTATTCGTTGAAAGTTTCGGATCATTGACTAGCCATAAATAGCTGTCTGTCTGCACAGTATCAACGGGCATATGTCAAGTCTCTAATTCTTGGGTGAACGATTAAAAAAATACCATTCATTTGAGATTTTATAAGTAACCCCCCCGGTGCCTAGCATTTCAGGTGTTGAATCGTCTTTTTGTGGGGGCTACATGTTACCTACGGGAAGAATTTCAGGAAAAGTGTTGCAGATTTTATTTAACTATAGACACCCGTGTTACGTATATAGAAAATGTCTAGCATTATGACACATCAAATCGATAAAAGGGGATAATTATGAAGAGATTCTTAGACGATTTAATCAATAGACCATTTAAGCCTATAGAACAGTTAGGATACCGAGAACAGGGCGAGGAGATTTTCTTTCCAAATGAACACAGTGGAACATTTACTATGGTTCCTGAGGTTTTGAGAAGATGCCATTTCCTATCTCCTACAGAGAAGGAAGTGCTTTATGAATTAATTTCATGGGCTAGCACTACTAAAATCCATTCAGATGGCTATTGTAAAGTAACTGAGTCGCATATAAGTGTTAATACGACGCTTGGATTAAGTACAGTAAAAAAAGCAATAAGCTCTTTGGAGAAAAAAGGGTGTATTAGGAAGGCAGTTGATTTTGATAGACGAAACATCTATGTAATAAATGACGCTTCAGAAAACCCCTATGTAATTTTAAGTGAATGGATTCATCATTATCGTGCAAGAAAGCTTAATAATTGGTCGGTAGCATTAATCGATAATCCGGGTGCTGATTATTTACGTGGAAAAAAAGTTTTCATTAATGCCACTATGCTGTTCATAAAAGAAGAGAAATATCACGCAAAGTCAATCATTGCTATTACTGAATTGATAAATGAACTGTTTTATGAACAATCGAAATGCAAGTACGCTGTCGAAATTTCTGAAGTTTACAACATGGTAACGGTTGAAATCGATAAGATCTATGAATCGCTGACGTGAGACTCTATCCGGAAACAAAGGGATATAATATAGCCTTGATGATCTAGTAAATAGACTATCAGGGCTTTTTTTTGATTAAAGAGTCTAATTTATAGACTAGTAACAGCTATAAATTGGCTACTATTAAATACAATTATATACAAAGAATATTATCTACCTGTTAACCTATTTTGCTACGCAAAATAGAGGGTGGAGGAAAGGAGATAATCAAATAATCCGCTATCAAAAATCAAAGATTGGATAGATAAATAAAAATACTTAGCTTCGCTTTCTCTTTTACCGAAATAATGTGGTGCGTGATGCAGATTCAGGCTAGTAATGCAACAGACTGCAACAAACACCCCCCCTGGTGCGAAAGGAGCTCGTTATGGTTGTGCTCCTTTTTTATTAATTCTTATATAGGTTTTTCTAGTTTGATTGAAGATTAAATAATTTCGCGTTACAATAGACCTAAACATAATTCTCTTAGATGACCAAGACTACCGTGTTTTACTGATTATATCTTTTGAAAGAGAGCGGTCGCCCATAACATAGATTATGAGCGGTTTTTTGGTTTCAATGATGAGCAGCATAAAGTGGAATGTCATATCAGAAGGAATGGGGGATTATTATCAGCAAAAAGACTTCTAAATTTGTAACTGTGTATCTTGATTTGGTTTCTCTAAAGCGTTTTTTTTTCAGGGTGAAGGATAGTGAAGTCTTTAACGCAGTTATTTCTTATACTTTGATGAGAGATAGTTGTTTAATTATTTACCAAGTGCATAAGGATATACTTGGTACGACTGAAGGGATACCCTTTGCTATAAAAGAATTTAGAAATAAAATAAAATTATTTGAAAAGGGTGGTAATCAAAAGATTTATGAGGAAATCTTGAAACAGCAAATTGATGATTTTGGTGTGGCTGCTGATAATATTGGATTTTATCTAGATGAAAAGGGACAAACTATAGGAAGTACTTTATATGTAGGACATTTACTGAGAAGGTTAAAGAGTTTAAAAGAGCATAAAAAAGATGATAAGCCTGGTATATATTACTTGTCTATGGAAGTCGGTTCACAATTACAAGGATTTATTGAGGGATTGGAAAGATCCATTCCTATGCTTCAAAAATATAACTCAAGTGAATCAGGAATAAAGGAATTGGAAGCATTTAAGCTAATATATAAAGATATTAACCATACTATTTTATTCGATAGGAATAACGTAGAAAATGTATTTAAATATAGACTGCTTTTAATTTTACAAGAATCTTTTGGGGTAAGTTGGATTAGTAGGAGTTATAATTCAAGAATAATTGACCGAGATTTTATAGATGATTACTTTCTGAATCGCTTTATTACGATTCGTATGGATAGTATTGTTGATTCCTTGATGAATTTGAAAAAGTTTTCTACTTCTCAATTTGAAGAGCTAAATAATAATGGGCAAGGGGAATTATCAAAAGCACTAGAAGTCTATATGCTAAACAGCTTTGAGAAGGTAGCTGAACTTCGAAATACTATACATTATGATGATGTAAAAACTTTTTATGATTATTTTGTGGAGAATGAGGATTTCATTAACTTGAATTTGATTTTGGAGATAAACAATAAGATTCGTCATTGTATAGATGAGTTTATAAATATCTCAACTCTCCCTACTAGATATTGATTGATGAATAATGGGGCAGAATAGTTGAGTAAAGGAATGGATTACTGTTGTAAATATATAGAGGGGGAAAAATTATGATTTGTAGCTATTGCCAAAAAGATGGACGAATGACAGGGGAACATATTATTCCTCAGGCGCTTCTTGATATGTTTCCAGAATGTGACTTTAATATAAGGTACGACAAAGAAATAAAATACTTTAAAAGTGAAAATATAGTTATCAATGATGTTTGCGATAATTGTAATAACGTAATTCTATCTGAACTTGATTCATATGGTTCAGGAATGGTCCGAGATTATTTTGTAAATACATATGAGGCTGAAGATAAACTAGTTTTACCATACAATTATTCGTTGCTTTCTAGATGGCTGTTAAAAATTATGTTTAATATTGCCAGGACGAAAAAATCAGAAATTCAAACGACGTCGTTTGAATCTAACCTTGATTACATACTTGGTAGAACGGAAACATCTGCAATGCCTATTTCTGTTTTTGGTGGTCTTTCTGTCGATATGACTCCTTTGCCAGAGTTCTTTTTTGATAATATGAAATTAGGAGTATTTTTTAATCCGATATTTGTAAAGGGTAGCCTCATAGAACTCGTAAATCCTCTGGAGAACGAATTCCGAGTAAATAAAGAAAAGGAAAATATGGAATTCAAAAAGTTACTATTATCATGTGTATTGAGATTTGGGTCGGGGATGTTTCTAGTTTTACTTTGGGAAGAAGAGATTACTCCGACTGAAAAACAAACAATGGAAAGATTAATAGAGCATTTATATCCTTATGCGTTGCTAAAAAGTGATTTTGAAAATACTACAATTAAGAGATCCACACATGCTTATAACTATCATCATTATTACATAATTGATACCTCAGCAGGTTTAAGTATGGCTGATCAAACAAATAGTTTTCTTCCTACTAGAAATAATCCATCGGAATTAAGAAAGACGAGTAGTGTAGAGTGGGATCAACACGTTACAAAATTAAGAGAAAACAGAGCAAGTAAACGACAAAAAGAACGAGATAGAAAAAGAAAAAGAAAAAATAAAAAGGTGAAGAACTAGCTTTTTAGATTGCTGTTTCTGCAGAGTTAAAATATGATCTATACTTTAAGGGAAAAGTGAGTGAAGATAATGTACAGGTTTCGAACTGTTTCAAATCTAATTGGGGATTTTCAAGAGTTGGAGAAACAGCAAATATATTTTGCTCACCCTGAACAACTAAATGATCCAATGGAAGGTATGCGTCTCTATTATTGGCAAGGAGACGAAATTGTATGGAGGAATTTACTGAAACATTACCTTTTATGTTTAGAACATATGATACTTCTTGCAAGATTAACCGATGAAGATGAACAGCTTAAAAAAGAGGATATACCGGTATTTAAAAGTTTCGACAGTTTGCCGACTGAATCTTATAAAAAAAGAATTCAAGAGATTTATGACGTTTTCTTTTCCAATAATTTTGTGGAGAATTATCTCCAATTTATTATCGTTAATCCAAATAAAATATATGAAGAAGAAATGTTTGTACACCTTAAATTACTGTCTAACTATGCTTTGGATGCAATTTTAGAGATTGACATAAAGCACGGGCTAGTCCCTGACTCTTCCGAGAAAGGGAGAAAAAGAAGAGACACTGAAGATTTTTCAAAAGGGTTTACTGGCGTTTGGGATGAGTTAAAGACCGATCTTAATGGAGAAGAAAATTACAAAATTCTTATGCAGGTAATAAGTGAATATATGAGAGAAATGGATCACCAGCACCTATACCAGTTAAAAGATAGTGTTAAAATGCGAAATATTTTTATTGAATTTCCACAGCTTTATTTAGATGCAATTAAGAAGCTAACATATCCGGAAGCGTATATTGCGTGTTTTATGGATAGCTGTAACAACTCATCAATTTGGGGTTCCTATGGTGATAATCATAGAGGAGTATGTTTAAAGTACAAAGTTGCAGACGAACAAAACCCTGTGCTGAATTTAAAGTCTATTATTGGTTATTCCTCAAGTGGCAAGACATATGGTTACAGAAAATACCCACTCCAAAAAATCTCTTACTCGACAGATTTTGAGGAACTTGATTTCTTTAGGAATATCGGAAGGATTCCTATTAATCCTTTACTTAATCAATGGTATATGAATGAAGCTGGTGAACTTAGTGAGTGTGCAGGGCATATCAAAGAAGATATGGAAGAAGAAATGGAAGAATGGAGAAAGAATCATTGGGAATCATTTGAAAAAGCATTTCTTAAGAAACTACCAGAATGGTCAAGTGAACGTGAATATAGAATCATTTTGAGTAGTGTTTTGGATAGCTTTACTAATCCGCAAGATAGACTGTTAGAGTATGAATTCGAAGATTTGGAAGCTATAATATTCGGTTTGAGAACGCCTATAGACGAAAAGAACAAGATAATCGAATTGGTTTCTAGGAAATGTCAAGAGCTTGGTGTTCAAGAATTTAATTTTTATGAAATGGCTTATTCAACTACAAAACAAGAGATGTATCAAAGGAAGGTATTGACGGTTAACAATTGAATTATGAAATTTGTACTCGCACACAATAAGAAGTCTGCATACTGTGTTTCACACCTTTGCACTTATTAATCTAGGAGGAAGACCTCCATAAAAAAAGTCGTCCTCCCAGAATTTGATAATTACATTTGTACCTACTTCAACCACTCACTGGTATAAAAGCCGTTTAATTTGGTGTTGTTGATCTTTGATCATCTAAATTATTAATTCTTTGGAAGTTGTTTTGCTACTATATAACATCATTCTCTTACTCCTCTCAATTGATAAGTAATTTTGGCATTTGCCGAGTATAATTTGTTTGAAAAAGAGAGGTATTATTAATCCTTACATTCTTTGCCCCCGCAACGAATTTAATTCAAACGTAGTCAAAAGCGTAGTCAAACATTTGCAATAGCAACTATAAACCCTTATAATCATTGGTATTATAGTCTTTCTCGAAAGGCGGGGTTCGACTCCCGCCGTCTCCATAGTTATTGTGGAAAACAGTAAAGATAAGAAGCACAAATTCTCTATATGGGGGATTTGTGCTTCTTTTTGTTTGAATCATATTGGGAAATTACGTTCGCATTTCTGCTCTTGAATGATAGAATAAAGGATGTAGCTACATGTAGCGAATTGGTGGTTGGCATAGTGTTTCCCCTTCAATAAGTAGACAAACTAAAAGTGTCACGACCTGTTTGAATGTCTGTAGGATCCACTTTGTGTGGGCATGTGTTTTAAGGAGACATACGAAGAAAAGATTATACCAATCCAACTGGTAAGGGAGTGTATAGATATTGAGTGAGAATCTAAAGAAAATAGTCTACTTTGACGAGACCTCTGCAGTGGACTTGCTTCAAATTGAGAGAAAAGGTATTTAAAAGAACAATTGAACTCGTTAATGAAGTCAGTGGGGGGGCAAATGCTGATGCTAAAGCTTCTGCTGAGGCAGGAAAACAAAGCGCTCTTAAATTACTTGTTGAAAAAGCGACAGGACTAACCGGTAATGTTCAAGCAAGCTTGGGAGCATCTGGAGGATTTCATGGGGAAAGAATCGCCAAAACAATCATAGAAAATACCCTACTTTACGATTTTTTGGACAGTGTTGAATTTAGAAAAAGAAAGCCATTATTGGATATTGTAGATGGGTTTAAATTATCAGTAGATAAAGAGTCAATGACATATTACGCTATGATAGCACCGATTACTCAAATGATGGATGGTCATCAACGAATTGATGACGTCTCTAATATAACAATGACTGTTTCAAAAATGAATGAAGGAATTAGAGGCACCAAAGGTTATTATGAATTAATTGGTGAAAAAGCAGATATTACTAGAGTATTTCGCTTTAATATTGATTCGTTTAAAAATAACTATCGTATACAAGATTTAAGGAGAATGAACCTAACACTTTACTCAATCCATGTTGGGGAAACGAAGCTTGCAGATTTAAAATTCGAAACTGAATTTGAGCTTAATGCGCAAAAGAATGAAATTGAGTTCAATGGGTTTCATGGTGAGGAGCCAAAACTAGAAATTTCCGATAAAGTTATACCTGTGTTTGATGTTATCCTAGCAGGGGTGAAATAAATGGAGAAAATTGTTCTTTTTAAAGGGTCAAAGAAAGACTTTAATGATTTACTCTCTAATGAGATGGTTAAAGAATATACACCTTTTATGGAACTAGTAAGACAATACAATGAAAAGATACGTGCCAATGATTGGGCCGCTACAAAAGAGGTAGGACAATATAATAAGGAAAAGATTGAGAACGTGGTTATTTATGCTGATGACTTTTCTTCAGTAACGAGTCATGTTATCACTAATTTTCCTAATATTATTATATTAGGACATGATATTGAGAATCTTTATATTCAAAATGCCCCCAAAAGAGTAGAGTATTCACTTCGGGTTGAATTTGAAGATGTTATTGAAGATAAATCATCTAATTATTATGAGGCTTCAGCAGAGGAAATCGTAAAGCTATATGGGATTTTGAATGCGGGAGAGGTTATAGGGCAAGATGATGCTAAAAAGCAGACTTGTGTTGGCTTGTATAAATCAATGGTATTGAGGGAGAAGAGACCTCTTGTACTTCTTTACTATGGTCCATCTGGAGTTGGTAAAACGGCACTAGCAAAAAATATTAGTGAGTTTTATCATGGAAAGTTAACACGTATTCAATTTTCTATGATGCAAACTGATGAAGCGTATAAATATATCTTCGGGGATGAACATGGAAAACCTTCGTTAGCAAGAGATCTTCTTGCTAGGGAGACTAATATTATTTTAGTGGATGAATTCGATAAGGCTACACCAGCCTTATATAATGTATTTTATCAAATGTTTGACGAGGGAGAATTCGAAGATATCAATTATAAAGTTGATGTTTCGAATTGTATTTTTATTCTAACATCAAATTTTATTGATGAAAAGCATGTTGCCGGAGTAGTAGGGTTTCCAATATTTTCAAGAATTGATACTAAAATTAAATTCACTCAATTAACAAACGATGAACTTAAGCAAGTGATCGAAAAAAAACTTTTCCGATATTTGTGAAAAGTTAAGTGAAAAGGATAAAAAAATTATAGAAAACTCCAAGCTGAAAGAAAAATATCTTGAATCTGTTGAGATATTTAAAAATATTAGATTACTTGACAAGTTTATTGAAAATGATGTGTTCAATATTTTGTTTGAGAGTAAATTAAGGGAGTTTAGCTAAGAGTAATCACTATTTCGTCGAAGGCTCGACTCCGTCAGAAACGGCAGTTAATAATAACTGGCAAAACAAACAACAACCTAGCATTCGCAGCGTAAGCTGATGAATCTGCCTAGCAGTTCAATCGCCCATGTGGAATTGTTAGGCTCACCTATTAGTGGGATACGGTAACGGTCGCCTACTGAGGCCGTTGACAGAGATGATCAGGATAGCGCTCAAGACGCCTTGATTGATGGAAACGTGCGTGCAAATCGCAAGTAGTGAATCTACACGCGTAGACGCTGAAGTAGCAGAGCCTTTGGACGTGGGTTCGACTCCCACCGTCTCCATAATTATTATGGAAAACAGTATTGAAAAGAAGCATGAACTTTCCAGCCAGTGAATGCTTTTCTGGATAAAGTCGTTAGCTTGTTTGTTACGGCGGGCACATCTAAACATTATCTGATTGCAGAACAACAACTTAAGCCCAATCTTTCTTATATGAAGGCACAAATCGTGCAAACGTATGTATTCATTGAGGAAAAAGATTTCTTGAGAAAAAAATGATCAATGATGATGTGTTGTTCCAAAATCGAGAAAAAACTCTTTGGCTCCAGAGAGATCATTTACGATTATACCCACATGATCTATTTTTTTGATCCTCAAATTTCATACCTCCATGTTCCTGTTATTCAAATTTAGGTTTACTATTTACTTTCCTTTTTCATATGGATCTTCCAGAAAAAAAGTAACCACCCTCCGCTCACCGACAAGGAAGCAGAGAAGTTACTCTTCTGAAAAACTCTCGTATTACAGGCCAACCGCACTTCATACGAATGTCAGCTGCACTAACTGAGTGTCGACGCACTCAGTCTTTTTTAGTATACGGACAGTTTATGATAAACATACAGCCAATACACATGTTCTAATAACTTGCCTTCAGTTTCACATTGAATGTTGATTTGTTTCAAAACCTTAAGAGTACATTATAAATTATCTGTAAATTCAGAGGACATAAAGCGGATTTTATGCTAATCTTAATGAAAATGGATAAGCATGCGACTGCAACGTAATATAAATTTGGTTTTAGATGCCTATAGTAAATCTTTTGCAGAGTGTTGATATTGATGAATGTTCTTCAACTTTTGGGTGTGATAGTAAAGACTGCCGTTTCTTCAAGTTAAATCGTTAGATAAACTATAGAATGATAAATTAGAAGTCTGAAATTAAGGAGAAACTTATGCAAAGAAAGATTGGTATCTTAATTGTAGTATTAGTTCTTGTGTTTTTTTCTTATATGTTAATAATGCCTGATTATAAATCATTCACCTATGTAGGTAGGGCGGCTTTCTGGGGGGAGTCTGATTTTTACGATCATCAAAAGTTTGCATTTAGGCAGATTGAGAAGGCGAATGACAGCCATACGTTCGAATATGACTTGAAAGAAAGTAATATCGATGAATTGTTGATGGATATTAACTATGACTATAAGCAAAAAAGGTATTCGATTGGCGATGCTAAACAGTTCTTTACTGAGACTGATACAACATCATTTATTATCATTAAAAATGACAAAATAATATACGAAAAATACTTTAACGACTCTTGTAGGGAGTGTATAAATACGTCTTTTTCTGTAGCAAAGTCATTTGTATCATTTCTCATTGGTAAAGCAATAGAGGATGGCTATATTGAGAGTATTGAAGAGCCCATTACTAATTATATACCTGAATTGATTAATAAAGGTTTCGAAGAGATTAGTATTGAACACCTTTTAGAGATGTCCTCTGGTATTAGTTATATTGAAGGACGCTTATTGTTTGGCGATGATGCTAAAACATATTATTCCCCTAATCTAAGACGTCTGGCTTTAGAGGAAACCAAATTAGTCGATAGGCCAGGCGAAAAGTTTCTATACAATAATTATCATCCTCTTTTGTTAGGAATAATTTTAGAAAGTTCAACTCAAAAAACAATTTCTGAATATTTACAAGAAACATTATGGATACCAGTTGGAATGGGCTATTCAGCGTCATGGAGTATTGATAGCAGAAAACATGGGTTTGAGAAAATGGAAAGTGGGATAAACGCCAGGGCTATCGATTTTGCTAGGTTTGGAAAATTGTATTTGAATAAAGGTAACTGGAACGGAGAACAGATTATATCAAGCCAATGGGTAATTGATTCCACAAAAAAGAAAGGGAATATTAATGACTCCTACTACAGTTATACCGACTGGGACTTTTTCAATCGCGACCAAGGATATTACAAATATATGTGGTTAGGATACGAACGTGAAGATGGAGATTATGATTTTTTTGCACATGGCAAATATGGTCAAGTTATCTATGTTAGTCCTAAAAATAACGTTGTAATAGTTCGTACTGGAAAGACAACTGGAAAAGTAGATTTTTGGCCGGAGATATTGCTTGAATTATCTAGTAAACTAGAATAACTCTATGCTGTTCTAACTTTGTGAAAGGATGCACTTAAAGTAACGGGTGGTTTAATTCAAGAAGGATTAACGTTATTTTCTGAAGAAGTAAACAGTGATCGGCGTTGAATGTTGTATTGTTTCAGAACCTGGTACCCTGCACTAATAGGTTTTTAGATCAGTAACTCCCGCCGTCTCCATAGAAAATACAACACGTATAAGCGTGACTTTAAGTATATCTTTGTCTCTATGGCAAAGATATACTTAATTTTATTTTCAGGACAAGATATACTCAAAATAGGTTTAAAATTACTGCAAGGGTGGATGGATTAGAAATGATACGTTTTGAAAGTGATTATGCAGAAGGTGCTCATATACAAATTCTGAATCGACTACTGGAAACCAATGAAGAACAGACGCCTGGCTATGGTATGGATGAATATTGTGAAAGGGCCAGGGGTTATATTAGAAACGCGTGTGATGTAGAGGATGCAGATGTACACTTCTTAGTTGGCGGAACACAAGCAAATACTACGATTATTTCTTCCATATTGCGTCCGCATCAAGGAGCCGTTTCTGCAATTACGGGTCATATCGCAGGACATGAAACGGGAGCAATTGAAGCCACTGGACATAAAGTGCTTACTTTGCCGAGTGATGATGGAAAAATCAATGCAAAACAAGTAAAAGAATTATTTGATGCCCATTGGAATGATGCTACTCATGAGCATATGGTTCAGCCAGGTTTGGTTTACATTTCTCACCCTTCCGAGAATGGGACGACTTACAGTAAATCCGAATTAGAGGAATTAAGCAAAGTTTGCCGAGAATGTCGTTTGCCATTATTTATGGATGGAGCTCGATTAGGCTATGGTCTCGCTTCAAAAGACAACGATCTATCTCTAAGTGATATTGCAAGACTTTGTGATGTGTTCTATATCGGCGGAACGAAAATAGGAGCATTGTTTGGTGAAGCGGTTGTAATCACAAATGATGATCTTAAAAAAGACTTTCGGTATATGATTAAACAAAAAGGTGGGTTGCTCGCCAAGGGGAGATTATTAGGGATCCAGTTTGAAACCTTGTTTGAAGATGGCTTGTACTATGAGATTTCCAAGCATGCTGTGGACTTGGCGATGATGATTCGAGAGGCGTTTGTTGAAAAAGGCTTTTCATTAAGATATGATTCCAAGACGAATCAACAGTTTCCCATTTTACAGAATGATGTGTTGAGTGAGTTTAGCAAGAAGTATTCTTTTTCTTATTGGGAGAAAGTCGATGATACACATAGTGTTGTGAGATTTTGTACGAGCTGGGCTACAAAAAAGGAACATGTTGAAAAACTGATTGAGGATATTAGGAATATATAAAAGTTAAAAAGTTGGAGATTAGGTCAGATTGGATTTGCCTAATGCTCCAACTTTTTTATTTTTATCACATATGATGAATTGTCAATAATCCTTGCACACAGGTATTTTAATAAACAATCATTAGTTAATGTACTATTGATCGCAACTTCTTCATTTCTACAACACCTTTATCAACGGACGTCTCTATATACCCGACGATTTGATCAAAGGTAAACACAAGAAGTTTCTCGTTTAAAACGTAGTCTTTATCATACTCCATATCCCCAATGACAGAAGGCAGGAATTCCATTACTTTCTTCGAGTCTACTTCTTCTAAATCTGGCGCGATTGTAATTTGCGACAGACTATTTTTCAATTCATCCTTAAGCCCATAGTACTCTAACAATTTTCCGTTAAGTAGCTGAAAGTCATTATGATAGCGTTTGAAAAATTCATGATCAGCCTCCATTCTGTTCTTAAGCCATGGAAGGTAAAAGCCCTTAAGCCAAATGTCATCCGCTATTAAATGTGTAAAGTAGCCCAATACATAAAGATTTTTAGCTTCATCTTGGTATTTCTCCAAGAAAGCCATATAATCAACGTATCTTGAATAGTCTTTCAAGTCTCCCGCAAAGAAGTGGGAAGTATCCTTGGTTGAAACGGCGTCAGGAGCTACACCACCAATCAGAAATGGAACCTTATCTTCTATCGACAGTTTCTCAGCTATTTTATGTGCAATGATTACATGCATGATTCTTGAACCCATAGTGATCCTCCTATTATCATAAATTTATGAATTAACGCTAAATGTTCTGGCAATTTCTATCGTAAACGACTACTATGAATCTGTAAAATTGATTTATTGAATGTTTACAATCGAAAAGATTGATTGTCAGATCGGAGGATCATTAATGGATATAGAGCAGATCAGGGCTTTTTTAGTTATTAATGAAACGCGTAATTTTACGAAAGTGGCGGAAATTCTTCATATTGCCCAGTCGACGATTACAGCAAGAATACGAACGCTGGAACAACAGATCGGAAAACAGTTGTTGCTGCGAAATAATAAACAAGTGACTTTGACAAGGGCGGGAGAGTTGTTTGTACCCTATGCCGAACGTATGAATGAATTAGTCCAGATAAGTATGGAAACGATTCTGCTGGAAGATCGATTTACGGATAAGTTAGTGATTGGGGGACCTTCATCGATATGGAATTACAAGTTCCATACCGAAATATTAAATTTCAAGTCGAGTCATCCCGAGATTGCTTTGGATTTAATGGCTCATACAAATGAAAATACAATACAAAAAGTCATTGATGGAACGATTGACATAGGTATTGTCTATTCGAGGCCGCGCCATCCAATGGTTGATTATGAACTGTTACAGGAAGATCATTTTGTATTAGCGGGGAGAAAGGACTTCGAGATGATTAATTTGAATTCATTAAGAGGCGGGGATTTTCTATTCATCGATTGGGGTAAGCCTTTTATGACGTGGTTTAATGAAATCGTAGGCCCCTATTTTATTCCCGCTTTCAAGATCAATCAAACAGCCCTCGTAGTGAATTACTTAAAAAACGGGGATTATTTTGGATTCGTACCGAAATCATTCGTTGCTCCGCATCTTGAAGATGGGGGACTGCAAGAGCTGGATCACAAGTTTTCTTCGAAGTTGCCTAGTTTCAAGACTTACGTTATTTATCTTAAAAACAAGATGAATCGGTCGGCAAGCGATTTGTTCCTTGAACGGTTGAGGAAATAAGTGATACACGATATAGAAAGGCGTAGATCAATAAAACATTATGGATGAGAACCTATTTAGCTGTAAAATGAAAATGTCATAAATAAGCGGCTCAATGGTGATTAAGCATTGTGCGTAAAAGCAATTTAATAACGGTTCCATTCATCAGGACAAGATGATTGGAACCGTTTTTTAGTTGGAACTCAGAGTGGAAGCAATAACAGAAAAAGAACCATATTATCCTTTATACGTTCCATTGCTCACTTGTACTCTTAATACCTCTCGTACATCCTGAGCTTCTTTCTTTGTTTTAAAGCCATGTCAGCTTGTCTTGTCATCATGTCATCTCTTCTCCTGTTACTGGATCAACGCCAATAGATAAAACATCAAAAATTATAAGCCAAATGGTAAACTTTGTGATACTATAATATTAATTGAAAGAATAATAGCAACTTTCAAACGCAATCTCTTTAACGAGTGGGGGGACAAGTCTATAGAATCGATTCTGTAAACGCAATATCGTTCATACACTAGTAGGAAAGTAGATTGGATTTCGTTCATTACATGAAATGGAGGGTTCATCAATGAAAAATGAAGTAAGCGTTAGCGAAAAATTGAGTGAAGCACATACATTGCCATCTTGGCTGTATACGGACCCGGAAGTGTTGGACTTTGAATTAAAAGAAATCTTTGCGAAAACCTGGCAGTACGTCGGACATGTTAGCGAATTCAAAAAAACGGGCGATTATATTACAACTGAAATTGTAGGCAAGCCGATTTTTGTGACATTGGGCAACGATGGGGAGATTCGCGCTTTTTATAATGTCTGCAGTCACCGGGCCGCAAAGCTGGTCGAAGGGGAAGGGAATAAGCGTATCATCACTTGTCCGTACCATGCTTGGTCTTACCGGCTGGATGGGTCGCTTAACCGCGCTCCGAATATGCAAGGTGTCGAGAACTTTGATGAATCTGCTTTTTGCTTGCACGATGTCAGATTGGAGATTTTTGAGTCGTTCATCTTTGTGAATCTCGATCCGGATGCAGAATCAATGGCAAAGACGTTCGGCGGATTGTTTGAACATGTGAAAAAAGACAATTTGGATCAATTCAAGAAGACGCGGGTGAAAGAAACGATCTGTCATTCGAATTGGAAAATCGGTATCGATAATTATTTGGAATGCGATCATTGTCCAGGTGTCCATAAATCACTCGTTTCCAAAGTGGATATGAAGCAATATGAATCGAGCCTACACGACAATTACGTGTATCAAGCGACTCCTCTCAAAGGGCAAGACGCTGATTTCGAAATGGGACAGGGCGGGAGATACTACTGGCTTTATCCGAATATGTGGTTTTCGTTCGACCCGGGCCCACCTAACGTATCCATTCACCAGTCGATTCCGATTGATCATAAAACTACGAAATACGTCTATACGACTTTTTTCATGAACGATACGATCACGGAAGAGGAAGAAGAGCTGATGGCCGTCGATCAAGACGTACGCCGGGAAGACAAGGAAATCTGTGAAGTTGTCCAAAAGGGGATTGAAACGGGTGTGTACAAACAAGGCAGATTTTCTTTGACCGAGAACTGTGTCCACCATTTCCATCTTCTCATGCAACAAAGACTAGCACCATTTTTGCCATTGAAGAAAGTTGAGTCCGAAGTTTTGTAACCGCTTTCATTAATAATCAAAGTCAATGAGGAGGATGGTGAATGGAGATGAAGACGATGCAAGAGAGTCCGCAAAAGCTTAGGCGGGAGATGAAGAGCAGACACTTATTCATGCTATCGCTTGGGGGCGTCATTGGAACCGGCCTGTTTATCGGTTCGGGGTATGCCATTGGGGAGGCCGGGCCGATCGGTACAATTTTAGCCTATCTAGTAGGTGGGCTCCTCATGTATTTGGCCATGGTATGTCTAGGGGAATTATCCGTCATCATGCCGGTTTCCGGTTCTTTTCAGGCGCATGCGACGAAGTTTATCGGACCTGCATCAGGATTTGTCATCGGTTGGGTGTATTGGTTGAGTTGGGCACTTTACGTCGGTCTTGAATTTATCGCGGCGGGCTTGTTGATGGGCAGATGGTTTCCCGATGTCCCCATATGGATCTGGTGTGCAATATTCGTCGTTCTCCTGTTCGCCATCAATTCGCTTAGCACGAAAAGCTTCGCCGAAACGGAATATTGGTTCGCAGGCATAAAAGTTTTAGCGGTCATTCTGTTCATCGGTATCGGCTTTTGTGCGATGTTCGGTTTGATTACGATGGATGGGACGCCGACTCCTTATCTATCGAATATTACCGGAGATGGTGTTTTCCCTACAGGGCTGACTGGGGTCTTCATCGTTATGATGACTGTCATTTACGCATTCCAAGGCTCTGAAATCATGGGTGTGGCAGCGGGGGAAACGGAGGAACCGGAGAAGAACATCCCGAAGGCCATCCGCAACATCGTTGTGCGTGTCCTGGTGTTCTACGTATTAGCGATTTTTGTCCTGTCGGCAATCGTCCCATGGAAAGAAGCGAGTGTGCTGGAAAGCCCGTTCGTAACTGTTTTTGATATCGTCGGGATTCCATACGCCGCCGATATTATGAACTTCGTCATCTTGACGGCCATCCTATCCGTCGGGAATACCGGACTATTCGCTTGTACGCGGATTCTTTACTCATTGGCCAACGACGGGATGGCGCATCCGATGTTCGGGAAGCTGAGCAAACGGGGCGTTCCGATGAATGCGCTGCTTGTGACTCTTGGATTTGCGCTTCTATCCTTGCTGACAAGTGTCATTGCGGAGACCACACTCTTTGTCGTCCTTCTATCGGTCAGTGGAATCGGGGGGACGATTACGTGGATGGCCATCGCGATCTCTCAATATCGTTTCCGGAACCAGTATGTGAAAGACGGAGGAAAGCCGGAAGATTTGAAATTCCGGGTCCGCCTGTTTCCATTCGTCCCGATCCTTTGTATCGTTATTTGCGCATCGTTATTCGTCTTCGCCGCATTCGATCCGACGCAGCGGGTGTCACTTGCTTTAGGGTTCGGTTTTATCGGGTTATGTTATTTGTATTATTATTTGAGGTATACGCGAAAGAGGAAAACGGTACTTTCTCAGTAAGAGAAGAGGAAAATTCGGAGTGGCAATAGTTTTAGGAAGAAATCAAATCCACCTGGCGCTAGGTAAGGCCCCCTAGCGCTATAGTGGGGATGAACCGACGGGGGATTAGGACTCCGAAACAGGAAAGCTAATTGACCTGTTAGAAACACTTCGCGAGGGACAAGAAGTGACAGAGGGTTATTTTGCGACTGTGTTGAATAAGTTATTATTAAAATGCGTTTTTTCGAGGGAGGGAGTTAAGTGAAGAAAATAACTACTTTCTTGATTGCAATAACGCTTTTAATAGCTTGTTCAGAGACTACGTACAACGATTATAAATTTAGTGGAGAAAGTGAGCATTGGGAAGCTGAATACTCCTATAAAGGAACGGAAAAATGGGGAGAAAAAAACGGGCAAAGAACATATTCGAATGAAGATAGTTATCAATTTGTTTTAAAATATAAAGGTTCTATAGAAGAGTTGTCTTCTTTAAAAAAACTTGAATACTCTTATGAAACTAATAGAGGTCATGGGAAAACTACTGAGGAGTACACAGACCCCCCATCCACTCGAACATTTTCGTCTTCAGGAAGTTCAAAAGGCGGGGCAAAAATACGTGTAGATGAAGTTATAAAAGTAAATGTAAAATGGGATGACTTTGAAGAATCATTTGAACTGCATAATGACAGTAAGTAACTTTGTTAAACTAACAGGTGTTCTAGAACGTTAAGAAAATTTCATCGGTACATTGCAATGACAAAGGGTGACTAGGATGAAAATCGATTTTTTATCAAACCATACTGATAAAATAGTAGAAGCCTCTGAAATGATCTTTAAAGAATTTGTAATAAAAACGGGAAGTGATATGAAATTTGAAGATGTTGTTAAACATTTTTCAAATACAAAGGATAATGAATTCCCGATAACTCTCATTGCTTTAGAGAATGGTGAATGCTTAGGAACTGTATCAATATTTGAAAATGATTTAAAGACAAGGGGTATGTATAAACCTTGGCTTGCATCTCTATACACGAAACCTGAGTATCGTAGTAGAGGAGTAGGGCAAAAGTTAGTAGCCAAAACCATAGAGGTAGTCAAAGAATTAGGATTTAAAGAACTTTATTTAAGAACAGAAGATGCATCAGACTATTATAGAAATAGGGGATGGACTTATCTTGAAACTGTTTCTCATGATAAATACGAAAAAGTTGATGTATTTAAAATAAAGTGCGTTTAATGGGGGCTTTACTTCAAGAAGGAGTAAAGCTTTTTTCTTATTGAACTAACGGGGCAGTTTAGTTGAAAAGTGTATAGAACAAATAAGTAACTTATTTTACCTTAGTCAGTCTAATGGTACGAGGAGGGATAACGTGAGAGTACCAAGGTTATTTTTAAGTTTGGTTTTTTTGATAATGTTAACTGCTTATGGATGTTCCAGTTCATCAGGTTCTAGTTCATCAGGTACAGGTAAGTTAGAAGTTCATAGTCCTGGAAATCCTAGTGCCGAAGAAGTTCTAACATCAGACCCTGAAGCTGATATATTTCAATTCGAGGGTTTAATTTACGTTAATGGAATTGACTGGGTCGAGGAATTAACTTTAACAAAGGGTGCGCAAGTAGGGGAAATCAAAAAAAGAAATGATACAGATACAAACTTTGAAAATGAAATGTCAAATAAGCTACCTGTTGGTGCAAAGATTTTTTCACCTATCGAAAAGAAAGGTCCTATTTTACTCGTGGAATCCGAAGGAAAAATCTTGAAGTACCATGCACTTATATAGGGTTAATGAATTTTCCTAAATTCCGAAACAGGCGCAATTGTCGTTTATTTAACTAACGGGTGCTTTACTTTAAGTTCGTTGAACTGCTTGAGGGCTCATTTCTTATTCAACTAACGGAGCAGATTAGTTGAATGAACAAAAAGGGTTTTTATGACAATCCATTAAAGGAGTTTTGTCCTTTTTGTTGAATAGGTTAACTACAAAGAAGAGAGGTGATGCAAATGAAAAAGGGGATTTCTATATCAGTGATTGCAGCAGGGTTTGTTTTTGCTGCTTTTTCGAACGCTTTTGCTTCAGAAAAAAGGTTGTCTTACACAGACAGCTCAACTACACCCCTTTCAGAGTCGATTTACCAAAGTGGAGACGTAATTTCTGTTACAGACACTTTAGCTGACAATTATTTTCATTTAGTATACAAGAATGGTAAGGTCGTTCTTTTTCCAGATCATAGCCAAGATGACCCAAACAATAAAGATAGAACGGTTGTAGTGTACTATCAAGAGTTCGAGAAAATAAAAGAAACAAAAGAAAAATACGATTACGAAGAGGATATTGAAGGAGAACCGTACATAGGGTCTCTAAGATTGTTGCAAGCGGAAGCTATGGCTTCTGGAAATGGTTGGACAGCTACATTCAGTGGAAAAATCTCTAAATCGGTCGAGTGAATTATAACGACAATTAAGTGCACCTAATGGATGGGCTTTTTTTGCTGAAAACTTCTACTTTCACTAACGGGTGCTTTAGTTCAGTAAGAGTAGTAAGATGCTTTTCTGAAAACGCTCATTTCTGAGCGTTTTTACATTTAACTTAAAATACATTGGATACGCAAGACAAATTGGAGATGACCCTTTTACCACACAATTTTTACTCAATAACAAAAAGGTATTAATTCCAATAACAAATTAAGCACACTCAATAATTGCATTTTAAATAAAGCTGAAAGGACACGATTTACCGTGGCCTTTCAGTTTTTTTATAAAAATTCCAGGCTCAAAAAAATTTGAATTTAATCGGAAGCTGGCACTCAAACTTACAGCGCGAGCCGTAAGTAGTCAATCTACACGCATAGACGCTTACGTATTGGAGCTTTTGATGTAGGTTCAATTCATCTTGGAAATCTTATCAACTTGACGCAAAAGCTAAAGAGGAGTATTATATTTTAGCTGTAGAAAAAAGTTAATTTAAAACAATATTTTCCATAGATCAGAAGTGAGATAAAAAAATTAAAAGGTTGGTGTTTACATGAGAAAACAATGGAATGTCAAAGCTTTTCTTTTACACAACTTTTTAGGAATATATGCAGTAGCTGTATTGATGTTATGGATGAAAACATATATCACTCAAACCACACAATTTGAATTAGGGGTAGAAGGACCTCTTCAACAATTCCTTTTACTCCTAAATCCGCTTGGTTCAGCATTGCTATTTCTAGGAATTTCTTTGTTGTTTAAAGGAAAGAAAAAATATACAGTGCTCGTCGTCATGTATACGCTCATGTCGATTCTTTTATATGCGAATGTCGTCTATTACCGGTTTTTCAGTGATTTCATTACAATTCCTACCCTTATGCAAACGCAGAATTTCGGGGATTTGGGCGGCAGTGTTCTGTCCTTGCTAAAACCTTATGATATTTTGTTCTTTGTGGATGTATTCGTCATGATGTATCTTCGATTTTCACGTAAGGTACAAAAAGAGACAAATCGGGTAGGATCTAAAAAAGCGACCGCCATTATTGCTGTCGCATTAGTCATTTCCATTATCAATCTAGGACTCGCTGAAGCGAGTCGGCCGCAACTGTTAACTCGCGGCTTTGATCGAAACTATATTGTGAAATATCTAGGGCTGTATAATTACACGATTTATGACTCGGTGGAAACGGCGGCAGCGTCATCGCAAAGAGCGTTGGCGGATAGCAGTGATCTTACAGAAGTGATCAACTATACACAATCTGCTTACGCCGAACCGAATCCGACCTATTTTGGGGTAGCCAAAGGAATGAACGTCATCTATTTGCATTTAGAATCATTCCAAAACTTCCTGATCAACTATAAATTGAACGGAGAAGAAGTTACACCGTTTTTAAATTCATTAACAAAAGATGAGAATACAGCGTATTTCGATAACTTCTTCCACCAAACGGGCCAAGGCAAAACGTCCGATGCGGAATTCATGTTGGAGAACTCCCTATTTGGACTGCCGCAAGGATCTGCTTTTATTACGAAAGCACAAAATACGTACCAAGCCGCCCCAAGTATCTTAAAGGATTATGGGTATACATCCGCTGTCTTCCACGGTAATAACGGCAGCTTCTGGAATCGGAATACCGTCTACAAAGCATTTGGATTCGACCATTTCTTCGATGCGAGTTATTATGATACAAGTTCCCCAATCGACATGGCCGAATACGGATTGTTGGATAAACCGTTCTATGACCAATCTGAAAGTCTGTTGAGTTCACTGCCGCAACCTTTCTATTCGAAATTCATTACGGTAGGAAACCACTATCCGTATGCTATGAATCAAGACTTAGTGACAATCGATAAAGCCCAGACTGGGGACGCTAGTGTGGACGATTATTTCCAAACTGCGCGGTATACAGACGAAGCGATTGAAAAAGTCTTCACTCGTTTAAAGGAAATGGGCTTATATGATAACTCGGTCATTGTTCTGTATGGCGACCATTATGGTATTTCCGAGAATCATAGAAGAGCGATGGCAAGAGTCTTAGGAAAAGAAATTACCCCTTATGAAAGTGCGAACTTGCAGCGCGTCCCTTTATTCATACATGTTCCTGGAATGAAAGGCGGCATCAACCACACGTATGGTGGCCAAACAGACCTTCTTCCGACGTTGCTGCATTTGCTTGGAATTGATACGAAAAACTTTGTTCAATTCGGTTCCGATTTATTCTCGAAAGAGCATAATGAGGTTGTCCCGTTTCGTAATGGCGATTTTATCAGCCCGACGATCGATTCAATTAACGAAAAGTTTTATGATAATCAAACAGGCCTACCACTTGACGAGCGTCAAATGGAGCGTGCCAATGCTTTGAAAAAAGAAGTGGATTATAAATTGGAGCTTTCCGATAAAGTCGTGAATGGCGACTTATTAAGATTTTATACGCCAAACGGGTATACACCTGTCGATCCTTCTCAGTATAACTACACTAAAGATGCAGGTGTACAATCAAACGAATGACATATCGCAACAGAATAAGCATGTTCTCTCTGATCGGAGAGGGCGTGCTTATTTTTTGCATTAAAAAACAGCCGAATGAAGAGGGGAGACCTCTCACATCCGGCTGTATTTCATATCATTTACTTTCAAAGTCACAGTCCTTCAATGGAATCAACTTTGTTTTGTACTTCACTTTATAAATTAGCCAAACGATCAAGAAGAGGGGGAGACCGATATAGGAAACGAGTGCGCCGTTCCAATCGATTTCTCCGCCCGTAAAGGCTTGGAAGTTTTGGCCGGCAATGATGAAGATACATAGGACCAGGGCCAACAATGGACCGAACGGGAACCATTTTGCGCGATAAGGAAGATCCGACAGATTACCGCCTTGCGCAATATAGGCCCTTCTGAAACGGTAGTGACTGATGGCAATCCCAAGCCACGTAACAAATCCAGCCATCCCCGATGCGTTCAACAACCAGACGTACACCGTACCGTCCCCGAAGAAAGTGGAGAGGAAGGCAAGGGAGCCTACTAATGTCGTGGCGATCAACGCATTGACCGGCACGCCTCTCTTATCCAATTTCCCTAAGAACTTCGGTGCATTCCCACTGCGCGCCAAATCCCAAAGCATACGCGTGGACGCATACATGCCCGAGTTACCCGCAGATAAGACGGCGGTCAAAATGATGGCGTTCATGACAGAAGCGGCAAAAGCGAATCCAGCCCGTTCGAAAACGAGTGTGAATGGACTGACAGAAACCGACTCACTCAATAATCGTGCATCCGTATACGGAATAATCATCCCGATGACGAAAATCGCAAAGACGTAGAAAAGGAGGATGCGCCAAAATACGGAGTTCACCGCTTTCGGAATCGTCTTTTCCGGATTTTCACTCTCACCGGCAGCGACTCCAAGCAATTCTGTACCTTGGAATGAAAAGCCTGCTGCCATGAAAATACCTAGGATGGCAAAGAACCCTCCGTTGAACGGTGCATCGCCAATCGTGAAGTTCGTAAAGCCGATCGCTTCGCCGCCCATGATGCCAAAGATCATCATAAACCCGGTAATGATGAAGATGATGACCGTCACAACTTTAATGAGTGAAAACCAGAATTCGGCTTCGCCAAAACCTTTGACGGACAAATAGTTGAAGCCGAACATGATCAGAAGCGCAAGTCCGCTCCATAAGAATGAAGGGCTCTCGGGAAACCAGAATTTCATGATCAATACCACCGCCGCCAGTTCCGCGGCAATCGTAATCGCCCAGTTGTACCAATAATTCCAGCCAATCGCAAACCCGAATGCCGGATCGACGAATCGGGTGGCATATTCTTTAAATGATCCCGCCACAGGCATATAAGCCGCCATTTCAGCAAGGCTCGTCATCAGGAAGTAAACCATGATCCCGACGGCGACATACGCCGCCAATGCCCCTCCCGGCCCTGCAGTATGGATTGCCCCGCCGCTTGCTAAGAAAATCCCGGTTCCAATCGAACCTCCAAGGGAGATCATCATCAAATGGCGAGCTTTCAATGTCCTCTTCAATTGCGGAGTACTCGTAGATGTTACATTGTTCTCCATGTTGTCCACTCCTTTTTGTGACGGAAGGTCCAATCTAACTAGTATAACCCAAAATAAAAAACAACCATCGAAGAAAATCGACGGCTGTTGGATAAATGCGTTAATCCTTCCGAAGATAGTTCTCCACGTTGAAAAACGTGACAATGATGTTCCTATTCGAAAACATCACCAGCCTGGATATCCAATGATCTATCCACACTTCGGCAACTTATCCTTTCAAACGGAGTCAACAATCTCAGAGAATCTCGTCCGTCCTACTCTTATAAGCAGCAACCTCTATCCCATCGGTGAATGGGAGTATTTAATTAATGTATAAATTATAGTGCGATATCATTCATAATGCAATGGTAAACATTGCACATTTACGGCTAACCATTGTAGATAGGGGAGTTTAGGAAAGGTTTATAGGTTTATTGATCGCGCATATTTCCAGTAAGGATCTGTGCCGGGTTTTGTAAAAGATTCATTTTAAATATCTGAAAAGTGTGTTTAAATAAAATGAGAGAGTAAAGTATAAGAAAAGGGGAATGGAATAGTGGGGAGTCTAAATCTACTCGAAATTGATTACAGTGATGAATTTGCTGTAGAAGTAAGAAAGACACATTACAATTTAGTAACAGCAATTGAAAAGCAAGTTGGAAAGAAGTTGCCACTTAGAGTCAGACGAAGAATCCTCTTAGGAAACAATTTGGCGTACATGTCGTTTAAAGGAAAAGCTGCAGGGCAAGAATTAGAGTTTATTTTATGGGCACATAGTGCTATCAACTGTAAATCAAAGTTGACCGAGGAATTTAATGAGTTGTTTAGCTTATATTATTGTATCCCGAGTGATAATCCCGAAATTCCTTCCGGTTCAGTGAACGAAAAAAATAATACCCTAACATATAATGAACATATAAACGAAGATTTTGAAGGGAATCCAATTTACAACAGAAATAATGACTCGGAGTCTAAACTTATTGAAACATTTTTGGAAAAGGTGGGGAAAACTGAAGTTGAAGGTGAGCTGTTTATTTATACAACTTTAGGGCCTTGTCTTAGTTGCGAAAGGAAAATAGCAACCCTCCTAAGTCGTTACTACATAGATGAGATGGAGAATTTAAATGCTAATGTATGGTACTGTACTGACTATAGCAACAAAAATTTTATTTAATAAACGGAGGGATATATATGAATGCTACATATAATAAAACACGTGATTTAATAAAAGAAAAACAATTAAATGTCCTAAGTAATTTTAACTTGGAGTTGATGAAAGTGGCAATGTTTAATGGTCATGACCCTTTAGATGATTTACTTTCGATGGAACTTGATGAAGTATTAGATTTAGTTAGAGAGGCTTATGAGTATTATATTGAGGAAGAAGAATGCACCCAAAAAGTAGCGAAGGCAAAAGCTTTAGAGGAAGTTACTTTATGGTATTACGGTAACGAAGGTAAAGAATTAAATTTAAGAGAAAGAGTAAATGAATTATAATGCTTACTTGTTGGTAGGCACTTATAGGATAAAACTTTCTGTCGCAAATAAGAATTTCTCACAAAAATACTGTGCACGGAACTGATAAAATAACCAATTGTATCAAATTGAATGAAAGAACGAGACATATTCAGTTCGAGGGTGTCTCGTTTTTTCTGCGGACTTAGACCTTCGTTTTGAATTAATAATTCTAATACAGGAATTACTCAGCTCAGCTTTTTAATCAAAGCATAGAAAAGCTTGGCCGGATAAAATATATTAGCAAGCTACATTCTAAAACAGCGGCCTTTGAAACAACATTCGAAACTACCGATAGAGTTATCTCGGCACATTTCCTGAATAAGGATCTGTGCCTGTTTTAATTTGGGTCGTTTGCTTGAATGATTCATTGGAACTTTTTGCGTCATGAACCGTATTACTAATAATCGGAAAAATACGGAGGGGATATTTTTTGACAAAAGAAATGAATATGCCCAAAAAACACAGCTACGGTAGCTACATTTCACTGCTTATAGGAGTTGTTTGTTTCTTTATCGTTTTCGTGGAACCTACAAAAATTGCAAATGTTGGATACTTGGTTGGCGATACGATAACGCTTTTCCTCACAGCTGCGGGTATTTTATTATCAATTGTTGGCTTGGTGAAAAGAACGGAGAAAAACACCATACCGATTATTTCATTACTACTATCTTCATCCTTCTTTCTCTTTTGGATAATCATGATACTTTTATTGTTCACTGGGCAAATCCCATTTGCACCATAATGCAGCAAACCTGGAATACTAATATGAACTGATCGATATACCCGAAGCTAAATTGAATAAGATTAAAACAGAAGATGGTGAGAGTATGACACTAAAAACAGAACTGAAAAATTTAGATAAAACGTTACAACATGGCAATTTAGATGTTCTTATTGAAAGAATGCTGGAGAATATAGGGTCAATCGACTTGGAACTGAGGGATACACTAATTTATAATTCATTTGGAAAACTAATTATCGAAGACTATTTAACAATAAAGCAAATGAATTATATCCTTGATGTTTGTTTAAGAAACTTATTCCTGAATATTGACCAACATGAAGATGACTCAGTTTTTAGCCGTTCTTTTTCCGCTTTAGTTATTGCCCTGATCTTAAAGAAAGATAAAGAAAAGCGATTCCTGTCAGATGATACTCTGAAACAATTATTTGAAAAGAGTATTGAATACTTAAATCTTGAAGAAGATATACGTGGCTATGTAGTTGGGAAAGGATGGGCTCATAGTATTGCTCATGGAGCAGACTTATTAACAGTTGCCATAAGTCACCCGAATTTTACAATTACGTTCTCTTCTGAATGTCTTGAAACAATCAAACTATGTTTATTCAAAATTAGCACGAAAGAAGTACCGTATGTTGATGAAGAAGAGGAAAGACTCGTTTTCGTAGTGGAAGCACTTCAGGAGAAAGGCATAAGTGATAATGAAATTGAAGATTGGTTATCCACTATTTCTGATGAACTAAATGAACTATATGAAAAAGAAGGATATAGTTTAAATTTCTTTTGGAAGAAATCCAATGTAATCAACTTCTTACGAGCATATTATTTCAGACTGCTGTACAAAAATGACTGCTTGAAATTACGGGAGAGTCTAGTGGAAATTTTAGAGCGGTGGCATAAACAAATCTACAACTAAAAGCATTTAAGAATTTCTATACATACGTGCACGATAATCGAATAAAATAATGCTGTACAGGCCAAAGGGGATGGATTTGTCATGTTATATAAATTGTTTAAATACAATTGGCAAGTTAGAGACGAATGGGTTGAATGGTGTGAAAGTCTCCCTATAGAAGAACTTACTAAGATACGGATTGGTGGAATGGGAAGCATACTTTATAACTTATTTCATGTAATCGATTGTGAACAAATATGGATTAATCAACTACAAGAAACACCAGTTATCCAAAAAAACATGAAGACAATAACAAGTTTGGATGAAATTAAAGAGTATTCTAGACAAACGAAAAAAGTAAGTGAGAGTTTTATTAAAAAGTTTGAGAAAAGCGATGAAAGAAGATTATTTACCTTTACTTCGAAAAGTGGTGAGAATAAGCAATGGACTTACGACAAGGTGCTCTATCATATTGTTACTCATGAAATTCACCATATAGGCCAATTGTCTATCTGGTCGAGAGAAATTGGAATGAAGCCAATTTCTTCAGATTTAATTTTTAGAGATATTGAAGGAATTTAAGATAAATGTTTTCAAGTAACAGCTAAGGCGTCCATTTAACGGAAATACAACCATTTCGTTGGACACAGGCTTATGATCCGGAAGATATATATGGGCAATAATCGTCAATGTATCTACTAAGCTAATCGGGTAGAAAAGTTGAAGAGGGATATTTTAGGGGGAATAAACATTATTTCAATAATAAAGGTAAAACAAAAGAAAATGGAAGTTCTCAGCAAAGGCAACAAAGGAAAAACGATTATCATACTATCAGGGATGGGCTGTTCCTTTGATGAATGGTACAACATTACAGAGACCTTAGCTGAAACAAATAGAGTAGTTATGTTTCACAGACCTGGACTCGGTAATAGCGAAATTCGGAACGAACCTCGTAACACGGAAGCTGTCGTTGAGGAATTAATTGATCTATTGCTAGTTCTTGAAATAACGGAGCCTATTATTTTAGTTGGTCATTCATACGGGGGTTTGTGTGCACAACATTTTGTTAAAAGTCATCCTCAAAAGGTTGCAGGATTAGTGTTGGTGGATTCCACTTCGGAGGATTTACGTGAGTTAGATGAGTTAAGTTTACCTGTATTGAATAATTATGATACAGATAAAGTCTGGTTAGAGAAATGTAAATCCTATTCCTTGATGGAACAAGAGCAGTTAAAGAGAATGATAAACCCTAGTATTCCAGAAAAGTTAGAATTAATTCCTGAAAAGGTTCAACAAAGATTATTAGATTTCCTAGTAAGGCCTTCTCTATACAAAGCGATGTATTCTGAAATAAGCAATTGGAAAAAAGATGCCGAGATGATTAAGTCCATAGAAACGACTCTGAATGTACCACTAATTGTTTTAGGAAGAGATAAAGAGTTTAGCATTAGATTGGAGATGCAAGATGGGCTACCAGAAGAAGAATTAAGGGTCTTTGAAGAAAAATGGGAAGAACTCATTACTAGACAGGGTAACCTTTCAAACGATAATAAAATACTATTCGTCAACGGTTCAACACATTATATACATATTGATAGACCTGACATTGTCATTCAATCAATTTCTGAGATTGTGAACCAAATATAAGTATAGTAACAAGTTTCTTATTTGTTTCTAGCGTATCTGAACGTCGCTGCTATTGCGTTCCAAGTGATTGTAATTCTGCTTTTAAAAGTTTTTTGATATGTATGGGCCGTTAGAAATCAGTGGCTTTTTAAGAGAGGGTTAAACATGAAATCAAATAGACTAAAAATGGTATTGATAAATTTACTTTTTATAGCTTTATTAATAGCTTGTAATGAAAAGGCGGCAACAGAGTATGTAGATGCAATTATTGCCAAGGAAGAGTTAAGTAAAGAATTGGACAATCCAAATAGTATGTTTAGACAAGGCGATCTAATGGTGACGTCAATAGGAATAAACGAAGAAACCAATACACTTGAAGTAGGTCTTTTAGTATTAAATAAAGAGACAGAAAAAGAATTCAAGGCCACTTTTTTTAAAGATATATTGCATCATAAGGAAGTTAAGTTGAAATTAGTTCAGCAAGAACCAGCTGCGGCGCACTAAATCTTTTTAGGACGAAAAGTTTTGAGATTAACGGTTTCATAAAATGATTACGAAAACGAAATAGATGGAACACTATATTTTATTTATTATCGGGCACAATTCCTGTAAGAATCTGTGCCCGTTTTTAATTTGTCTGGTTACTTGAATAGGAAGTTGGAACTTTTCACGAAATGAAACGTATTACTAATAATCGGAAAATTCACGATGGGAAATTTTGAATCATAATCCAGCAAACTGGCGCTTTATTACTAGGGGGGAGTATATTGAATATTTTACCGTATATTATTCCGCCAATGATAGCGGTTTTGGTTGTTAGTACGATTATGTCGATTATATATAAGGATAAAGAAAAAAAGGATAAAGGGTTTGTACTAAATTATTATCGATTAACTTATAGAAGGAGATTCATACGTACCGTTTGGGCAGTTCCAATTGTATCCCTGATATATATCGCTTTGTATCGGTTTAGTGATATAACGTCAAATGAGTATAAAATCATTGGAGTATTTTTCTTTTCCCTGCTCTTACTAGACATCGGCTACAATTATTCGAAATGGAAAAAGAATGAGAAGAAATGATAAGAAATGATAAGTGAATTGCCTAAAGGGAAGCATTTCTAACCGTTAAGTCAACGGAAAAGGAGGTTGTACCAACTTGAAAAAGCCTTTTAGTATTTGGTCGATTGTCTTTATAGCATTTGGATCACTGGCACTTGTGATGAATTGGATTTCGCTAGACATAATCGAACCTATTGTCCTCATAGGATTTCTTCTTTTATTATTTGGAGTGGTTTTTAGTTTTATCGCTTTCACCAAAAACGAAAGAGGTGCAATGAAAGTAGTTTCTGGCGTATCCTTTTTCGTCATATTATTTTTCCTTGTCTGGTTTGAACCCTTTTTGTTCATTTATATATTGACTTGGTTAAAAAATATCTTTTAACAATCGGGCCAAACAACGGAATAAAACTCCTAGGGGAGAGAAATTGAGCGGAGATAACGAAACTCAGTGGCAATTAAAACATCCATCAAGCAGTATTCACGTAAGTAACCAAATAAGGAGTAATTTGCGATGACAATATTAGCGATTAAAAATACGTTCATCACATTGTTTACAGGGGTTTTTTACATTTTTATTACCTTGTTATTAATCCAAATCATATCTGATTTCTCCAGTGTTAGACTATATGTACTTACAGATAACGGTCTAAGCATCTTTGATGGGTTTGGTATCGCACTAGGCTCATTCTTAATTGCCCTTGCTTTAGAAAGAAAGTTAACGAAACCACTAAAGTATGGGTTATATTCACTACTGATTTTGATTGGTGGCTTTTTATTTCTTTTAATTACTGCTCTTATAGCAATGACAGGTTTTGGTTGGTTTACGGGATGGTTCCAGTGAAGAATAGAACTATGAACATACTAATAACCATATATATAATTTAAGTGTTCGGTTTGAACCATTTTGGATAAGAGATATCTAATAGGGGGATATGGGTGAGGAATATAATTATTACCATGTTACTATCGATGGTTATTTTGGTGCTGGCAGGATGTAATACCCAACCTAAATTGAAAGGCTCCTATCAAAGCGAAACGCATGTGAATGGTTATTACATTCAAATCTCAATTCACCACAATGATAACGTTTTTGTTGAATATATTGACAACAGGGAAGTTGACAGAGGAACCTTTGAAGAGATTGAAACTGGCAAATACCTCATGACAAGTGATCATCAAGAGTTTACGATTGACTTAAATAAAGACAATTCATTTTACATGACGATAAAAAAATTAAATGATGGAAACCCGATTAAGATGATAAATCTTGATGATGTACCAGTCACATTCCCACCTCAATTCGATGACGTTGAAGAATATAAAGAATTAATAGGTGTGCTTATTTCTTAAAATGAAGTAAAAGTACACTTATCAATGATCTGGCACATTTCCTGACTAAGGATCTGTGCCAGTTTTATGTATTATGGGCAATTTGCTTGAATTTTCTTTGAAACTTTTTATGCAACGAACCGTATTACTAATAATCAGAAAATATTCAGATGGTTTATAAGGGGGGTGGAATGGTGGAAACAATCGAAGACAAGTTGACTCGCGCATTTGAATTATTCAATATAGGTAAGCTTTTCGAAGCTGAAGAAATTTATAATGAATGTTTGAATATCGTTGAGAGAACTTCGGAGGAATACATATCCGTTCTACATGGATTAGGCTTTGTAAAAGCTCACCAGAAAGAATTTAATGAGGCGCGAAATATCTATTTGGAACTCAAGCAAATTGCTCAGTTCAATAGAGATACACAGGGTGAACACATCGCAATACACCAATTAGGTATGGTGGAACGAATGGCCGAAAATTATACCAAAGCTCAAGATTTGTTTGAGGAAGAATTAAGTTTATTAAGAGAAAGGAAACCTGCTTTTTTAGTAGGTTTTGCAGCAAACCATTATGAGCTGGGACTCATAATGCTCAAACAAAATATGTTGGAAAAGGCTGAAAAGCTTATGATGCAGTCCCTTCAATACTCTAAACAATCTGGTGATCCGATTTGTTTGGGGTGTTCTTTACGAGGATTAGGAGAAATTTTTATGGCCAGTCGTGAAAATGAAAAAGCAATGTTTTATTTTGTGCAATCTATAAAAGCATTTGAAGAGGTTAATGATGAGGTCGCCATCAATCAGATAAATTCATTACTTGAACAAATTTGATGGTACCTTTAGCCTCCAAAAACGTATGAGTAGTATAAGCTTTTCAATTGGAGAAGGTCTTTTAATCCTATTAAGTGAACTTATAAAGGGTGGGGGATATATGATAGGCGAAATCTTTATAGCAGTAATTTTTATGATTCCACTTTATGCATTCTTTATTTGGACCTATAACTGTCCTGAAGATAGTTTTTTGTTTGGACGACGTTGGCAATACGAAGAGGAACCTATGGTTTCTCCAAACGTCGTCCGTTATATGAAATTTACATCAGTCGTCGCTATGATTGGTACCCCGATCGTTATTTTTAGCTTCTTCTTAAAACAGTCAGTTTTCGGTCTTGCTTTAATGGCGTTTACGTTTGTCATTGTTGTTGGTGCGTTTATTATATTTACAGGTGAAAGTAAATCTTGAGGCAAAATACGAATAGGTAATAGCTGGGAGTAATCAATGACGTATATTATTTTACTAGTCGTGAGACAGGCACCCGCGAATTGGATGCCTGTCTTTTTTATACAAAAACGGTTCCAACATTAAGGAAGAATATTGTACTTTATAAAAATGACACGCTATCCCTATAAATAAGTTTATTATGTACGGTTTCCGTTGAGACCGCCGGCCGAAGTTGAAATGCAATCCCTTTCCAGTTCACATCACCTTTTTCTAGCAGTAAACGATTGTCACGGACTGTCCTTCCGAAAAGTTCCAGTGCAGCAAGATGATCTAACCCGGAAACATCGTGATCAATATGCTCGAGGAGCAACTCAGACAGTAATGCTTGAGCCATTTCGTGATCCAAAAAGGCGGCGTTCATTTCGCAGTTGCCGAAAAGCGAATAGCGATGGAGATTGCAGGAACCGACTGTGCCCCATTCGCTATCAACAAGCATCAGTTTCGAATGAATCCACACCGGGTGCCTCTTGCCGTCATCGCCCAACCCGGCGATGCCAGCCAATGTGAAGTTGTCGAAAGCCGTAAGGGCGGCAAATTCTGCAGTCATTGTTCCTTCGGCTGGGACAACTGCTACAACTTCCACACCACGCAGCAAAGCTTCACGCAAATTGGAGACAATTTCAGGAACGTCGATATGCTGGTGCTCTAAGTAGATGGACTGGCGGGCAGCTTTAATGGCCGCGCAATATTGATCGAAATTCGATTGTTCGCCAGCTCGAATGTCGTAGCCATCAGCCCGTGGAGCAGCTGGTCCATTAACATATCTGCCGCTATGGACTGTCCTTTGAATTTGTACATACGCGTCGCCTTTTTTCTCGGGTAACTCTGTAGGAAAGGGAAGATCAAATTCGCTGCCCTGCCCCCATTTCCCATCAGGCAAGTTTCGTTCGCTTGCTTCGTTCCAGCGTTGGACGAAATTATGGTGGACATCGACGACAGAAGGCCCTTGAAGTTCTATGTATATATCATGGTTTTGACTTTTGCCCCGATGGCCGGGTGAGACGACCGAATGGGGATTGAGATTGATCCCTCCTAAAAAAGCTGTCTCCGTTGCCATGCCGGCATCGATCAACCAGCTTTTCTGGTGCTGGCAATAGCCGGGCTGGGCCCGGTCCCAACGGATGCGGACGGATGAATCGCCTTCTCTCAACTTATCAAAGTGCTCAGGTGCCCCCCAGAATGCATTTGTTTTCAGTGATTCCGTCTCCGTGTCGGGGCGCCAGAAAATGATGCGGACATCGATCCCTCTAGCTGCGGCTCGGTTGAGGACGTCGAGCGGGGTGCCTCTTCCGTCCGGCATTTGGCATGAAGCCCACATGAACGTAATCGTTGCCCAAATGCTATGTTCTGCTTGTTCGATTGCTTCACAGACTCGGCGAAATGCGGGTTCTCCATCTATAAGCGGGAGAAGGGCATTACCGGGGCGTACCGGGTATGATGCCCTTGAAGGAGGGGGCACAGTGCAAATTGTGTTGTTCGGCATATGGGTGATACCTCCTGAATTTGCAAGTTCCTCAGAATTAATAGTCTTTTCACTAGACTATCATAGAAACAAGCGCAAGCAACTTCATCAACGAGTTTTCGCAAAAACTCACGGACAAGAAAACCCTTCAACCGGCTTATCAAACAGCATGAAAATGTCCTTGAAGTACGTTTCATCGACCAACTTGTCCAGAACTCCTTTGTAATACCCCGGCAAATTACGGATCACTTTCTTCTTTGTTGCCATTACGGTAATCATCAATGCGCGATACGCAAGGTCCTCGAATACATGGCGGTCGTCTTTATAGATTTCATACTTCAACATACGTCCTGATATTGCCCTATGAATTCCGTAAAATTCACGGGCAAGTTTGGAGTCTCCGATTGTCGTGGCAAGCAAGTCTTTCATCTGACTGAATAGACTTGTGGATAACTTTAACGGTTCCATAGGAGACGTGTAGTTAAGATCTTTAGATTTTAATAGAGATTTAGAAAGAAGAGCTTCGTCTGCAGGAAGTTGTTCGTTTTCCTTGTCCTCATGCGGTTTTTCGTCGTGGTCACGGTCGTTCATTTTCCCCTGGTCATCGAAAGGCAAAATGATATATATGTTGGCTCCAAGACCGCTCATGACCGGTCGGATGTAGTGTACTTTCTCGATGATGCCTAAGTTGACGAGTTTGCGGATTGCACGTCTTACAGTTACGTTGGATTTCCCAATCGCTTCTTCGATTGTTCCATGTTTCAAATGAGCAGCCCCATATTTTACAGAGTAACGACGGATGACGTCGAGCACGTGGCGGTCCGATTTCGTCAACTCATCCCAGTGGATCATCAAATGCTGTTCCGCTGCAGTGTCCATTTCTTCGATCGTGTTGAATCGTGCGTATTCTTTCAAGTAGTGTGTCATTTATAATTCCCCCTTTGCCTTCTATATAGAGGGGAGGGGTCAAAAAGGATACTATGCATAGTGGAAAAATTAAAAATCCTCCGTACATTTTTTGTGCGGAGGATTTTTAATTTATTTTCCTGACAAGGTTCGACATGATTTGACTAAATTCGACAGAAAATATTAGGTTTAGTTTGACAATTCAGGTCCTCGTATGTCTATACTAGGCTCGTTGTGGGTTTTACCTGCACTCGGAAATGATGAAAACTGTTTGCAAAGGGTGAATGAGACTATAGGGAGGAGATCAGTATGAAGAAAAAAGCAACGATTAAAAACGGTTGGAAGGTACTCTTGGCGGGCTTATGTATCAACTTGACTCTTGGGGTTCTTTACTCTTGGAGTGTTATTCAGAAGGTGCTAGTTCAAGATTGGAATTGGTCAACGAGTGATGCTTCGTTGCCATATACAGTTGCAATAGTAGCATGGGCAATCGCTTTGATTTTTGCCGGAGGACTGCAAGATAAAATAGGTCCTCGTAAAGTTGTAACATTAGGGGCTATTTTTACGGGTGTTGGACTCATTTTAGCGGGCTTCACCTCTAATGTTCTGTTACTTACGGCAGCATTTGGTATCTTAGCGGGTGCGGGGATTGGTTTTGCCTATTCGGCTGTAACGCCACCGGCATTGAAATGGTTCCACCCTTCCAAAAAGGGGATGGTAACAGGTATTGTCGTAAGTGGTATGGGACTAGCCTCCATTTATATTGCACCAATCACATCAATCTTATTAGATACATATGGTGTTTCAATAACCTTCATCGTGCTCGGTATTTTTATTTTGGTTGTTGCTACACCGGTAGCCCAACTCCTTACAAATCCTCCTGAAGGGTATGTACCGCCAGAGCCGAGTAAAGTGTCTACAACTAACGCCTCTAAAAATCCTTCCACTAATAATTTCAAGTGGAAAGAGATGATTAAAACTAAGGAATTCTATTTGCTATGGCTCATGTTTGCTTTATCTTCTTCTGCAGGGCTGATGATCATTGGTAACATCGCTACAATCGCAAAATTACAGGCAAACTTAGAAGCTGGCTTCTATTTAGTTGGGTTGTTGGCACTCTTCAATGCCGTTGGTAGACCGGCAGCAGGTATTCTTTCGGATAAAATTGGACGAGTACCGACAATGATGATTATTTTTGCACTGCAAGGTGTGAATATGGCATTATTTGCAACCTACAGCACACCATTGACCATTGCAATAGGAACAGCAATCGCAGGAATTGGCTATGGATCCATACTCGCTTTATTCCCATCAACGGCGGCGGATTTCTACGGAATGAAGAATTTTGGTGCTAACTATGGTGTATTGTACACCGCATGGGGAATTAGTGGACTAATCGGTCCGATCATTGCAGGATTCGTTGTCGATAAAACAGGTTCTTATGATGGAGCGTATATGATTTCGGCAATCTTGCTTGTCGTTGCATTAGGAATTGCATTCATCACTAAACCGGTAAAAGAGACTGTAAGAGGCAAAAGCGTAGCAACATTAAAAACTGGCAATTGAGAAGTAACAACATTAGAGAGGACCTCCCTCATGTTAGGGAGGTCCTCTTTTGTTATAGTCTGATTTTTTGTTTTCTCATCCACTGCGTAGCAACCCACTTTTCACCTTTTATCACAGGCGCTCCACCATGTAGTGTTAACTCGTTTAAAGCTTGGTTGTTATAGAAGTACTCGAAATAGACTGCCATCCCTTTTTTAGGTGAGACTGAAAAGTTCAGTTGAGGGAAAAAGGTTTCTCCACCTTCTTCAACATCATTCAAGTACATAACAAGCGTACTAATTCTATTATTGTTGACTACTTTGCTCGATGATGAAAAGAAATCATGATGCGCTTTATACTGTTGACCGGGCGTATACCGGAGTATCTGAAGGCCTTCTCCGTGTTCGATGGGGATACTCATAATTGTTGAGATCCGTTTTTCGACTCTGGCAACAGTATCGTTTTCACTTTCTTCAATAAACATGCTACTACTTGTTCGCAACTCATTTTCTTCGCGTGTCGTGCCGATCTTTGAACGTTTCATTTTATCCGTGGATAATCTGATCAGTTCATCGCACTCTTCGTCACTTAAAACATTTCCTAAAACAACGATCAATGGCTCCTCTAATCGAGCGACTATGTCAATCTCTCTATCTGTAATTATTTTACGTCCAACATGATCAAATATCGTTTGCTCTTTATTCGCCGTTATCAACTCTAAGCACCTCTTCAACTGTTTAATTTTCAAAACAAATAAGTTTTCGGTAGTGGGTAAACGGGTTTTAACGGTCTTCTTGTAAGGTTCACACTTCCTTTTGGAATTAAATTCAATTAATTTTATCACATTATTTTATATTTCTCAAAATTGTAACTAGATATTCTGTAGAAAGTCGTTGGAGATTGATGAACATAATTCGATTTCTTTTCACACCATGCTCTTTATGTTTTTGTAAAAAATACCCATACCCACCAATTCTAAAAATGTGCTATACAATTCTAAAAAGATTGTGTAAAATAAAGCATCAACTCTACTCTGATGGGGAGAAGGGATTGTGTATGTTTTATAAATTCAGAAGATTTCGGAGGAAGGGAAATGAAAAATTTAGTTTCTAAATGGAATCAAGTGAGCCTAGTAAAGAGGATTGTTATTGGGATTGTTGTCGGTGTGATTTTAGCTTTAACCGCTCCCAATGCAGCTAGTGGGGTATCCATTCTAGGTTCGTTATTTGTCGGTGCATTGAAAGCGGTTGCACCTGTATTAGTTTTATTCTTAGTGATGCATGCGATAGCCGCACATAAGAGTGGTACGAAAACGAACATGAAATCGATTCTTGGACTTTATGCGATCGGTACATTGCTAGCTGGGGCTGTCGCAGTAGTAGCAAGCTTTATGTTCCCAGTTACGCTAACACTGACAACAGGAGCAGAAGACCTTTCTCCTCCAGAAGGAATTATTGAGGTTATTGAAACATTACTATTTAACGTTGTTGCAAATCCGATTGATGCATTAATCAATGCCAATTATCTAGGTATATTAATGTGGGCAATTGTCTTGGGGATTGCATTACGACATGCAAAACAAAACACGAAAGATATGCTAGGTAGTTTTTCGGATGCCATCACGAAAGTGGTGCAATGGGTAATTAATTTGGCGCCGTTTGGGATTATGGGTCTAGTTTTTAGTTCGATTGTATCGACGGGCCTTTCTGCTTTACTTGTTTACGGTAGACTAATTCTCATTTTAGTTGGATGCATGTTGTTTATCGCATTTGTCGTGAACCCGTTAATTGTATATGTCTATACGCGCAAAAATCCATATCCACTTGT
This sequence comes from Sporosarcina pasadenensis, assembly GCF_047228845.1. Taxonomy (NCBI): domain Bacteria; kingdom Bacillati; phylum Bacillota; class Bacilli; order Caryophanales; family Caryophanaceae; genus Sporosarcina; species Sporosarcina pasadenensis. Next base: position 141,664 of record NZ_JBFEGM010000003.1, read on the forward strand.
TTTCATGGTGTTAAGAGAAAGTGGAATCACCGCATTCTTTACACGTAGTTCTGCTGCAAATATTCCAGTAAATATGAAATTAGCAGAAAAACTTGGTTTAGATGAGGATACTTATGCAGTCTCAATCCCACTAGGTGCAACAATCAATATGGCTGGTGCGGCTGTTACAATTGCGGTTCTTACGCTTGCAACAGTTCACACGCTTGGGATTGAAGTGGACTTTATGACTGCACTTATGCTTTGTGTTGTAGCGGCTGTCTCCGCGGCAGGAGCATCAGGTGTTGCAGGCGGATCACTTTTATTGATTCCGCTAGCGTGCAGTTTATTCGGAGTTCCGAATGATATTGCCATGCAAGTCGTTGGTGTCGGTTTTATCATCGGGGTTATTCAAGATTCTTGTGAAACTGCATTGAATTCATCTTCTGACGTACTTTTCACAGCTACAGCTGAATATGCGAAAGAACGTAAAGAAGGTAAAGAGGTTTCTATGCAATCTTCTTGGAAGTTCCGAAAAATGTAATTGGCTAAAGAAAAAAAGAGGTTGAAAAATGATATCATTTTTCAGCCTCTTTTTGATTTAATCTAATTCCTTCTCCATAACTTCCTTCACCATACGCCGCACCTCATCCGTCGATTTCGTATTCATCAAATCGTTTCTCAATTCAGCAGCGCCTCTAAATCCGCGAATATAAATCTTGAAAAAGCGGAGAAGCGGTTTGAATGGACGCGGGTCGGCTTCACTCGAGTATTTATCATGCAGGTCCAATTGCAAGAGCAATAGGTCGAGATATTCTTTCACGCTATGTTCTCTAGGTTCTTTTTCGAAAGCGAATGGATTGGTGAAAACGCCACGGCCGATCATGACGCCGTCGACGCCGTATTGTTCGACTAGTTTCATTCCTGTAGCGCGGTCAGGGATGTCTCCGTTAATCGTCAGCAACGTATTTGGAGCAATTTCATCCCGCAGTTTTTTGATTTCGGGAATGAGTTCCCAGTGAGCAGCTACTTTACTCATTTCTTTTCTTGTGCGAAGGTGAATGGATAGGTTGGCAATATCTTGCTCCAAGACATGTCGTAACCAATCGCGCCATTCGTCGATTTCAACATAGCCTAGTCTTGTTTTGACACTGACTGGCAATCCACCGGCTTTAGCAGCTTGAATGATTTCTGCCGCAACTTCCGGACGCCGTATTAGTCCAGCGCCTTTCCCGTTTGCTGCAACGTTTTGGACCGGGCATCCCATATTTAAATCAATGCCACGGAAACCGAGCTTTTTCATATCGATGCTCATCTGTTCAAAGAACTCAGGTTTATCGCCCCAAATATGAGCGACAATCGGCTGTTCATCCTCTGTGAACATCAGGCGGCCACGGACACTTTCCCTACCATTAGGATGGCAATAGCTTTCCGTATTCGTAAACTCGGTAAAAAACACGTCAGGTCGGGCTGCTTCACTGATGACGTGACGGAACACGACGTCTGTCACATCTTCCATTGGCGCTAATATAAAAAACGGCTTCGGTAGATCTAGCCAAAAATTATCTTCGTTACTCATTTTGTATCCTCCTGTTGCATGCAAAATCCTTTGCTCATCATAAGATTGTACCATTTATTTTAATTTGCTACACATATATATTCCCCGGAATCTAATCTTCATAAGAAAATATGAAAACTACATGTTACTACTCCATCTGGAACGTGAATGTACGGTCTTCAATAAATTCTCCGTTCTGATACGTCCGTTCCACGAAGGTAATGTTATTCTCGTGATCGATGAGCAGGACTGTCGCGGAGCGAGTGCCGTACCGATCCGATTTAATGAATAGGGAAGAGAGTACCCGTTCCCATTGTTCGCCGACTCCAGTATTGGGGAGTTGCTCGTCCGGAAACGGTTCGGCATCCTGTAACACATCGAATAGTTCTTCTGGCTTGATGATACGGTTTTGTTCGACGAGCTTCCGGATACCTTTTTTCCCTTTTACCACCTTCGGCCACCGCGTGTCGAGAAAGTGGTTACTCAACCCGTGTGTACCCGGAGAAACCTTCTTCACCTCATTTTCGATATTCGAGTAATAGAGCAACTCGTCTGCAGTACCGACGATTACGTTAAAACCGGCATACTCGGCTCGCTTCTGTTGCAATAATTTCAGAAATTCAGCGGCGGTCACATTAGAATCGAGGAAACCGGTCACGATCTCACCGCGGGACCGGACGTCTTTCGTTTGTTCAGAAGCATCCCTGTAATTAGTCAGTGCGGCAAAACGACCGTTTTTCGTGACACCGAGCCATGTCCCGCGCTGTAATAGATCCCTCCCAGCCAATAGATAAGGCTTATCCTCCCAAAAATGCGCCGGGGCAGTCGGGCGCTCATAAAACTCGTCCCGGTTTGCTGCCACGATCAATCGGTAATTTGGATGGTCCTGGAAATGAAAATTAATCAAACACATGACGACATCACAACTCCTTTCCTAAAGTATACATGGAAAATCGGGGTTCGGACTAACTTGTATTTACCATGCCAATGGGTGGAAGGTTGCCTTAACTACGTCCGTCTTTTAATAAGCAGAAGTGTTATACTAATTGCGGGATACTTTGTACTATTCAATAAAAAAATAACGGGCCGTTTTCTAGTAGAAAGGAGTTTAGATTTGAAGAAAATTGATGATTTAAAGGCTGGGGTTGCTGTCATTATTTTGAATCAAGAGAATCAAGTTCTCTTACAAAAAAGAGCTGATGTAGGGTTGTGGGGAATCCCTTCAGGACATGTGGAGATTGGTGAAACAGTGTCTGAAGCAGCTATGAGAGAAGTAAAAGAAGAGACGAATTTAGATATAAGAATTAAAAAGCTGATCGGTGTTTATTCCGATCCTGAATCACAAGTTTTCAGTTATCCAAATGGCAAGACGGTGCATTTTATAACGACCTGTTTTCTTGCTGAGATTACAGGTGGGGTACTTAAGTGTAATTCAGATGAATCGCTTGAAATTAAGTTTTTTGGACAGGACAACTTACCAGAAGATTTATTGACAATGCACCCTCAATGGTTAGAGGATGCTCTTTCAAAAAAGGAAGCGGCATTTATTCGTTGACCAATACGAAATCAGGGAGAACCGGTCCTTTCTAATAATCGCTCCTCCTATTACAAAGTTCTTAATGGCCCATCGTCATGAAATTGATCGATGCGATCAAGGAGAAATATGGACAGTCTGGCTCTAATTTATTGTTGTTGGTAGAGGGGGATGAAAATCATTAATATCGCAAATAAAGTTTTAGCTTCCATTTGTATACTTATAATTTTTACTTTATCGGCCTGTGAGAAAAATGAGCAGCCCAACGAAGATATTAAGTTGGAAGATAAACAGCAAGAGATTACTTATTCGTTTACTAACCCTAATACAGGGCAAGAATTTACTATCTTTCATTCCTACTTGTTATATGAAAATTATTTTGAAGCTGTAGAAGACAATCCAGATGAATCACTCTATAAATTGTATCAACAAGAAGTTGTACAACCTGTATATGAAGCATGCTTGGAGAACTCGGACTTTGCAGATTCTGCTACTCTGCTTAAATGGGTTCCGAGAGAAGGTGAACTTGATACTTTGAAGAATCAAATTGGATTGATCAATAAAGATTATTTAAATGAGGTATTTGAGGAATCGCTTGTGAAATCCTCAGACATCCTCCCATCAGATAAGAAAACAACAGTATGTGTGTTTCCTGAAAATAAAAGAACCCCATCTGAAATGTTGACGATTGTCGAAACAGGGAACATTATTGTCTTTCACAGCAAGCCTGATCTTTTGTATAAAGCAGGTATGGCGCATGAATATCATCATAGTGTTTGGGTCGGAAAACATTATAACGAAAATGCTTATTTGACAGGATTAGATTATTTAATATTGGAAGGACAAGCCGTGATGTTTGAAACAGTAGTGTACCCGAATTTAAATAGTAGTTATCTTGTGAATGACGAAAGGTTTAACAAAGAACATTGGAGCAAGATTGAACCATACCTTGACAGTGTTGCTACCCCTGAGATTATTGATGAAATGATACAAGGCAGCTCTAATGGTCTCCCAAATTATTATGGATATAGTGAAGGATACAAAATGATTAGATCATACTTGAGTTTACATCCAGAAATGACGGTAGAAGAATGGACTTCCAAAAGTCCGAAAGAAATATTTGAAGAAGGAAACTACATAGCGAACTATCAGTAGCTGTAAACTCTAATATCTCACTACAGAAGGAGTGCAAATAAATGTCTAAAACATTGCTTATATTAATTGCTGGAATACTGTCCGCTTGGTTAGTCATCGGTTTCTTTACCAAAAATTATGATGGCGATTTTTTGATTATACTATTGTTCGGTGTTCTCGTGGGGTACGGAGTTAGAAAGAGAGAGGAAAAATATTAAAACGAACTATAACTGAGAGGAGTGGGAAAGATATGGAGAATAAATATGTTAAATTATTTGGGTTCCCCATTGGTTTTTTATTGTTAGGTATTTTGTTTTTAATATTGGGGGCTAACGGGGATAAAATCGCGATATCGTTTTCAAGGCCAGCTGGTGCTTCATCGTGGACGACTTCGGGCAGTACAATTGAAGCCTTTACGTCAGTCCTACTGATTATCGGGATCTCTTTTCAAGTGTTGTTTATTAGCACTTTTTCTATAGCTTTTCACAACAGGCAAAAGAACAATCATTAATTTTTCATTGCAATGCATGATAAACCGCAGTCCATTTTGGGTTGCGGTTTATTTTTCGTTTCTCAGTTATTCGTACTATCACTTATACCTACCGAAGATTCAGTAGTTTTATCGCCACTACTCGATTCGTTGTGCCCCGGTCCGAATAAATTCAAGATTATTACCCCGACAAGTATAAGTGTTATTCCTACAATACTAGCCAGGTTGATTTTCTCTTTCCAAATACTAACTGAAATAATCACCGTAGCAACAATTCCAATTCCTGACCAAATGGCATAGGCAGTATTTAAAGGAATTGTCTTCAGGGACAATGATAAAAAGAAAAAGCAGCTAATGAAAGCTATAATGACACCAATTGTCGGGAAAAGTTTTGTAAATCCCTCAGAGGCTTTTAACAGAGAAGTGCCAATAAGCTCCAGCGATATAGAAAGTGCTAAATATAAATAGGACATTGTTATTCTTCCTCCTGAATCATGTCAAATAGCTTATTAAGGCCAATGTTTATATTGTAACGTCCATACAGTTTTTATCAATTCTATTGACCTTAATGAGGCTCGCCTTGTAATAAAATAACAGACAATCTCATCTACTTCTTACCTGTACATGTTATACTCACTGTACGAAACTTATAAATTTTCAATAATAGGAAGTATTTTCGAAGGAGAATACCATTATGAACAAGTGGCTATTGGGCTTTTTAGTCGTATTGACAACATCATTAATGGGGTCTGCTTTTACAATCGGGAAGATTGGATTGGTTTACGCTACACCGATTATGTTGGTTGCACTGCGTTTCCTCATAGCAGGAGTCATTATGGCGATTATTGTACAGTGTTTAAAGTTCGCTCATCCGAAACAGGTTTCGGATTGGCTGAAAATAGCGCTAATTGGAGCTTTTCAAACGGCGGGTGTCATGGGATGTATCTTCGTCAGTTTACGCACGATAACTGCGGGCCAATCATCCATCTTAACATTTACGAACCCACTCTTAGTTGTTATATTTGGAACGCTTTTCGTGAAAATGAAGTATAGTCGGTGGCAATGGATTGGTGTCATTTTGGGTTTCGTTGGCGTATGTATTACACTCGGGGCACAGGTGGACGTTCAAATTGGAACACTTTATGGCTTTCTATCGGCCATTTCCTGGGCTGTCGGAACGCTACTGATCAAAAAGTGGGGCGCTCCTATCAATACATGGGTGTTAACCGCTTATCAGATGTTGTTTGGTGGTCTGATCCTGTTTGTTGGCAGTTTCCTATTGGAGGACCCTTCGTTTCAAATTACCCCCATATCAATTGCCATTTTATTATGGTTAGCATTCATGGCTTCCATTGTACAATTTGCCGTCTGGTTTTACCTTTTACAGAAAGGCGACCCCGGCAAGACAAGTGCATTCTTGTTTCTAGCCCCATTTTTCGGCGTTCTCACGGGTTGGTTACTACTGGATGAAATGATTGCATGGAACGTAATCGTTGGTGGCGTTTGTATATTTATCGGCATTTTCATGGTGAACTGGACGGCTAAGTTAAAGTAGCTTGGCAACCGCTTGTCTTATTATAATTCTCCCAATCCCTTTAATAGTTTGATAATATGGAATAGATCGTATCAAACAGGGAGTGATTGCAATGTTGACAATGGGAAATATGATAAGGCAAAACGCATCGAAGTTAAAGGACAAAACAGCTGTGATTTTCCAGGGGAAGACATTCTCATACAAGCAATTGAATGAAAGGGCGAATCGTCTGGCGAATGCTTTCAAAGCACGTGGCTATGAAAAAGGGGATAAAGTCGCTGTATTGATGAAAAACAATGCCGCTTATGTTGATATAATTGTTGGACTTTCCAAAATAGGAGTGGTCATCGTTCCGATGAACTATCGTCTGGTCGGTCGGGAGATTGAGTATATCCTTCAAAATTCCGATAGTCGAGGACTCATTTTGTCATCCGAATATGAAAAAGAGTTGGACTCCATCCAATCAGTGGCAGAACTTGACACCATTTTGGTCGTCGGAGGTACCTCTCAAGCGGAAAGGTTAGATTATGAATCATTTCTATTGTCAGGGTCTGAAGAAGAACCGGTGGCAGAGGTAAATGAGTTGGACACGTTCTACATGGGATATACATCCGGCACGACCGGGAAACCGAAAGGGGTTGTCATCTCCCAACGATCGAGGATGTTGACAGGGATGGCGGCTGCAATTGAATACAAGATTGATGAATCGGATGTCCATCTATGCGCCGGGCCGATCTATCATGCAGCGCCATGGATTTTCCTCGTGATGCAGCTGATTGTCGGCGGGACAGTTGTCATCCATGAAACATTCAATGCAGAGCAAGTTCTTGCGGATATCGAGGAAAACCGCATAACAAATGCATTTCTCGCACCGACGATGTACAGTTTCATTACTAATGTAAAAGAAGACGTACGGATGAAATATGACCTCAGTTCCATACGAGTCCTCATTTCGGCAGGATCACCGCTCGCAACGAAATCGAAAGAGGATATTTTGGCATTCTTCCCCAGGGTAGAGCTGCATGAATTTTATGGATCCACGGAATCCGCTATTACGCTAAACATCAAACCGAAAGATATTGAAAACAAAGAACGAAGTGTGGGTCTTCCGTTTCCATTAGTTGACTGCATTATTTTGGATGAAAATAAACAGCGTGTGAAGCAAGGAGAAATCGGCGAACTCTATTTTAAAGGTCCTTATTTGCTCGATGAATACTATAAAAATCCGGACGATACGAAAGCTTCCTCATATGAAGGGTATTTCTCGGTCGGGGATATGGCGATGCAAGACGAAGAAGGTTTCTATTATATTGTTGATCGGAAAAAGGACATGCTCATCAGTGGAGGAGTCAATATTTATCCACGTGATATCGAAGAAGTGCTATACACACACCCGGATATAATGGATGTCGCAGTCATCGGAGTTCCCCATCCTGTATGGGGAGAAGCGGTAGAAGCGATTGTCGTTCCGCGTGAAGGAAAGACGTTGACAGAGCAGGATGTCATCGAATTTTGCGAAGGGAAAATGGCGGGTTATAAAAAACCGAAATCGGTCAGTTTCTTGACGGAACTCCCGCGGAACCCATCCGGTAAAATATTGAAAACGAGTTTGAGGGATCAATACTGGAAACATGAAACAACCAAGATTTGAATAAACCGCAGTCCATTTTATGATGGGCTGCGGTTTATTGCCTTTTTACGAAGAAACTATTAAAGATTATATATGAAAGATTTGTAACTTTCTCCAACTAATTGCGTCTATTCAAATGAGGTGAGTCAATGTTATGAAGAGATTGTTTATTCTTATTACGATAGCTGGACTTGTATTAGCTGGGTGTAGTACGGATGCAGAAAGTGGAGACATCAAAAATGATTCAACGAAATAACGAGTTTATAGCAATTCGTGGGATGGTAACACCATAATTGTTGAACAAAGAAACCATGACGATAATTATGAAACAGTAAATGAGATCATTGATACCACTGAAGTTGAGGCGCTTATTAAGGCACTTGGAAATGCCGACTGGCAAGAGAATGTAAAAGTGGATATAATGCCGCCAGACTATCGTTTCTCGTGGAATTCAATCAAACATAATGTTTGGGTAAACCAAAATAGTAACAGGTTAGAACTTATAATTGAAGGACAATCGAATTATGGATCATTGTCTGAAAAATCTTCTGAAGTTGTATTTGAATTGTTAACAGGTAAAAAAAGTATTATAGAAACTATGCCGAGCACGAAAGAGGATGTAGTACAAAATCCCCCAAAATATATAGTTAAGAATGAAGGGGAACTATCCGTTCAGGATTCTGAAACGGCTTATGAATTGTGTGTGAGCGTGCTGAATGACTATGACTATTATAGAGCAATCTGGAACGGCTCAGATATTGACTTAGATGCATATATCGAAAACGAAAACCTTAAACAGTACACACAAGAGAGAGTACGATCCCAATATAATTTGTATGGCCATCTTGATAGTAAGGTGAAAGATATTGCGATTGACGACGCTTGGGAAGTGGAATTTACGGATGATGCGGATGGAGGATTTCTCTATTTACACTTGCCTGTGCACATTCATAAATTTACAGGCGGTTATGGTGAAGGCGTTGAATTTCTTGTACGTAATATAAACGGCAAGTTAGTTATTGTTGATTGGTATGCGGGTGGAAAAGATAGTTATGATTTCATGGTGCGTGGAGAAAATCTAACAATTGACGACCCGAATATTTGGAATAATAGTGAGTGGGTGAAGAAGTTACATAGTAAGCAGATCGAGTTTTCAGGCTCAACTCGATAGTTTTTGGAAAATGATTATATAGGGGGATAGGGAATGAGGAAGCTTTTACTAGGAAGCGTCTGCTTAGTAGGTATACTTGCCGGTTGCACGGAGAAATCGAACTCAAACGCAGATCAGACCGAAGAGATTAACGAACTAATAAAGCAAATCGAGCAACTTTCATTAGAAAAAGAAGCTCTTTTAACTACTGTAGAAGAGGAAAGGGAAGCGCTCGAGCTAGCGATGAATCAACAAGTGAACTATGATTATTCGATGATTCAAGCGAAAGATATAGAAAAGTACCCCCAAACGCTTTATAAGCAAACGGCCTTGGACATGGACGGGGATGGCGAAGATGAAGTAATCGAATTGTATGTGAATGCAGGGAAAATGGAGAATGGACTCTTTGCTTGGGACGATGGGCAGAACTGGTTGTTAATCGTGAAAGACGGAGAGAAAACCTATCCGCTTTTTGATGAATATGTTCAGTTAGGATCAATAGATTTCAGTACGGCTAGATTTGATAAGAAACCAGGGATTGTGATAATTAAGGCGCAACACTCTGATAGAACGGTACAGAAATTCACATATGACAAAAATGAAGATGGGTATCAGAAAGAAACCTTTTACAAGAAAGAAAATACAAATAATCAGTATAACGAGCCGGCGTCCTATGCCTTTTTCGAGGATGCATACAGGATAATGGAAATGGCTTTTACAACAAAGACCTTAAGAGTTTTAGAAGCTGGTGAGGATACTATTCAGGATTCTCAGGAGAGATGGAAGATCATTGAGCCGATACTAGTTGATATTAATAAGGCTAATGGATTGCTTGAGGTGGTTGGGGAGTTGAATCCGGAGTTGAGTGTTTCTTTAGATGAGGCAAGTGACTTGCTGAACCGAATGATTACTAATCGACCGTCAGCCGAGCAAATGAACCAATTAAAATTGATTCATAACTTGTTCAAAGAAATTGAGACAAGTGATTTGATCATTAAAGGGGAGAATCAAATTCACCCGGAAGTTGCGGAAAAGCTTGAAAGACTTGAGTTCATTCTTACTGGAAAGCAAGGTTAACCTATAATGAAATTGAAATATATTTATTTGCTCCCCACATTATTTTTCCTTTTGTTAGCCATTGGTTGTTCAAATAAGCAGGTCGTGGAACAAACAAATGACAAAGATGATTATGGAAATGTTAGAGCGGCAGCTTGGGAATTTATTAATGAAAAAGGGTAGAATAGCCAAGCGGAGGATGATTGGCGAAACGCTAGAGTGGCGGAAACAATTGCTGATGATAAATATGTATTGTTAGATGAAAATTATGACGGGAAAGAAGTGTTGGTCGTCTCTTTTGAGGATATAGACAATGTTGTTACGGGAACACCTTCAATTATTGTAGACCCCAACACCAATGAAGTAATCGGATATATGCCAAGTGAATAAATTGACTGAAGCCACCCAACTTTGAAGGGTGGCTTTTAGATTATTGTTTAGTTAACATTTGATGAGTTAGCTTATTGTATTCCATAATCCTTAGCAAAAAGCATTTTTGTGTCAACGAGTATATCTTTCTCATTTTCATCTAGGTTAAATATCCGTGCACCACGGAGCCTGTTGTCTTCCTCTCCGCCAAGGCCATAGGTGCCAAATCCAGCGTTTCCTGCGTAGCCTAATTGGATCCCATAATAGTCACCAACATATGTATTAATATGGTCATGACCAGAAAAGACGCCTTTCACATCGCCTCTTTCTAACATAGCAGCAAACATTCCGCTGTTAAAAGGACCCGAACATACACATTCATTCTTTTCACCTGTGATACTATGTTTTTCCACAGCGTTCAGATGGCTTTCTTCTGTTCGTTCAGATGGACTTGCATACCACATATATTCAAATTCCGGGAGAGGAATATGCATGAATGCCAATGAAGGAACTTTATGTCCAGTTGTTTGCTCCAGTTTCTTTGAAGTTTCATAATACCACTGCACTTGATCGTGGCGGAGCCAATCCCATGTTTGGTATCCTTTAAAATCTTGTCCTGCGATTTCTTCTGGCGCATATCTGCCGCTGTCAAATAGCCAAATGTTAAATGCCGGCTCTGTATTTTTAGAGTTATTAATGGCCAAGTTTGTGTTTCCGGTTCCAGTAATACCTTTAGGGCCCGGTTTGTTTACATTGTGCTTATAGGACATGTAAACTTCCAGCATATCTTCTTCAGTCATGCCGGTCTTTGGTGTGTGATCTTCATCGTGGTTGCCGAACGTAACTGCCCAGTGGATGCCTCTCTCTTCCATTGGTTGTGCAATGTTATGAATGGCTTGTCTCACTTCTTCCGCTGTTTCCATGTCTGCATTCAACATGTCACCATTTAAAATAGCTAAATCCGGTTTCTCCTTATCAAGTACCGTATTCATTAATTCTATCGTTCGGGAATCGATATCCTCGTCATCCTGAATATCGTTAAACTGTACAATTTTTACTTGCCATCTGAGTTGAACTGCAGCTTTTTATTCTCATTTGTCTTTCCGAGAACCGAGGAATTAATGAGGCCCGTACTAAAAAATACAGCAAAAACAATGGCGATCAAACCTGCTAATTTTAATTTCATACAATTACCTCTTTCTTAGATGTAGTTACTATTCTCGCTTCTGTTCGCATAGCACCTCCATTTGGTGAGCGATCATGTATTATTCTAAAGCAACTCTATTAATTCAGTGTTAACGTGATGTGAATCATTGTTAATAATGCCAGCTGTAAATAAAGATAGATTATTTCATCATTTTTGAAACATATCGCGTGTTGAACCGTATTATCAATAGTTGGTAAATTTATAATGAGGTCGTACTCAATAACTTAGATTGAGTAAAAATAGGGGGGATAAATGTGGTCCATGTTAAACAAATAACTCCGGCCAAACTCTTATTAAACCGTAATTCGCTAGAAGAGTATTTAAAGGAAGAGTTTAGTGAATTAGTTTCCGAAAATACTTGGATTACCGAATGGGAACAGTTGGTTCAACGTTTTCAGTTATTCAAATTTAAGGAGCTATCCGAAACTGAAATTAAAAGCATTGAATGGAATTCTGACGAAATAGAAAGGATTGTCCATAAAACTTTTCAAAATGTGAGCCAATATCTGCCCTTTAAGGAGATGCGTATTACAGTAGTACCTGCCCTGCTGTTACCATATTTTCAAGAACAGCCTCAATCCCTCTGGACCAACGCTTTTACGAATGGTCCAGGCAACGTAATTATCGCGATACCTCCTCGACCAGATATTGATTTTCTTCAATATCTACTAGCCCACGAATGTCATCACGCAAGTTCAGAGAACCCTATCTATCATTTATCCCTTTCTACATTTACATTAGAACAGTGGTATAAAATGGAGGGAACAGCAGAGTATTTTGCTCTCTCTTTGTATCCAGATAAGAGATGGTGGAAGGATAACCTTCCAACTGAGTTGGAGACAAGGTATTGGAAAGAATGTAAGGATCATCTTAAATCAACAGACGATACCCTAAAGGGATCTTTATGTTTTGGGAGCAGGAAAAAAGGAATACCTGTTTTCGCGGGGTATTCATTCGCATTAAAAGTAGTATCTAATTATGTATCAACTAACCATCTAAAAGATGTAAGGGAATTATTTTCAGTCGAGCCTTCTGTATTATTGGAGTGTTATGCAAATAAACATTCAATAAGCTAACGGTTGCTTTACTTGAAGATTTTTGAGCTTAGACAGTTCTAATTTCCTGTCCAACTAACGTGGCAGTTTAGTTGAAGAAGGCGCAGGAGTTTTTTGAATCGTATCAAAACACTTTATTAAACATAGGGGGTTATTTTTTGGATAAAAAAACAAGTTTAATTTTAGGGTCGTTATTCATTTTAACTAGTGGGCTAATTTTTACGATTGAACGCTTAACTGCATATGTTTATTGGTCAGCAAAAATAAATACTGGAACGTGGGATACTATTCCGCAGAAATTACCATTGTACGAAAACCTTTTTACAGGGCTATTTTTCCTAGTTGGCATTATCTTAATTATTGTGTCATTCAAGAAGGAAGGGTAATTAAACTAACAGGTGCTTTACTTGAAGATCGGAGCTGCTTAGACGGCTCTATTTTCTTGTTCAAAAATAATTATTACAATATTTAGTGGAATGAGTCTTTAAAAGCAGGGAAATAATATAGTCATGTAGAAGTTGAGTAGAGTAGGAATTTTTTAGTAGAAAGGATGCTTGTCATGGAACCAATTATTGAGGCTAGAAATTTAATGAAATCCTATAAAAAGCGGAAGTCGAAGGAATACATTCAAGCGGTTAATGACATCTCTTTTAGAGTGAATAAAGGCGAAATTGTCGGGTTACTAGGGCCTAACGGTGCTGGGAAGACGACGACAATTAAAATGATTTGCGGTTTACTCATTCCTGATGCTGGAACAATTACAATTAACGGTATGGACAATCGCGAGAAACGCCTCGGGGCATTGCGGCATATTAGTGCAGTGTTGGAAGGGAATCGGAATCTGTACTGGCGATTGACGGTTAGGGAAAATCTTGAATATTTTGCTGGGAACCGCGGTGCTTCACGAAAAGATGTTGCTCAGCAAATCGAAGTCTTGTTAACAAGCTTTCATTTAAAAGAGAAGGAAAATGAACTCGTCAATCGGCTTTCACGTGGAATGCAGCAAAAACTTGCGATTGCCGTCGCAATGCTTGCGGATAGTGATGTCATCTTATTGGATGAACCAACTCTTGGATTGGACGTGGAAACAGGGTATGAAGTGCGCGAATTGTTAAGAACGATTGTCGATGAATACAACCGAACAATTATCATTAGCTCGCACGACATGAACGTCATTCAAGAATTATGTGATCGAACGGTGATCATTAATGACGGAAAAGTCATTGTGGATGATAAAGTGGAGAATTTGATGAAGCTCTTTGAAGTTCGTGCCTATTCAATAACACTCGGGGACGCTTTGAGTGAGCATCAACAAAAATTGTTGCTACAAAAATTCCCGGACTATAACTATATTACAGATTCCATGCAGCATATCATCGAAGTTCAACTGACGAAAAGCGATGAAATTTACGAGTTATTTGACGTGCTCAAAATGGGAGGAACTTCGGTCGAATCGATTGACCGCGATACGATAAATTTCGAACAAATATTTATGAAAATCGTGAAGGGGGAAAAAGAGTATGTATTGGGCTAACCTCCTGAAGGCAAATGTTCGGAAAGAATATATCGAGTTGAAACGTTATTTGCCAAATACAATTGCTATGGTTTTTACGTTTTACTTTATTTTTTTAGGAATGTTTATGGGCATTCAGTTGATTGGCGACCCGAGTACGCAAGAGGCAAACATCCAATATGCCATCGTCAACTATATTTTTTGGTTTTTAGCGATGATGGTGATGAACAGTGTCGGGTGGACGATAACGAACGAAGCAATGCGCGGAACACTCGAACAACTTTACATGTCTCCAATGGGCGTCTGGCGAATTTTGGCGACACGACTCATCGCAACAACAGCAATCTATTTTTTAATTATTGTCGGGTTGCTCTACTTATCAATGGCGACAACGAATCAATGGTTAAATATAGACGTCATTTCCATTATGCCCATCCTTATCTTAACGCTCATTAGCATGTTTGGTGTAGGGTTCATGATTGCGGGAATCTCCATTATCGTCAAGCAAGTAGGAGCCTTTTTACAAATATTGCAATTTATATTGGCCGCTCTAACGTTTGTAACCTTAAACGTTGCACCGTTTTTCGCATTTCTTCCGTTTGTGAAAGGTGTAGATCTTGTCCGCCAAGTGATGATTCACGGTTACACATTAAGTCAGTTTACAGTAGCGGACTATTTAATTCTCGGATTTAACGCGATAGTGTATCTTACATTAGGCCTTCTATTTTTCATTTATTGTGAACGAATTGCTATGAAAAAAGGATTGCTTGCGCATTATTAAGTGAAAAAGGGAACGGACTTGTTAAAACAGCACGAAACTAGATATCAATAAATAACTGCTCGAAAAGAGGTGGAAATATGGCTTGGTTAGAAAACGGCAAACTAATATCAGATGCAGAAAGTCGAGAACTTATTTCTAAAGGTTTTCAATTTGTCGAAGGTGTTTTGATGCCACCCGACAAGGTAAATGACTTAATAAAGTCTGGGCACACTACACCGAATTTAGCAGAGGGCTTACAATATACTTTTACTTCTAAAGAAGCAAAAAGTCTTGGTGTTTTAGGGGTTGGCTTAGTTTCATGAGGAGCATGGAATGTTGGGAAGTTTGCGAAAAGTAAATTTGGAAATAGAAAAAAAGAAAATCTCTAGCCTATTTCAGACTAGAGATTTTTTCTTTCACTTATTCATCTAAAGAGGTTAGTTGAACAAGGGAAAACTAAAACGCTTGGAAATAAAGAGAGATGGGGGCGAAAGAATGAAGAGGACAGTTATTGGTGGTTTTATAATGATGGGGGATTATTTACCACACCGACATAATTTTGGTGGCAATAATGCATTTTACCAGCATTACTAGTTAGTCTGCTTCAAAGTTGTGGTTTGTGATTTTTGGGAATGATGCTGGTTTATTAAATAAGTAATTTGGTGTTAATTGTCGTGAAATAATATTAAGTATGGGAGGGATGATAATGGACCAATTAAAAGGAAAAATTGCGATTATCACGGGTGTAAGCCGTCTGAAAGGGATTGGAGCTGCTATTTGTAGGGAGTTAGCTGAATCGGGTTATCATATATTTTTTACTTATTGGACGGAATATGATAAAAAAATGCCTTGGAGCATTGAATTAGATGAACCCGTTAAATTAAAAGAAGAATTAATAAGAAAAGGTATTAAGGCATCATGTATGGAATTGGATTTAACTCAACTTGATGCACCTGAACAACTTATAAATAGAGTTTCTGAACAACTCGGTAATCCTGATATCTTGATTAATAACGCAGCATACTCAACTAACAACGATTTTTCTAATTTAACTGCCGAAGAATTAGATAAACATTACATGGTAAATGTGCGTGCAACGACACTACTAAGTAGTAGATTTGCTCAAAAGTTTGATAAGAAATCAGGTGGAAGAATAGTCAATATTACTTCAGGTCAGTTTCAAGGACCCATGCCTGGCGAATTAGCATATGCAACAACAAAAGGAGCAGTTGATGCTTTAACGATTACGTTGTCAGCTGAACTAGCCCCTTTAGGAATAACGGTTAATGCATTAAATCCAGGTCCAACTGATACAGGTTGGATGACAGAAGAGATAAAAAAAGAATTAGAACCGATGTTTCCTTTCGGTAGAATCGGGAAACCGAGAGATGTTGCAAAAACCATTAAATTTCTAGTGAGCGATGAAGCAGATTGGATTACAGGTCAGATTATTCATTCAGAAGGTGGATTTAAAAGGTAACTAAAAAAGCTTTGGTTCTAGAGCGTTTTTGTTGTATTGAAATCTTAGGATAGATATCAATTTGTGAAACATTGTACTTAAACTAACGAGTGCTTACTTCAACAAGTAGCTCAGTTAAATGCGATAAATTATTATTAGGTATGGGAGGAATATTAATGGACTCATTTTTCTATTTCAATATGTTTAGAAATATAATTTCTAAATTTTTTTTAGATGGTATCTGGGTAGTCGGATTTTTTTACTTGTTAACCAAGACATATGAAAGTGCTAGACTTAAACAGGTTTCCAAATATGTGCTGGGAACTGCTTTGGCATTATTATTTATTTATTCAGTAATGGGAAGTGTATAAGATTTTTCCTTCTTCAACTAACGTGCGCTTTACTCAAGGATCAGAGCTGATTAGACGGCACTTTATTAAATGATTTCAAAAAAGTTGGACATCAAAATAAAGGAGGTTTTCAATGGATGCTTTTCGTGGTTTTCATGTAGATATGTCAAATTATTCAAGTGCACTCGCAGTCTTTCTAATAAGTGAGGCTAATCTTAACTGGATTACTGAATGACAAAAAAGAACTAAAAGAAATAGTAACCGTAGTCTGGGACCTGCTATTATTTATATTTAATTGCTACTTTACGTTTAAATATCGTGAATATATGCTGGACGATTTTGGTTACAAAGTACATTTTGTTTGGGTTGCTTATGATAGGGTTGCTTGTACTTCATGTCAAAGATATTTATTCGCTAATCAAATCTAAAAGTACAAAAGAAGAAAAGCAACAACTATAATGCACTTTTTTTTTGCAAACGGGTGCTTACTTCAAGAAGGAGTAAAGCATTTTTCCTTATTGAACTAACGAAGCAGTTTAGTTGAAGAAGAAGGTTTTTTTGCAACTGTGATGAATAAGTTAATATATCTAAATTTTTGAACAAGAAGTTTATAGAAGTAAATCGGATTAGTATATTTAAAGGAAGATACTATTTGGAGAAAAATTTAAGAAGGTTCAAGAATAGTGGAATTACTTATGATCATTTTTTCTATATTAGTGGCTTTGGTTTCTTGGCCTGGATATCTATTTTCAAAAACAAAATCTGAAAGGGCAAGCTCTGAAACTAAGCACCAGAAATGGATTCCTGTTTATTTCAAATCTAAGTAAATATTAAGGGGGGGTAGCTATTTCTAAGATTGATAAAAGGGTTTTACCGTTCTTAATTTATTTTTCTTTGGTAATAATACTTCTACTTTTAACCATGAAAATCAACTTCAATTTGACTGGTTATAATTACTACTTGGATGAAAAATCGATGGTGTTAACGATTGAAGAGGGTTTTGTAAAAAAAGAAATGTATAGTGTGCAAGACACTGTCCTTCCAGCATTAAAAGTAATGATAGCAATTAACAAAGCATATGACATGTGGCTGCTTACTATCCTTATACTCCCGCTTTTTATATCAGTCTTTTTTGTATTATTTTTTAAACCTTTGAGACCTAGAAAAAACGTAAAATTGTATGTTGTATTATTTATTTTATTTCTTGCTACCTTTATTATTTGGGATTTTTACGTTCACAAGGAAATTATAGAGGAAATATCAAATGCTTTAAATAGATTATAAAGATAGAATGAACTTTGTTTTAAAGTTCAAGGAGTTTTGAGCTAACGAGTGCTTTAGTCAAGTAGAGCCATGTCTGTTAAGACGTGGCTCCTTACATTTAAAAGTACTTCTGATAATACTCTTTCCTTAGCCTTCCGCTTAATTGAGCGTAGATCCTTGTGGTTTCACTTTTCTCATGCCCCAAAAGACTTTGTATGACTTCAATAGGAGCTCCATTATTCAATAAATGAGTTGCATAGCTGTGTCTAAGTTGGTGTGGATGAATCTCTTTGTTGATTTCGGCACGATTTGAAATTCGCTTGATGATGTATCGCATTTGGGCGACACTCATTTTATGTGGCTGCCTTGCTGTCACAAAGATGGCAGGATTATTGTCATTCCGGCTTTCAAGATATCGTTTTAGCCATATATCGCAACGTGTATTGAAATAAACTTCCCTTTCCTTATCCCCCTTTCCTCTAACGATCGCGGATTGATTGGACCAATTAATATTGTTCTTTTCTAACGCAACTATTTCTCCAATTCGACAACCGGTAGAAAACATGAATTCAAAAATCGCTTTTTCTATTGGGGTATGACAGGATTCACGAAGGTGTTCAATCTCTCGTTCGGTTAAATGCTTGGGTATCCTCTTACCGACTTTGGGCTCTTTAATCTTGGAAGTTGGATTCTTACTTAGGTAGCCTTCTTCATGAGACCAACGAAAAAAAGATTTAAGAAAGCGGATTCGATGTGCAAGACTGGCTGGTTTTAAATGCTTACCCGATACGGCAAGATATTCCTTCAGTTGATTCGTATCCAGCAAGTCCATCTCTACATCCTTAAAATGACCCACTAATAGCGTAGACTGTAACTGATAGGCTTTCAACGTTTGTGGTGAAAAACCCTCTATCCGTTTATCAGCTTCAAACAAAGACCATGCTTTTGACAATAACAATTCCATTCCCCCTAAGAGAGTAATATTAAAGGGATTATTGCCAACTTAATAGAAGTATAGTCATATGGAGTATTTTCACTAACGAAGCAGTTTAGTTTAATAACTGTAACTTTTTTCATACACAGTTGTATTGAAAATTAGGAGAGATAAAATGAAATATTTATTACTTGGAATTCTTCTAGCTCTGGTGGGTGTCTTAGCGTCTATTGTGATATGGGATATTGAAATGGTTACTACTATTACAGGTGTAATTGGATTGTTGTTTATTGTAATATCACTCATTTCCTCGGGGGTATTGGTAAGTGGAGATAGAATGAGGGCTAATTTAGCAACTGAATCAGTCAAAGATAGAAATCAAAGAAATAATGTTAGTTTTAGTTCAGCTCTAATTGCAATTCCGAGTTTTGTGGCAACAATTTTGTTTTACTTTTTATTGAACTAACGAGGCAGGTTAATGCAACAAGCATTAGTTGAATAAAGGCGTAGAGGGAATGGAGCGGATGGTATAGGTGCAAAATAAATTGCTGGTTGGAATTAGTCTACAAATATTATTCTTTATCTTATTCTTGGGAGCTATTTTGCCAAGAATGAATAATATATTTGCTGCAATTGTTTGTTTTAGCATAAGTTTATTAAGTTTATTCATTGGTATTAAATCGTTAAAACAACAATTCAAACCCGTTTTATCAAGGATTGTTATAGCTATTGCGATTCTTATTTTGGCATTTACACTTTTTGCTTATTTCACAACAGAAGGTGGACTCCCACCTTTAATTCTGCAATAAATATTGTAACTAACGAGGCAGGTTAGTCGAACAAGAGATTAAAGAAAATGAGGGGGGGTAAGTTTGGGAAGTATAGAAATTGTGAGAAAGTTTTATGATGAAACAGTAGATTATGAATGGGAACGACTTGAACGCCACAAAGTAGAGTTTGAACTTACCAAACGCTATATGAACCGTTATATAAAGCCAGAAGACAAAGTGTTGGATCTTGGTGGTGGGCCCGGAAAATATTCATTATACCTTGCTGAACTTGGTTGCGATGTAACGTTAGCTGATCTATCGGAAAAAAATGTGGAATTTGCATTGAATAAGGCAAATGAACAAGGTCTTGCTCTTAAAGGATTTCAAGTAGATGCACGTGATTTATCTACTATTGGAGACAGTCAATTCGATTACATTTTATGTATGGGGCCAATGTATCATCTAAAAAGCGAGGAAGATAGAGCTAAAACTATAAGAGAATGTCTAAAAAAACTAAAGCCAAATGGAATGATTTTCGTAGCATTTATTTCTTCTTATTCGTTTGTTTGGGATTATCTTATTTGTAACCCAGAATTCATCTTAAACAGTGAAAGAAAGTTAGAGCTAAATAAAATTGTGGACGGTAATGACTTTGCGGGAAAAGGGTTTTCAGATAACTTTTATGTATCTCCTAAAAATGTACTTCCGTTTTTCGAACAATTTAATCTTGAAAAACTTCATTTGCTAAATAGTGAAAGTTTCTTATATCTTCGTGAACCAGAATTACTCAAACAGAAACCAGATGTTATAAATGCTTGGTTAGATTTGGCAGAGCAGGTATGTGAACATGAAGATCTACTTAGTATGGCTGAACACATAATGTATATTGGTAAAAAAAGATAAATGAATTTTCAATTAACGGGGGCTTTATTTGAAGAACGTTGAGCTGCTTAGACGGATCTTTTTCTTCTTCAACTAACGCAGCAGGTTAGTTTAAGTGTGTTGTTAATCTTGTTCACAATCGGTCCATTTAGTTAAAAAGGAGGCGGGAAAAATGAGTAAACTTGAAGTTTCAAACGCTAGTCATAGTAAAGCTAATAGCAAAGGCGCGATATCAATAATCTTTGGGGCTCTTTCAATTGTTACTTCTTTTATGGCAGTAGGCTTCATACTTGGCATTATTGGTCTAATTTATGGTGTCATAGGGGTAAGGCAAATAAATCATTTTAAAAAAAATGGAAAAAGAATAGCTGTAACGGGTATTATTTGCTGTCTATTTGGCATTTTCCTTTCTATCTTGTTTTCCATCAATTATGGAAACCTGCTTCTCAGTTAACTATCGCGATAATTGTATAGATCTTCTTCAGGCGATATTGCTGTTTCTTCAACGAACGGGTGCTTTACTCAAGGATCAGAGCTGCTTAGACGGCACTTTATTAAATGATTTCAAAAAAGTCGGACATCAAAATAAAGGAGGTTATCAATGGATGCTTTTCGTGGTTTTCATGTAGATATGTCAAATTATCCAAGTGCACTCGCAGCCTTTCTAATCGTGAGGCTTATCTTAACTGGATTACTGAATGACAAAAAAGAACTAAAAGAAATAGTGACCGTAGTCTGGGACCTGCTATTATTTATATTTATTTGCTACTTTACCTTTAAATATCGTGAAGATATGCTGGTCGATCTTGGTTACAAAGTACATATTGTTTGGTTGCTTATGATAGGGTTGCTTGTACTTCATGTCAAAAATATTTATTCGCTAATCAAATCTAAAAGTACAAAAGAAGAAAAATAACGACTATAATGCACATTTTTTACTAACGGGTGCTTTACTTGAAGATCGGTGAGCCTTTTGTGGCAAAGAAATTGCTGAAAAGTCATGGCTTGTACGTTTAGATTTCCCCAAAGCACCTGGAGCTGATTTAGCACAGGGTCAGATATTTTTAGCTAAAAGTAAGGAGAAAGGATGGTTTGTTTGGTTTCAATACCATTAAACTACTATTCCTTATTCAACTAGCGGGTGCTGGTTTAGTTGAAGAGGGTTGGTAAATTAAAAAAACGCTCAACCTGAGCGTTTTTAAATTGCTAATAAAATATTTGATAACTTGGTTGTTCTCCAAGTAACCAAGATGGACGGTCCCGCTCATTATATCAGTATGCCAACTCTACTTTTAGGTCCAATTCAATTTCACTCATAGCAAAGAAGTTGGTCAGTCTTCGAGTAATGGATTCAACCAATGACTCCGCCATTTCGTCGGGAATCGGCTTTTGAAAAATCATCGTGAATCCGATAAAGCAATCCTACATCGGGTTAAAGGCTGTCCCCCCTTCCCCTTCCCCTTAGTCAGTTACGCGGCTTTTCTTAATCTTACCGGAAACTTCTTTGATTGATGTTCACTAACAAATGTTGACCCTAAGAGCAACGCACCGCCAAGTAATTGAACAAATGTCGTTTGCTCTTGCAAGATCATAATCGAAACTATTAATGACGTGATTGGATCTGCATAGCTTAATGCAGCGATGCTTTGTCCTTTTAACTTCTGCATACCAGAGAAGAATAACAAGAATCCAATCCCGGTATGACCAATTCCTAAGATTAAAATGAATGGAATGGAAGCACTTGATACGTCCATAATTCCGAAGCCCTCCGTGAAGAAAACATACGGCAGTAGAAGGATTGTCGCGGTTCCGAGTTGGAGTACGGTAGTAGCTAACCCATCCATGTTCTTGATGAATTTGTTCAGTAGCATTAAGGAAGCGTAGAATACAGCTGCCAGTAATCCGAAACCAATCCCGATTAAATCATCCAATCCAGATGTACTTACACGGCCGTTCCCCACAATGAAGAGCATTCCTAGCATGGCAACACCGATGCAGATGATCTTCTTAGCAGATAGTTTTTCCTTGAGTATAAGTGGTGCTAGCATCAGGACAATAACCGGTGCGAAATAGTAGCTCAATGTAGCGTTGGATAGGGTTGTGCGCTTGATTGCTTCAAAAAAGAAAATCCAATTTCCACCTAAAGCAATACTCGACAGTACGATTACTACAGCATTTACTTTAACGATTGCCCATGAAATTTTCTTCTTCATGATCAACATGACTGTCGTTAAAAATAGGCTGCCAATGAGCCCGCGCACTAACGCGATTTCACTCGAAGATAAATCAATGTATCTTACAAATACACCAATTGTACCGAAGATGATCATTGATAGTAAGAACTGAATTTTAGTTGTCATCGTCTACTCCTTCGAACCTACGAAGTAACTTATACTTTGTAGATTCTTATTTTATTTTCAATGCTGGAGTAAACGGTGGTGGCGGAGATGTTGAAAATGGCCTCCAAAATAATAATTGCATGATAATTCCCCCTATTCATTGATGCACTCATTATACAAGAATTTTAGAGTGCTGTCCTCAGATTGTTCAGAAAGAGAACATCTTGGTTGTTTATTAGTACTGTTTACTTTAGCAGTTGGTGTAATGGTTGCTTGTGGAAATACAACTCATAGGATAGACGTTGAATCGGGGAGGTGAGTCCTCACATATGTTATCGGGACTGGTCTAACGAGCAGGATAGTTTAGTGAGTAATGGGAAAGCTATTCCGTAAGAAAACAGCGGACGGTGATTCCATGAGAAGACCTTCAATTTTATTATTAAGTACTACATTATTGTTTTTAATAACAACTAAAGTCTTTTCACAAGATGAACTTACAAGAGAGAAGCTATTGGAGGAAACTTTGCTGGTTAAGTTCGATCCAATCATTTTAGAAGTTACTGAAAAGTTATTTATGTGTGAAAGAATTATTGATATAAAAAGGATTGATGGAGACCGAAAACACGAATTAACAATAGAAGTAGTAACCTTTGAACAGGCACATTCGCCCCCGTACGACTTATTTCGAATAACACTAATCGATACGCCGGATAAGATAAATGTAATAAGCGTGAAACGCGAAAGAAATATATCAACTCAACAACTAAACAAACATTGCGGATTCAAAGAGAGCACTAAGTAAATTCACGTCAAACAACGCTCGGATTTTCTGTAACGGGTTCGATCGATGGAAAATATAATAAAAAAGTACAGTGTTCAGGGACGCAATTCTCATATGAATTGGTGTCCCTATTTGAGTTGTTGCATTAACATTTAGATGCTTAATATTGACGAACTGGTACCACATTTGGCAGAGGAATTAGCAACATCGCATAAATCTATGTGCCTATATTAATCCCATTGTTAATACGTTTGTTAATTGGAAATTGAAAGGAGAAAATTAGACGGAAGATGGTAGATCTGTGCTAATATAAATTAAAGATTGCGAAATAATGTTCTTCTTCAACTAACGAGGCAGTGTAGTTGAAGAAAACAAACAGTTACTTTTTAAAAGGTGGTAAGCACCAATTATGTGGAAAGATTATTTAATAAGTATTTCAAAAGAGTGTCAGTTTAAAGCACCCGCAACTGAAGCGGATATATTATTGATTAAAAGGGATTTAGATATTGACCTACCTAAAAAATTGGCTGATTTATACAAAGAGACAAATGGCGTATTTGGTAACTACGGAAGTTCTTTTATTTGGTCAACAGAACAGATGGTCAAAGAAAATTTGTTTTTTGGGGCTACTATTCACGAACAGGATGTCTCTATGAGGTCATTAGATACTTTTTTATTTTTCTCCGATGCAGGTAATGGTGATTTGTTTGGGTATTCAATTGAAAATGGAAGGGCTCAAAATGATGATATTTATGTATGGAACCATGAAGATGAAAGCCGAAGGGTGATTGCATCATCGTTGGAAGAGTTTTTAAAAGGTTGGATTCTTGGGGAGATTTCCGTATAAATCTAGTCACCTTCTTCAACTAACGGAGCAGTTTAGTGGAATAGGTTGTCTTTAGAAACAATGAGGGGGAGTATATGAAAAAGATCTTAATTTCTTTATTAGCAGTAGTTGTGGTCGTAGCTGGGGTTTATTTTGTATTTAACCTTAAACCACCTAAACCAAATATAACTATTGAAAATAATACAGTAGAAGTGGCACAAGGTTCTTATTGTTGGGGTGGGCTTATTAACAAGCAATGTGTTGATATGATTTCCCCACCAGATATTATTAATCATCACGAACTTAAACCTGTTGCTGTATCACCTGGAGCTAAATTAAATATTGAATTTAAACGTAGACCACTAGAAAATACGTTGGACGCATCTATATGGTTTAGTAACGATGAAGTGGAAAATGTCCCATTAAATGACAATGTATTATTAGTACCAAAAGAAAAAGGTGTTTATATTTATAGTGTTTCCGCACGGTGGGAAAAGGGAAGTTCGAGTTATGTCTTTGTAATTGAAGTTAAGTAAGTCTTTTTTCACTAACGGGTGTTTTACTTGAAGATCGGTGAGCAGCTGGGGGGATCAGTTCTTCTTGAACTAACAATGGCAGTTTAGTGAAAGAAAAAGTTTTCTAATTATACGAGGGGGGAGAAAATGAGAAAGAATTTATTTGTCTTAGCATTAATTTCGTTACTTTTGTTAGTTGGTTGTTCACAACAAGAAACATTACCAAAGGCAGAAGGAAATAATAGCAGTGAATTAGAGATGGATGCCTTAGATTTAGTTATACCATCCAGAGAAAGTATTTTAAAAGATGGCTATCCAGTAAATGAAAATGGACAAACATATGGTCCTAACATGGAAAACTTAATGCGTGAAGAACCAGATTTATTGTTGGCCGAAGGTGAAAATGGAGTTGTAGGATATATTTATCAAATCAAAAGTATATCTTCGCCAAGTGAGTTAGCTGCTATCTCATCTCGAAAATCTACTCCTTTGTACTTACAAGATGGCAAGACAATCATTGGTACATTTTATTTTAATTAAACTATCATCAAATGCTTAAAAAAACGTGCTTATACTTAGTACAATTTTATAATTCTTATTAAACAAACGGGTGCTTTACTTGAAGATCAGTGAGCTGCTTTGACAGCCCTTTTTTTGTTCAACTAAAGGAACAGGTTAGTTAAAAATCATTTGGGTAAGGGGTAATGGAGATGGATATTTTTATACCAATCGGCTTAGGAGTTGTTATAAATTTATTAGTTTTTATTACTTCCAAAAGTCTAAAACAAACTAATGATAGGTCATTACTAATATGCCTGTTGGCCTTTCTAACAGTTCTTCTATCATCCTTAATGATCGGGTCTTGGTTGGGAATGGGTCTAGGCGTAATCAGTTTAGGTATGCTGATTTTCGTGATTTTGATTGGGCTTTTTATCGCGATACAGGATTTTGCAAAATAACAGGCACATAGGAGGTATGAAATTTGAAAATCCAAAAAATAGATCATGTCGGTGTAATCGTAGATGATCTCTCTGCCGCTAAAGAGTTTTTTCTCGATTTTGGACTTCAGGTGAAAGGGGAATGGGAAATGGAAGGAGAGTTGATGGGATATACAGCTGGGCTTACTGACGCGAAAGTAGCGTGTGTAGGATTGGGAACGCCAGACAGTCAGACATGGATAGAGCTCATCAAATTTTATTCTCCGCCAGATGAAAAAGGTGTTCAGCAAACTTTTGCAAATACACTAGGTATCCGACATATTGCATTTTCTGTTGAAGGTATTGAAGATGTTGTTGCCAAATTGAAAAAGAAGGGTACGGAAATCTTTAGTGAGATACAGCAATATGAAGAAAGTTATAAATTATGCTACGTTCGTGGTCCAGAGGGAATTATTTTGGAGTTGGCTGAGAGAACCAAATAAGTATTGTTAATTAGATGTTAGTACGATTTTGCTTATGAAGGAGGTAGATACATGTTACTGGTTACTATCTTCTATATTTTAATTGCACCGATCTGTGTCTTGCTGCATGAGATAGGACGTGGATTCGGTGCTGTTTTTGCTTCAAATAACCACGTGCATTAAGACTGTTGAAAAATTAAAAGGGAGATTGCAATGGATACATTAACGATTAAAGAACTCCATTCCAAAAAGGAAATTCTTGAAGCTTTTCCGGTAATGAAGCAACTACGAACTCATCTTGATGAAAAAGCGTATCTTGACCTGGTGGCGGAGGCCAAGGAAAAGGACATGTATCGTTTATTTGCCTTATATGATCAAGGAGAAATCGTTGCGGTAACTGGGTATAAACCGATGATCACTCTTTATTATGGGCGTTTTGTTTGGGTTTGTGATTTAGTCACTGATAATAACAAGCGTTCCAATGGATATGGTGAGAAGCTTCTTTCTTATGTACATGGTTGGGCTGAAGAGAATGGCTATGAAAGTGTCGCCCTGTCCTCAGGATTACAGAGAACCGATGCTCACCGCTTTTATGAAGAAAAAATGAATTATGACAAAGTAAGCTTTGTATATAAGAAAGAATTATGTTAGTAAGTGAGTAATTGGAGACTTGGACAAAAAATGTAGTAGCAAGAGCCGACATAAACGTCGGCTATTTACTACTAAGTTACTGATTTATAAAATGTAAATACCAAACGGCATGATTTTGTTCGTCGGCTGAGGCGCGTGTAAAAGCGTCCCTAACGGCAGGATTATCGGTGTTCCTTGCGATACGGTGATAGAAGTCGACGGCTTCTTGCTCATCAGTGAATGCGGCAAGTACACCACTTCGATAATCGGAAGGACATTCTTTTGTAATTTGAGGGGAAGGTTGCTTTCCTGTTAAAGAAATATAAAGATACCAAAACATTTCGTAGTGTCTGATTTCGTCATTTCTGATCTCAAGAATACGTCTTTTGATTTCGTCGTTTGGGGCCTGGTTCGCCAATACTTCATAGCATGCTATAGCAGTGAACTCCCCATCAATCGCTTTCAACATATCATTTAATACATCTTCACTCATAGGAGTCTCTATGGAATTTTGATTCACTCTTTTTTCACCTCCAGTCTTAATGTATGAGTAAACCTAATTATATGGACCATGTCTTATAAAAAAGGGGTATTACTTGGTCAGATTGGGCATCATTTATATCTGAAATTAGGTTATCGAGTTGTATCAAAAATGTGGGTGTTTGAAAGAAAATCATAAGTTCGTAAAAGAAAGGTGTGCTTTTCCTATTTATTAGGTCAAGCACACCTTAGCAAAGATTCACCCATTATTATAGAGCAATTGCTAAGCCGCTAAAGGAAATGGGGCCAACAACAGCAGCTTCTGTTCCACTAGTCAGATTTTGAGCGGTTACTTGATATACATGGGTACCTTGTCCAACATTAAAATCTATTGCTTGGAATGTTTCTACATAGTTTACTTCTGATTCAGGATCAGATTCTACTCCTACTTGGGTATTGAAGATTTCTCTTCCGTCGCGGAAGATCCTGAACAAAATTTGGGATGTGCCTGTAACCCCATGCACTCCTACTGTCGCAATTAACTCTACACGATTTCTAGTTGCTCCACTAGGTATCCTTATTCGAATATTTGCCAATGAAACCCTTAATGGTGAACGAGGAATCGTAATTGGTCTATTAAGATTAACCCTACGAATGGGTTGTACTGCTTGGTAATCAATTATTTGAACCACGATAGTCACCTCCTTAAACTTAATACCTTAAAATATGCAGTTTAGAAGGAAGAGCTTGGACAATTGAATTATTTTTTTAATATTTCATTGGAAAAGGCTAAACTGGCCGTTGTGGATTTTCGGTTTAATTGGTTTGCTTTAACAACAGTTCCGTATAAGCATCTTCAACGTCTCAAAAAAAAACACTTGTAAAACGCCTGAAAAACGAATAATATATGTAAGGGATAAAATATCGTTCGTGTTTTGGAGGGGTTTTTTAGTGTTTAAATTACAAGAAAACAATACTACTGTAAGAACAGAAGTCCTTGCAGGGTTTACGACCTTTTTTACGATGGTCTATATCGTGATTGTCAATCCAATCATTTTGAAAGATGCGGGTGTGCCATTCGATCAGGTGTTTACGGCTACGATAATTGCTACTGTGATCGGGACCCTATGGATGGCGCTTGCAGCTAATTATCCGATTGCGATTGCACCGGGAATGGGCATGAATGCGTATTTCGCCTATTCGGTCGTTGGAACAAATGGTATAACTTATGAAACAGCGTTCGCAGCTGTTTTCGTTGCTGGTCTCATTTTTGTTATTTTGTCGTTAACTTCTTTCCGTAAAGTGTTGATTGAAGCCATTCCTGATAACTTGAAACATGGCATTACAGCGGGGATTGGCCTGTTTATCGCTTTTATCGGGATGAGACAGGCGGGGATGATCGTATCCCATCCTTCGAATCTCGTTGCATTAGGGGATCTTCATTCACCGAAAGTGCTGTTTGCCTTGTTTGGTCTTACTGTTACGCTTATTTTCATGGCGTTGAGAGTGCATGGAGCATTGTTCTTCGGTATGATCATTACGGCAGTCGTCGCCTTTTTCACAGGGCATCTATCCTTTGACCAAGGTTTCGTTCAAATGCCATCGCTTCCAGAAGGGATCATCGTCTCCAATCCGTTAACAGCTTTCGCGGATGTATGGCAGCACATGCTGTTTCCTGTTGTCTTTTCGTTCCTCATGGTGACGATCTTCGATACGACTGGAACGATGATCGGTGTTGCACAGCAGGCCGGGTTAATGAAGGACAATAAAATGCCGCGGGCGCGCCAAGCTCTACTTGCAGACTCTGTTGCCGCTACTGCTGGCTCCATGTTTGGTACAACTCCTACAAGTGCATATATTGAATCATCAGCAGGCGTAGCAGCAGGAGGACGAACGGGGCTGACGACGGTGACTGTCGCAATTCTATTTATCGTAGCAGCGTTTTTCGGACCGCTCGTTAGTGCGGTTTCAGGCCTGTCTTCCATTACAGCACCTGCCTTAATCATTGTCGGCAGCTTAATGATGGGAGCTATTGCCAAAATCAAATGGGAAGAAATTGATGAAGCTTTCCCTGCATTTTTAATCATCTTGAGCATGCCGCTCACTTCAAGCATTGCAACAGGTATCGCGTTAGGATTCATCTCGTATCCAATCTTGAAGGTCGTTACGGGGAAATGGCGTGCGGTCCATCCTCTTGTCTACGTGTTCGCGGTTCTGTTCTTTTATCAATTGGCGTACCTGCCGCATTAATCATGAAGACATGAATAGAGCAACTACCTAAGCTTTGGCTAGGTGGTTGCTTTTTTGATTCCCTTAAACTGAATGCACGTATTGGAGAAGCTTAAATCTTTTATTTTAAACACTTTGGTGATAAAGTAGACACTTATGTTTACACAGATAGATACCGAAATTGCTGTCTTTAAGCTTAGAAAGGTTGAAAATATGTATGAAATCATTAACAGGAGCTAAGCGCTTAAAGCTGGCATTGCTTTTAGGGACGCTTGCAGCAATGGGCCCTTTAACCATTGATATGTATTTGCCGTCATTTCCGACAATCGTTAATGCTTTCGGGACAACGCCTTCCTTGGTACAAGTGAGTTTAACGGCGACATTAGTCGGAATCGGATTGGGGCAGTTAGTGCTGGGTCCGATGAGTGATGTTCATGGACGAAAGAAACCGTTAGTCGTTGCACTGATCGTTTATTTGGCCGCCTCAGTCCTTTGTGCCTTTGCACCCAATATTGGATTGTTCATAGCGGCTCGTTTCTTGCAAGGATTTGCGGCATCTGCGGGAATTGTCATCTCCAGGGCAGTAGTCCGGGACGTATACACTGGTAGGGAATTAACGAAGTTCTTCGCACTCCTCATGCTGATCAATAACTTGGCGCCGATTCTCGCACCTCTTCTAGGAGGGGTGATTCTCGCGTTTTCGGATTGGAAAGGCATATTTATCACATTAAGTTTTATTGGTCTTTTGTTGGCAGTCATTGTCATTTGGAAGATGGATGAATCATTATCGCACGATATGCGAGTCCCCAGCAATCTCTCCCAGACATTAAAAAACTTCCAATCCTTACTGAAAGATCGTAGTTTTATGGGCTACGCACTCGCACAAGGGTTTATCATGGCTGGTATATTCGCTTACGTTGCGGGGACACCATTTGTGTATCAAACGATTTACGGTGTTTCTCCGCAACTGTTTAGTGTGTTATTCGGCATGAATGGAATTGGGCTCATCATCGGTTCGCAAGTTGTTGGACGCTTAACCGGCATTGTGTCTGAACAGCGATTTTTACAGACAGGCTTATTCATTTCCGTCACTTCAGGCGCGTTATTACTGATTGCGGTGCTTATGCACGGACCGCTTCTAACAATCGTTGTGCCGATCTTCTTTTTCGTTGCGTCGATTGGCATCATTTCTACATCCTCTTTTTCATTGGCGATGGAATCACAAGGGCATATTGCAGGAAGTGCCTCCGCGCTACTTGGATTATTGCCTTTTGTGTTAGGTTCAATCACTGCACCTCTCGTCGGCATCGCAGGAGAGGCAACTGCAATTCCGATGGGTGCCATTATCTTTGGTACTTCTATCATTGCATGTCTATCTTATTACGGACTTGCACGAAGGAAGAGCGTGGAAGCGTAACAATTTATCAGTCGAAAAAGCACAAACCGATTCATGGTTTGTGCTTTTTCTCTCTCCTTAATTGCCTTGCAAGCGTATCAATTATGCACCAATAAAAGCTTTAATGGCATCAATTAAGCTATATATACCAAGGAACGTACAAACGGCAGCGACAATTCCGCCGATAATATTTGCCTTCACGGAGTTTCCAAATTCACCGAGACGCTTTTTGTTATTCATTATGACAAGAAGCGTAATGACGATCACCGGGAGTAAAATACCATTCAACGCTTGTGCAAACAATAAGACGTCAAGCGGATTAAAGCCAAGACCTGAACAAACGATACCGATAACCATAACTGTTGTGAAGACAGCCTTGAAACGCTTATCCTTCATGCCGTTTTCCCATTTCAAAACACTGCTTACCGTCATGGCCGCGCCAAGCGGGGAAGCGAGTGCTGAAGAGAATCCAGCTGCAAACAGTCCTAGACTCATAAACATTTTCGCCCATTGGCCAAAAATGGGTTCCAATTGAAGAGATAGGTCTGCAGCGCTTGAAACTTCAAGACCTTGAATCATCGCACCAGCGGTAATTAAAATCGCCGCTGTAATCAGTCCACCGATACTGATGGAGACGATCGTATCAATACGCGCTTCTCTCAGGTCAGATGGCTTGTTCCAACGTTGTTGTACCATTGACGAATGTAAAAATAAATTATAGGGCACAACAGTCGTCCCGATCAACGCAATGATCATAATGATGGAACCGCTTGGGATTGTTGGAATGAAAGCCCCTTGGAACACTTCGCTAAGATTCGGCTTTGCGACGAACATTGTCGTAATGAACGTCAAACTCATAATGACAATCAATGCGACCATGACGCGTTCAATCAATTTATAACTACCGCTTAATCCAAGGAATAAAATAACGATGCCTACAATTGGACCAAGCACATTTGGCGAAATGCCCGTCAGCGTTGAAATGCCAAGTGATGTTCCGAGCAAATCACCGGCCATATAAGCCGCACACCCGACACTAATTGCAATCATTACGAGCCACATGGAACCATATTTTAATATCGGATTGGAAAATTGATCACGAACGGCTTCACCTAAACCTTTTCGCGTAATGATGCCGAGACGTGCTGTCATTTCTTGCAACACGATTGTCGCGACGATCGAAAAGACGACCGCCCAAAGGATCGCATAGCCATACGAAGCACCTGCTCGAGTGGCAGTTGTGACGGTTCCAGGGCCAATAAAAGAAGCAGTAATAATGGCGCCTGGGCCGATCACTTTAATTTTATCTAGTAATGATTTTTTCTCCGCAACTTGGATGTTCTCTATTTCAACATTCGTCATTGTAGTGCACCTCTCATTCTAACGTTTGTAATATTTTGACTATTATAAGCGGATGAAACCAATTATGATTTCATCATGAATATAGCTATGTTTTCCAATTAATTCATTCTAGATAGTTATAGATTGTTTGTTTTGAAACACCGAGCACCTTAGCGATACGGTCTGCAGAGCCTTGAATCAGGAAAGCGCCTCTCTCTTCTAACTTTTGGACAAATCGAATGCGCTCATTTCGAGACATCTCCGGGATAGGAACACCGATTTCAAGCGTCACCGAACTGATTAAGTGATGAAAGACCTCATCAATGTTTTTCGCATACGATTCATCTAGATGAACTCCATTTTCCTCTGAGTCGTGTACGGCAGTGAATTCTTTAATGACTTGGTTAACCATCGAAAACGCAGTAATATCGAAGTTGATGCCCAAATAACCAATGACTTCGCCTTCATCGTTTCGAATGAAAGAAAGAGAGGTTTTCACCATTTTCCCGTCGGTTGTTCTTGTCGTAAATCCAAGCTTGTCTTTCACTTCATTGCCTTGTTGGCGTAATTGTTTCAAAATCACTTCGGTTGTAGGGGCACCTAATGCTCGACCTGTTACGTTTCCTTGAATATAAACAAGGGAAGATTGAACGTTGCGTAAATCATGAATGACGACTTCGCAATTGCTGCCAAAAGTCGCATAGATCATATCAGCAATCGGTTCGTAGCGTTTCAATATCATGTTATTTTCTTCGTTTGTACTAACCATTTTTATCACCATTTTTTAGTTTCTTATGTAAGCGCTTTAATCGCACTTTGCATAGAAGTCTTCAACCCACAGGAAGGGTTGAAGACTTATGAAAATTACGGGAAAGTGAATTACGAGTTTTGTTGTTTGTGTGCAATTTCACCAGCGAGTGCATATAACACAACTGTTGAAACGAAGTGTGCTGAGTTTTGGTTCGGATCTTGTTGTGGATAAATTTCCACGAAATCCATCCCGATAACTCCTTGCTTACAAATTTCGTAGACAAGCGTAAGTAGCTCATATGAAGTGAGACCGTTGCCGTCAACTGGACCACCAGGGTTAAACGCAAAGTCTAGCACGTCACTGCAAATGCTTAAGTAGACACAGTCTACATCTTTACTAGCCATTGCATAGAGTTCCCCAGCAAATGCCTTTAAGTCTTTCGCATTACGAATATCGTTAATCGTTACGGTAACAGCGCCGGCTTCCTTCGCATTACGTCCAGCTTCCGGCATATTTCTTGGCCCGTGAATCCCTGTATGAATAATGCTCTCGTTGCGCACGCCTTCTTGCTCGTATAGACGGGCAAACGGGCTGCACCGTGCATATTGATCGCCATTATGAGAAGGGAGGTTGTCGTAGTGAGCGTCAAGATGAATGATGCCGACTTTTTTACCTGTTTCAGCAAGCGCTTTCACGATTGGGAAAGTAACACCATGATCGCCGCCTAAGCCAATTAGGAATTTTTTACTTTTCCATAGTTCACTCGAAAATTTTGTAATACGATTCATTGTTTCATCTACATCCGCGGGTACGACATCGATGTCGCCGATATCTCCGATCTTCATATGTTCGAACACATCAATATGATCAAGTTCCGGTAAATAACCGCTATAACGAGCAGAAGTTAAGCGCATCACTTTCGGCCCGAGTTCACAACCTGTGTAATCGCCCCATGTAACGGCTCCTTCCCATGGAATTCCGTATACTACTGCATCTATATTTTCAAATGATTTAGTAGCAGAGATATTTTCCGCTCCTAAAAAGGTAGGTGTGTTACCGTAAAGAATTTCAGTCATGTAAGTCAATCCCTTTCGATGTGTTTTGAAATTTTGTCAACTTCTTGATTGAATCGTACTGGTTTTTTGAAATAAAGTCAAACGTTTTTTAAATAAATTAAAAGTGTGTGAGGAAAGGTAATCACCAGTGAGACTGGGGCACATAGATTTGTCATGAAGGGACAAAGTAAGTTGCAGGGCCAGTGCTGTTAAACAATAGCACTTGCCTATAACATACGAGGGAGTGAAATAAATGGCTAATAGTAACAAACGAAAACGTGACGATCACGATACCGGCGAAACAAGTGTAGGTGCTTTTACTGGGGATACGATGGCATCAGCTCTTGATCCATTTGGTTCTACTGCTGCTGGTGTATCAGGTTCTAGTTCTTCTGACAAAGCGATGGACAATAAAGCAGGGGAAAGTACCGTCGATAACGATAAAAAAGGCTCCAAAACAAGAAACCAAAACGAATAACACAAATTCAGAATTGTTCCGGTGCCTGTGCAAGGTACAATTATGACAATTCATCAAAGTTTATAAAAATGCAACAGGAAGCCCGCCGAATATCGAAATGGCGGGCTTCCTGTTTTCTCTTTATGCAATTGTATTGTATTGTCTGAATAGTGTCTTGCACAGGCACCTATTATGGGCACCGGTTAGGACATTGTTGGAAAGGTAATTAACATTTGCCCTTCGCTATTGATCACCTCGATGATCTCATTATCAAATAGGTAAGGGGTGTCATTTTGATCTTGTGGTTTTACTTTTTCATACATGTTTCTTACTGATAAAACCGGGAATGTAACAGGTATGAAACGCCCTTTATGTAAGACTTTCATATTGCCCATTAAGAATAGCTCTTTGCTCGATGCTGCGAAACTTAAGTGGCCGACTTTCTTATTTGAGCTTCCGGATACTAATGTTACGTGCTGTAACAATGAAATAATGCACAAAATGAAATCATTAATTACTTCGTGAGGCAGTTTTTCCAAACCTTGGTCAACGAATAATGCGTTGAAGCCATTTCGAATTTCTTTGAAGGAAAACATAATCTCGATCTTTTTCTTTTTTCCTTTACCGAGGTTGTTAATAATGTCTTGGCAATCATCGAAAAATGCTTTTACATACCCTGAATAATTTTCCCTTTGGACAATAAAATCTCCAAGTTCCTTTATCACTTTATTATCTTGCGCATTTTCCTTTATAAAAAGTAAAAAGCTCATCACATCTTTTTCATCGAAATTCCTCTCCGCAAACTTACTGTAATAGTAATTAAAAAGTTGTCGTTCTTTTTTATCCATAGCTCTTCACTCCTTGAGAACATTATGTATTTGTGTTCCTATACACACATCAATTTCTCAATCATACCATGGAATGTTTTTTGAAGAATATTATTTTCAATTAGGAAAATATATTACTTAAAATAAAAATGTTGCACAAGGGAAACATTCGGCATATAATAGCACTATTATCACGATCATAATGAGTAAGGAGAATAAATATGATGGATTATTTTTTAGGACTGAGTCCAGTCTACCAAGCATTGATCGCCACCTTGTTCACATGGGGGATGACTGCTGTCGGGGCTGCCTTGGTCTTTACAACGAAGAAAGTCAATCAGAAGTTGATGGATGGGATGTTGGGGTTTGCGGGCGGCGTTATGATTGCGGCAAGTTTTTGGTCGCTCCTTTCACCAGCCATTGAAATGGCCGAGCAAAATAGTTCGTTTCCATCCTGGTTTCCAGCAGCCGTCGGGTTTTTATTAGGAGGTATTTTTCTGTGGGTAGCAAATAAGGTCATTCCTCATTTGCACCCTAGCTCCCCGATGAAAGATGCGGAGGGCATCAATCCTGAAAGTAAGCGACGAAGTACGTTACTTGTATTTGCGATTACATTGCACAATATACCTGAAGGTCTTGCAGTTGGTGTCGCCTTTGGGGCAGTGGCAGCCGGTATGCCATCGGCTACAATAGCTGCCGCGATTGCTTTGGCTGTTGGGATCGGAATCCAAAACCTTCCTGAGGGGACGGCTGTTTCGATGCCATTGCGGAGAGACGGAATGTCTCGCCGGAAAAGTTTCTTCTATGGACAGTTTTCAGGAGCGGTTGAACCAATTTCAGCTGTGATCGGTGTTCTTGCGGTCACGACGATGCAACCCCTTCTTCCATTTGCATTAAGCTTTGCAGCTGGCGCTATGATTTTTGTCGTCGTGGAAGAAGTCGTTCCAGGCTCACAGGAAAATGGCAATAAAAATTTAGCTTCGATGTGCTTAATGGTAGGATTTACAGTAATGATGATTCTTGATGTTGCATTTGGATAAGGGACCATGGATAAAGGAAACAGGCTACTTCATTTATTATGAAGTAGCCTGTTTCCATTGAGATATATTTTTGGTCATTTATCCAATATTAATAGTGAATCATATGCGCAAACACAACGAAAACGCCACCAATAATGATGAAGATCAGAACTAATGGCCAAATGAATTTAACCCATTTTTCATATGAGATACCGGTTGTTGCGAGATAGGCCATCATCGTTGAGCCCGTCGGGAAAATTAAGTTCGTAAATCCGTCACCTAAATGAAATGAGAGAACGGTTGTTTGCCTTGTAATCCCGATTAAGTCACCTAAAGGAATCATAATTGGCATTGTAACCGCTGCTTGGCCGGAACCTGAATTTATGAAAAAGTTAATGACGTTTTGAACAATGTATATACTAATCACCTTAATGGAATCCGGCATAAACATGATGATATTGGATAGACCATATACGAGTGAGTCAATGATGTTGCCCTC
Organism: Sporosarcina pasadenensis; assembly: GCF_047228845.1. Classification (NCBI taxonomy): domain Bacteria; kingdom Bacillati; phylum Bacillota; class Bacilli; order Caryophanales; family Caryophanaceae; genus Sporosarcina; species Sporosarcina pasadenensis. The sequence goes on from NZ_JBFEGM010000003.1 coordinate 178,832, forward strand.
TTCCAATACGACTGGAATGGCCCGGGCGATTCCAACAATCAGAGCACCGAGTGTGACGGCTTTAGCGCCTTCCACAAATTCTTCAGCGATCCGAGTCGAACCAAATCTTGCAAATAACCCTGAAAGTATCCCCATTGCCAAGAATAGGGCAGCCATTTGTTCAATATACCAACCTCTTGTCGAGACACCCCATATGAGTGTACCAATCCCGGAAATGAATATAAGTATGACTAAAAAGTGTTTGATGTGAAATTTGGAGGACTGTACGAGTTCAGAGCCCTCTACTTTTGCATTTTGCTCCAGTTCGAAGACCAAGCTTTTTGCAGGATCCAACTTCACTAATTTTGCATAACGAACGATATAGATACTCGCAACAACTAAAAGGACGACTAAGAGTATTGCTCGTAACCACATGCCCGAATAGATCGGGAGTCCCGCAATTTGTTGCGCAACGCCGACCGTAAATGGATTCATTAATCCGGCAATAAATCCGCAAAAGACACCGACGAGTACTATAGCCATACCGGTTAAAGCGTCATATTTCAAAGATCGGGCAAGGGCAACGACGAGCGGTACTAATCCTAATGCTTCAATTGACATGCCGACTGTCGCACCGAAAATCGAAAACAGCGTTAACAACAAGGGGATAATAAGGATTTCTCGCTTACCCAATTTAGTCGTGATGGATCCAATAACCGCATCAAAAGCTCCGGTTGATGTAATAATTCGAAACGAACCGCCGACGACAAATATGAATAAAATGATTCCACTGGATTCATTCAATCCTTTTATAATCAAACTTGGAATTTCAAGAATGCTAACGGGAGCCTTCTGGACATCATGGAACGAGCCTTCTTGTACGACCATCCTTCCACTTAACGGGTCTTCCACACGATCAAATTCGCCGGCCGGGATAATGTACGTGAGAACTGCCGCGACTAAAACAATGATAAACATTAAGGCGAAGACATGGGGTACTTTAAAAAAAGTTTTTAATGATTTCTTTTCCGTGTTCACTTAGAAACCCCTTTTCTAAGATTTTCTGCATATTCACCAAGTGCATGGATTACATGGCAAGTACAACGAATTCCATTCAAAAAATTAGCGATTGCGATATTTTCATTTGGAGAATGGTTTCTTTGGTCGAAATTTGCATATGGCATAATAATCGATGGGACTTCTAATATTTTCGTCCATACATAATCAGGAAGTGAACTGCCAAGGCTCGGTTGAATGAGTGGTTCTTGTTTGTACGCAAGACGAACAGCGTTTGTGACAACTCCTACAATGTCGAGATCCGCAGAAGTTCTTGACGGTTCCATAGCCGAGATAAATTTCACTTCAATATCAGGGTCATGTTTTTGGACATGCTGACAGATTTTGTTGAAAATATCTATCGGGTCTTGATCGATGACGAGACGAACATCCATCTTCACGGTAGCAGTTGCCGGAATAATCGTCTTCATGCCTTCTCCTGTATAGCCGCTTTGTAACCCGTTTATATTAAACGTTGGCTCCATTGTCAATTTGTGATAATACGTTTCGCCGTCCATTTGCAAATGAGGGTACCCAATCTTTTGTCCAATATCTTCCGCGTCAAAAGGCAATTTTTGAATCAATTCTTTCTCGCGCGCAGAAGGTGGGAGGATATGATCATAAAATCCTTCTATTAACACTTGTCCCTCATCATTACACATTGTTTTTAACAAATTGATGAGCTTCCAAGCAGGGTTAGGAACAATATTCCCTGTATTCCCCGAATGATTATCCCATTCAGCTTCTTTTGCTATTAGTTCAAGGTCGAGCGATCCTCTCGCTCCCAATAAAATGAGCGGAGCGCCACTGTTATGTGAAGAACCGTCAGCTGTATAGACAAGATCTGCTTTCAACAGTTCCCGATTCTTTTTCACAAAGGAAGCTAAATGAGGACTCCCGTTTTCTTCTTCTCCCTCAAACAAAAATTTTATATTAATAGGTAAGTCTTCGAAACAACTTAAATAGGTCTTCACGCCAAGAAGTTGGGCCATAAGCTGCCCTTTGTTATCCCCAGCGCCTCGGCAAAAGATTTTTCCATCACGGATCGTAGGTTCAAAAGGAGGGGACAACCATTCATCAAGTGGCTCCGGGGGTTGAACATCATAGTGGCCATAAATGAGCAACGTGAAGAAGTTTTCATCCTTCATCATTTCCCCGAAAACAACAGGATGGCCTTCTGTTTTCATGATTTTTGCCGTAATCCCAAGCTCCCCCATCATCTCCTTGAGCAATTGTGCACATTCGGTAATTCCATCATTTTGAGTGCTAATACTTTTTTGCCGTAAAAGGGTAAACAGCTTTTCTATATAGGCTTCTCGGTTTTTTTCAATGATTTCTTGGAGATTATTTAGGGGCATAGTGAAAACCTGCTTTCTATATATATTTACATAACATGTTTTTTAGATGAAGATACTATATCATCCTAAAGCGTTAAAGTATAGAAATCAACAAATGCCTTAAGGTCATTCTAGGCATTTTTTTATGTGCAAAAACAGTTAGAGGCTCAATTTTCTCTATATTTAATTATTAAAAAATCTAATAATGGTAATGTTAATGTAATGTTATTGTAAAGCGGAATTAATATTTTTTATGCTAAAGTTAGCAGAGTAAAATACAACAATAGATAAAAAAGAGCAGTTGGGGTGGAAAATGAGAAAACGATTGATTCAAACATTGCTAGCAGTGTTTCTAATTAGTTCTATACCTTTTATATCATCAACTAAAGTAAGTGCTGCAACACCGGATGAGATTGCAACCTTTGCCGAAAAATTTTATGGCACTCCTTATAAATTTGGAGGTACAACGCCAGGCGGTTTTGATTGTTCCGGATACATACAATATGTCTTTAACAATTTTAACATCAGTTTACCAAGAACATCGGAAGATCAGTTTAGAGTCGGAACATCAATAAGCAAAGAAAATCTGAAGCCTGGGGATCTAGTGTTTTTTGCGAATACATATAAAAAAGGCATTTCGCACACGGGAATCTATTTAGGGAATAACGAATTCATCTCAGCTAAGAGCAGAGGTGTGCTGAAAGCTAATTTGAAAACAGACCCTTATTGGGCTCCAAAATATGCCGGTGCAAAACGTGTTACAACAAATATTAAAGTTGCTTTTGACCCTGTGCAGGTAAAACAGGATGAACAAATGAGTGATGTGTTTAAAGATTTATCGGTTAAACACCCTGCTTATGAGGCAATCATCGCATTATACGAAATTGGCGTAATAAACGGTTATGAAGATTCCACATTCAGACCTGAAAAGTCAATTACACGTGGACAAGCAGCTGCAATGATAAACCGTAAACTTAAGTTAGAAGCATCGACTCAAGTAACATTTACGGACGTTAAACCAAATCACCAATACGCAGCTGACATTGCGGCTTTGAATGAAGCGGGAATTTTCCAAGGGTATGAAACTGGTGAATTCGGCATTAACGACAAACTTACTCGCGCGCATCTTGCCGCAATTGTAGATAGAGCATTTGATCTTCAAGGAAAAATAAATGGTGAAGTACAGGTTGCAAACAAATATACTGACGTACCATCAAGTCACTGGGCTGCAGATGTAATCCATGCTTTAAAGACGTTAGATCAAACAACAGTCTTTCAAACATCGGAATTTAATATTGGCAAGGAAGCGACACGTGCCGATTTCTCTGCTGCCATTTACAGTGCGATTTCAGTTAAATAAAGTTATCAATCATAACTAAGACACCCATCTTTTCAAAAGATGGGTGTCTTTTTCAGGTCGTTTTGTCACGTAAAAGCAAATTAGGTACTACACGTATATAAATAAGTGAACCGACCAGTTCCACAATTGTTTGAGTGACAATGATGGCTACAACTAACGTACTCACACTATCGGGCAAAGCCAATGCGAGAGGAAGGACGACGAGCGAGTTACGTATTGATCCACTAAAAATTAGTGCGCGGCCTGTATTGATTTCAAGGACGAATAGCTTCGCGACGAACCGGGAGATGACAGGCATGATGATCATAAAAGCAATATAGACAGGGATCACTTTTAGTAGTAAATCGATGGATGCAGATAATTTTCCTATTTGAGAAGCTGCAATAACAAATAAGGTAAGAGCCATGAACGGAACTGGAAGCCATGCTGAGAGCTCGATGATGCTTGCTCCGGTTCGCGCTTTCGTTACGTATAACTGAATTAGAATAGCAACCCCTAGCGGAATGACGATAAGTCCAATAAACGCTTCGATAAACGGCCTGGCTTCCACTATTCCAAGCGTATCCCTTCCCATAAACAACCACAAATACAAAGGCAATAGGAGCATTTGCGTAACGAACAAAATAGGTGTTGCCATCAGTAATAGCTTTTCATTGCCACGACCTAAAGAAGTGAACACGATAACATAGTCAATGCAGGGGGTTAACAATACTAAATAAACCCCGAGCAGCAATGGTGGATAATCTGGCAATAACTTTGACAGCAGCCAAACGACAATAGGCACAGCTATGTAGTTAACCGTCAGTAAAGCTCCGATAAAACGGCGATTTGAAAAGGGGTTTCTCAAGGAAGCGAAAGGAATTTGAGAAAACATACTATACATTAATATAGCTATGACGACAGAAATCGTCACATCCAATCGTCCTGCGAAATCCGGCACGAATAATCCGAACCCGGCTGCAATCAAAAGAACAAATGCATATAAACTAATTTGTTTTTCTTCCAATTTTTCTCTCGTAATCATTTCATCCTCCAGTAAAGCGATCTTCTCTCGATGAGTATTCCGTACTCACACTATAATAGCATGCTAACAAGCATGGACGGATCATTTCACCGTTCATGCTTTTTCGGTTTTATAATGAAAAAATCGGGTTTTATTTAGGTTAGTAATTTAATTTACTACGACTTTGATTTAAAAGAGATTCGTTGATTGGAGCGAAAGGCGGCGACTCCTGCCGGAATAGCATGAGCTGAAGACCCTGGACTGAGCAAAAGCGAAGCGTTACGAGCATGAGATGGCTGCCTTAATTTCTGCAAAAGACGCAGAAATACGGCCAATCGAACTCTTCGTTGTTCGATTGGCTGAAGCCATGCCGGCGGAAAGCGTCCGCCTGTAGCGCAAATCAACATTATTCTTCGCAAAACCTAAATGTTGGGGTGACGTGCAGATCACCCCAACATTTAATTTAGAACCGCTTTTTCGGTGTTGGGATAAATCTATAGGGAACTGTTCTTACATGTCTTCGAAGAGCGCTGTGTCAAATTACATATGGGGTGAATAACATGAAGAATGAATGGAAAGACGGCCTTGAAGCACCGAGGGATTCAGGAGACTTATGACAATCCGCTGTAAAGGGGAGTATTATGCCTGTTGAAGAAACGATCAGTCTACATGATTTGTTTAGAGTATTAAAAAGGCGATCCGTATTCATTATTAGTACGGCCCTATTCGCAGTGATACTAACTGGAATTATAAGCTACTTTTTCTTGACACCTATTTACCAAGCGTCAACACAAATCCTCATCAATCAGAAACAGACGGAACAAATCCAAGTTAATGCGCAGGATATTCAGACGAATATTCAACTCATTAATACATATACCGTCATTATCAAAAGCCCCGCAATTCTTTCGAAGGTCATTGAAAATCTGGACTTGGATACAACACCGGCTTTACTTGAAAAAAAGATAAAGGTCGAAACTACACAAGACTCCCAAGTTATTAAAATAAGTGTTAACGATCCGGAACATTATAAATCGGTAGATATAGCCAATACAATTGTAGAAGTTCTCCAAGAGGAAATCCAAATACTAATGAACGTTAATAATGTTTACATCCTCTCGCCGGCTGTCTATCTCGAGAATCCATTACCTGCTAAGCCAAATCCGTTACTAAATATGACAATCGCGGCTGTCAGTGGATTGATGATAGGAGTCGGAATAGCGTTCCTCATTAATTACTTAGATATGACCGTGAAAACAGAGCGGGACATTGAAGAATTATTAGGATTTCCCGTTATTGGGATTGTAAGTCCGATTACAGAAGTGGAAGTTAATAAAATCAAAGGGTTATTCGGTCGGATATGGGGAAGGGGAAGGCAGGATGTTTAAGAAGAAAAAGAAAGACGGACGAACAGCGTCACGTAAACTTGTTACGAGAGATGCTCCTAAGTCCATCACTTTAGAACAGTTCCGGATGATTCGAGAGAATATTAATTTTTTGAGTCCGGACAAAAAATTAAAGACTCTTCTTTTCACTTCGTCTTCTTCTGGGGAAGGTAAGTCGACATTGGCAGCAAACGTCGCCATTGTTTTTGCGCAAGCTGGGAAGAGAGTACTTCTAGTTGATGCGGATATGAGAAAACCTACGGTGCATTATACGTTCAAATCGACAACATCCCCTGGTCTATCCTATTTATTAACAAGACAAAGAGGTTTGGACGAGGTGGTGAAAAGAACCCAGATTAAAGGGCTAGAACTTGTTACTTGTGGGAAGATGCCGATAAACCCCGCTGAACTCCTTAGTTCAAAAGCGATGGATGATCTGATCACTGAAATGAAAGCGAAGTATGACGTGATTATCATCGACGCACCTCCAATTCTTTTAGTTGCTGACGCCCAAATTCTTTCTAATAAATGTGATGGAACAATTTTAGTCGTCAGTTCTGGAACAACCGAGAAAAACAGTGTGATAAGGGCGAAGGGGTTGTTGGAAAACTCTAAGGCTAATGTTTTAGGAGTCATTTTGAACAATTATAAAATTGAAAAAGGAGATTACTATTACAACTACGAGGGTGCAAAAGAATAATCGGAAGCGTCAATTTTTACTCTTTTATGGCTAGGAGGGGGGAGACAAATGATTGACATACACTGCCACATCTTATTTGGTGTAGACGATGGACCGAAAACAATAGAAGGTACAATACGTATTGTGGAAAAAGCAGCGAAGGATGGAATCACGGACATGATTGCAACACCACATGCATTCAGTCCTCATTACCATGTCCCGATAGAAGAAATCCAAGGTCAAATTCGACTTCTTACTGATTGCTTGCGGGCAGGGGGGTATCCAGTCAATCTCCACACAGGACAGGAAGTGCGGCTCCATCCCCAAGTCATAGAAAAAATAATGAAGCGTGAAGTGATGACACTAGCAGAATCACGTTATCTATTACTTGAACTGCCGTCACAATCGATTCCGCTTTACACAGTAAGTGTCATACAATCGATGCTTGAAAACGGAGTCTCGCCAATTATTGCACACCCCGAACGGAACAGAGCCATTGCTGAGAAACCCGCGCGACTCGAACGATTAATTCGGCATGGTGCGTTTGCACAGGTGAATGCAGGGAGCCTATCAGGTCATTTCGGGAAAAGTGTTCAAAAACTTTCAATTCAACTCGTCGAAGCGAATCTGATTCATACATATGGATCGGATGTTCATGATACAAAAACGAGACCATTATTGTTCAATGCAGGACTCAGCTATCTGGAAAAAAAGAAGAAACACGATAGTATTGACATTCTACTAGAGAACAACAAACGTATTTTAAAAGACGAATCGTTTATCATTCTAGAGCCGGAAATTCCGGTAATAAAAAAATGGTGGAAACCAATCAGCTAGAATCTAGTTAAGAACTTAGGGGTGGGGCTCTCGTGTTAATCAGAATGAGAATGAGAATGAGTATATTGGCAATTGTCGATTCCCTAATCGTCTTATTTTCAATTTATGTCGGGTATTTCATCTTGCATCCGTTCATCAATGTCTTCACAAACAAAATGCTTTTCATAAGTGTCGTCACAATTCAAATTGGACATCACTTCTTCGCATGGAAGTATGGGCTCTATAGGAAAGACTGGTCCTATGCATCCACTGGGGAGTTGTATTCGATTTTGAAGGCGGTAACAATGACCATTACAGTTGTCACGATCGTCCAATTTGTCCTTATGCATGAAGTATCCGTTAGAGCACTCTTTCTCACATGGATGATACATATTCTTTTAATCGGCGGATCGAGATTTTCTTTTCGACTCATGCGTGACACGGTCAACCGACAAAAGAACATCGAGACAACACGCATAATGATTGTAGGAGCAGGCCAGGCAGGGACAATGATAGCTCGCCAAGTCCTTCAGAACCCCGAATCAGGAATGAAACCCGTACTCTTCGTTGACGATAACCGTTCGAAAAGTGGGTTGGAGATTTATGGCTTGAAAGTCATAAGCGGTACAAGGGATATTCCAAAGCTAGTAAAAGAATATGAAATTGAAAAGATCATCATAGCTATTCCTTCCCTTGCAAAACAGGCTATGTTGGATCTGTTGAAAATCTGTATTGAAACCGGCGTGAAGACAATGACAATACCGCGCATCGAGGACTTGATGACTGGAAAAGTTTCCGTCACTGACATGCGCGACGTGAAAATAGAAGATCTCCTCGGTAGAGAAGAAGTCGAGCTCGACTTGAAAGCAATCGAAGAAAAGCTTGCAAATAAAACAATCCTCGTCACCGGCGCGGGAGGGTCAATAGGATCGGAAATTTGTCGGCAAGTGAGTAAATTTAAGCCTAAGAACATCATACTTTTAGGCCATGGTGAAAACTCAATCTACAACATAGATATGGAATTACGAAAGAGTATGGAAGTGCCTACAAATATCATTCCAGTGATTGCTGATATTAAAGACCGAATGAGGGTTTTTGGAGTAGTCAGTGAGCTTAAGCCGGATGTCATCTATCATGCAGCAGCATATAAACATGTTCCTTTAATGGAAGAAAATCCACTAGAAGCGGTCAAAAACAACATATTCGGCACGAAAAATATCGCTGAAGCGGCAGACGCATTTGACGTCTCGTATTTTGTCATGGTCTCGACCGACAAAGCAGTTAACCCTGTGAATGTCATGGGTGCGTCGAAACGATTCGCTGAGATGATTGTGCAGAACCTTGCAAAAGAAAGTAAAACGAAGTTTGCTGCGGTGCGTTTTGGGAATGTGTTAGGGTCTCGCGGAAGTGTAGTCCCGCTATTTAGAGAGCAAATTAAGCAAGGCGGCCCAATTACTGTCACAGACCCTGAGATGACAAGATATTTTATGACAATACCCGAAGCTTCTCAACTTGTCATTCAGGCTGGTACGCTCGCTATGGAGGGGGCGGTGTTTGTACTCGACATGGGCGAACCGGTAAAAATAGTCGACCTGGCGAAAAACTTAATTAAACTGTCGGGGTATCGTGAAGATGAAATCGATATCATTTTCACTGGAATCCGTCCAGGCGAAAAACTTTTTGAAGAGCTATTGAATGAAGATGAAATTCAAACCGATCAAATTTTCCCTAAGATTTATGTAGGAAAGTCAGCACCAATGAGCAAGAAGGAACTGGACTTCGTGCTTGAAAAACTCTTGGAAATTCCGGCTGATGAGATGAAGAAGACGTTGATTGACTTAGCTAACCGTAAAACGTCTGAAGCATAATAGAAATATCCAATTATTGAATGGGGCAGCATATGGGATTCAATAAGTGCAGATTATTATCATTCGACTACACGAGGGAGATAATAATGAATTCGAACAAAATGATTGCCGTCCTTCTTGGTATTGCTTTAAGCTTTACAACCTTTACGAAGGTAAGGTTTCTTGGACCTATTGGAATAGGAGAACTGTTATTAGCATTCACGGCACTACTGTTGATTTTCCAACTTGCGTACAACCAAAAAATATATATAAGTGAAAAAAGTATTAAACTTGTTTCTCTATTATATTCATTTATACTGTTGGCTTTCGTTTCAAATTTATTCGGAGTATGGAGAGGAACAATTGGAATAATGGACTTTCGGGATGCAATTGCATTCTCACTTCCAATCTTATTAATCATACTAGTAGTACATTTACCGGACTATCAAAACATATTGACGAGAACTGCTCTATATTTTTATATTTTTTCGCAAGCATATATTTATTGTTGCTTATTGTATATAGTGGTCATCCGTAACTTCTTCTATATAGACTTCTTTTATTTCTACTCCACAAGATTTAGTGGACTTTCACTTAATCCCAACCAATTAGCATTCTTGACCCTACTCCTACCAATTATCTCTTTATATTTAGTGAGCAGAAAAAAAATACCGACTCATTTAGGCATACTAAATGTAGTGGCTGCCGTCTGGGTCGGTTTAAGAATAGAAAGTGATGCACTCCTTGTCACTTGGATCATATCATTTTTTATATATAGTTACTTTATGTTTATGAAAAAAATAAAATTAAAAAAGCATTTGAGAATAATTATTAATCTATTTGCACTTTCATTTCTTGTAAGCATGCTTAAAGTAGTCCTGGAAATTATAAAAGATGTTTCCAATTCGTTTAATGAAGTAAGAAATCAATCAGATATTAGGTATACATTATGGGAAAACGGAATAAAAGCATTCACGAAATCACCGTTAATTGGTAATGGAACTACATCACATTCAGGGCTGTTCTCTCCATTCGAAGGACACGAATCTCATAATACAGTAATTGATTTACTCTCCATGTTAGGTCTTTTTGGATTACTAATCATCTTATTACTTTTCTTATGGGTGATCATTAATTCTAGACAAAATGTATATTACCTTATTTTATTACTACAAGTATTCATTTATTCTAATTTTCATAACGTAATGAGGCAACCGATTACTTGGTTTGTATTATTTTTTCTATTGCTAAGTAATCATAAGCAGGAATTGAATTCATCCAGTACTTTGAAGAAAAGTGGCTGAGTTTAATGTAAGGAAAGGATGGGTTTATTGTGTGTGTTAAATGGTGTTTTAAATAAAGTAAGCACTGAATTACATTTTCATGAGGAGACGTACAAACAATCTTATTCTTATAGTGAGAATTTTAAAGAGATAGCCTTTAGCGGAAAACTATACAATGCTCAGAAGCTGAAAAAGAAATTACTGACTAGAAACCATCTATTTAAAACAGATTCGGATTCGGAAGTAATCCTTAAAGCATATTACAACCAAAACCAAATTTCTCGGTTAGTCAAAAATAAACCAATAAGCACGTTTAATGTAGATCAGCAACTGTATCAATACTTTCATAATTTAAATACGAATGAGTCTGTGAATCGGATGATGTATACAGCCTTCAAATTCGTTTTACCTAATGACATGTTAGTAAAGACCGACTGGATGAGCAAAATAAATGGGTTAGAAATCAAAACGCCATTTCTCGACCATAGAGTATTGGAATTAGCATATAAGGTCCCTTTGAACTTTAAAATGCGTGGCGCTAAAGGGAAAATCATTTTGAAAGAGACGTATTCAGACTTACTCCCCAATGACATACTATTTGCCAAAAAGAGGGGATTTGAGATCCCATTAGCTGAATGGTTCAAGACCGAACTAAAAGAGTTGGTCGTTTCCTCTTTGACGAAAGAAAAAGTGGAGAAAGCAAATCTCGTTCATTTTGATACCGTTGAAACAATCATTGACGAACATATGAAGAGTAAAAAAAATCACGCGAATCTTATATGGAGTCTAATTGTTTTACACAAATGGCATGAAAACTTCCTTGGAAAAGTTGAGGGAGGAAGAAAATGAAAATCTTAGTTACGGGGTCCTCCGGTTTTATTGGCTATCATTTATCAGAAAAGCTGTTGTCAATGGGTCATGAAGTCATAGGTTTCGACGACATGAACGATTATTACGAAACCTCGTTAAAGGAAGCACGTTTAGGAAAACTCATTCCTCATAAACGTTTCAAGTTTTATCATGCTGATTTGGTAGACCGAAAGAAAGTTCAAACAGCATTCAGCGAAAATGAAATCGATATCGTAGTGAATTTAGCTGCGCAAGCGGGCGTGAGATACAGCATAGAAAATCCTTATGTATATATCGATTCAAATGTTGTCGGCTTCATCAATGTGTTGGAAATGTGTCGTCAACATAAGGTGAAGCAGTTAATATATGCATCATCCAGCTCAGTTTACGGTGCCAATACAACTTTACCATTCTCCGTGCATGATACGGTCGATCACCCTCTAAGTTTATATGCGGCGACAAAGAAAGCGAATGAACTGATGGCACATACGTATAGCAGCCTTTACAATTTACCGACGACCGGTCTTCGTTTCTTTACGGTATACGGACCATGGGGGCGCCCGGATATGGCTCTCTTCAAGTTTACGAAAAACATTATTGAAGGTAAGCCGATCGATATATTTAACAATGGAAAAATGATGCGCGACTTCACGTATGTGGATGACATTGTAGAGTCCATTTCCCGTCTTCTCCATAAACCTGCAACGCCTAATTCGGATTGGTCCGGGGAAAATCCGGATCCTGGCACAAGCTATGCCCCTTACAAAGTATACAACATCGGAAATAATAGCCCTGTGAACTTGATGGACTTCATTTCTGCGATTGAAGAAAAACTAGGAAAAGTAGCGGTTAAAAACTTCATGCCATTGCAGGAGGGGGATGTTCCGGCCACTTATGCAAATGTCGATGACTTATTTCAGGAAATCAGTTTCAAACCGAAAACCTCCATTAAAGATGGTGTCGACAAATTTGTCGACTGGTATTTGGCGTATTATCAAATAAAGTTGTGAAAGGGTCTGTGATGAATAGAAAAATAGCTGTTATCGGCTTAGGATATGTAGGGTTACCTGTGGCGGTTGCTTTTGGAAAAAAACATCCGGTAATCGGCTTTGATATTAATGAACATCGAATTTCCACATTACAGATCGGCGTTGACTATACAAATGAAGTAGAGGTGGATGATTTAACGGAAGCGAAAATTGAATTTACGTCTAACAGTGAAAGGCTGAAGGAGTCAGACTTTATGATCGTGTCCGTCCCTACACCGATTGATGCACATAACCAACCAGATTTATCACCTTTACTACGTGCTTCCGAAACAGTCGGAAAAAGTCTTCAAAAGGGAGCAATAGTTGTTTTCGAGTCAACCGTTTACCCAGGCGTTACAGAGGAAGAGTGCATACCTGTATTAGAAAAGCATTCAGGATTGAAGGCTGGCATTGATTTTTTCGTCGGTTACTCTCCAGAACGTATTAATCCTGGAGATAAAGAACGTACCTTTACGAAAATCACAAAAGTCGTATCCGGTCAAACGCCCGAAGTGTTGGAAATTATTGCGCAAGTATATAGCGATGTTGTCGAAGCAGGTGTTTATAAAGCCAGCTCAATTCGTGTTGCAGAAGCCGCAAAAGTAATTGAAAACACACAAAGAGATGTCAATATTGCACTGATGAATGAATTAGCCTTAATTTTTGACAGCCTTGGGATTGATACGATAGAAGTATTGGAAGCAGCAAGTACGAAATGGAATTTCCTTAAATTCTCACCCGGGTTAGTTGGCGGTCACTGTATCGGTGTAGATCCATACTATTTAACCCATAAAGCACAGACGGTCGGTCACTTTCCAGAAGTGATCCTTGCCGGTCGCCGAATAAATGATAGTATCGGTCGTTATATTGCAAGGGCATTAGTAAAAAAAATGATCAAGCTCAATCTGCCCGTACAAGGTGCAAAGGTAACTGTTCTCGGATTGACATTTAAAGAGAATGTCCCAGACCTTCGAAACTCTAAAGTGATAGATATCATTCGGGAGCTGCAGGAATTTGGAGTGGAAGTGCAAGTAGCCGATCCGCATGCAGATTGTAAGGAGGCATTTTCTGAATATCAACTGACATTGATACCTTACGACAAACTACCGCCTGCGGATGCCGTTGTCTTAGCGGTGTCTCATATGGAGTATGTCAATGGAGGATGGTCCCAGTTCGATCGGTTATTAAAACATGGTAAAGGAATTGTTATGGATATTAAGAGTGCGCTAGACAAGGCGAGCAAGCCAGATCAGATTCATTTATGGAGATTATAATGAAAGTTCTACAAATCACCAACGTAAGCTTTACAGTTAAAAAGTTTTTGCTGCCACTTGTAAATGAAATGATTGAACAGAAATACGACGTCCATATAGCTTGCTATAAAGATGAGACAGGATATGAAATTGAAAAGGATGGGTATGTCGTCCACCATATACCATTTCAACGAAATTTGAATGTCTTTAGCCACTTGAAAAGCATGGTCGCATTGGTGAAACTGATCAGAAAAGAAAAATTCGACATCGTCCACTCACATACCCCAGTTGCCAGTCTCGTTGCGAGAGTGTCGGCACGATTGGCTAACGTACCCTTAAGCGTTTATACTGCCCACGGATTTTACTTCCACGAAAATATGAAACCAATACCCTATAAGATAATTTATTTGCTTGAAAAGATTTGGGCGAAATATTTCACCGATAAACTTTTCTTTCAAAGCAAAGAAGACTATGAATTGGCCTTAGCAAAAGGCTTTCAAAAGCCGGAAAACCTCATTCATATTAGCAATGGTGTCTCGGGTGATCGATTCAACCCGGAATTATACAACAGAGTGAAGAGTAGAGAGTCATTAAGTATCACGAATGAAAAAGTGATTATGTTTGTCGGGAGATTAGTAAGAGAAAAAGGCATCGTTGAACTCATTGAAGCATTTCATTTGGTTCTGGACGAATTAAAGGACGCAACATTACTGATCGTCGGGGATTCAGTTACTGGGGATCGGGATGGGATGAATGTCGAACAGCTTATCCAATCAATGCCCATTGAAACAAAAGAAAGAATTCAACTTTTAGGAATGAGAGAGGATATACCCGAACTATTATGTGCGGCTGATTTGTTTGTATTGCCTTCGTACCGTGAAGGGCTCCCACGTTCCATCATTGAAGCGATGGCTATGGGTAAACCGATTGTGGCGACGGATGTTCGCGGATGTAGAGAAGAAGTCTTTCCTGATGTGAATGGGTACTTGTGCAACGATAAAGATAGTATTTCATTAGCGGAAACAATTATTAAAACCTTGAAAGATGAGTCCAAACTGAAGCGGTTTGGAGAAAACTCACGAAGACTATTTATGGAAGAGTTCAATGAGAAAGTGGTTTTAGAAAGACAGATGAAAATATTTAACGAATTCAGAGCGGATAGGTCGATGAACAATAGACCAAGGAAGCGAGGAATGAAAAACAATCTTACTTTTATTGAAAGGATTGGTAAGCGATCTTTTGATCTCCTGTTTTCCATAATAGGAATCGTAATGACAGGGTGGATTATGCTAATTGCTTTCATAATTGCTTCTATAGATACAAAAAGTAATGGTTTATTTATCCAAGAGCGCGTAGGTAAAAATGGCAAGCTTATCAAAGTGATGAAAATAAAAACAATGAAAGATATGAAGAATAACAGTTCCACTATAACGACAAGCCGTGATGCAAGAATCACTACATGTGGTCGTTTTTTCAGGAAAACGAAAATAGATGAGCTGCCTCAACTATTGAATGTATTGATAGGCGATATGAGTTTTGTAGGCCCACGACCGGATGTCCCCGGTTATGCGGATAAGTTAACCGGGGAAGATCGAATCATTTTAACGATACGACCCGGCATTACTGGACCTGCTTCCATTAAATATAAAAATGAAGAACAGATACTAGCAAACGTAGATGATCCTCAGTGGCATAATGATCATGTCCTTTTTCCTGATAAAGTGAAACTGAACAAGGAGTATGTTCGGAATTATAGTCTTAAGAAGGATATCAACTATATCCTAAAAACGATAGTGGGTGAAGGGAGCTATGATTTGAAGCCGAAAAGGATCTTTCTTTCAACACCGCATATGAGTGGGAATGAGCAAAAATATATAGATGAAGCTTTTGAAACAAATTGGATCGCACCACTCGGAAAGAATGTAGATGAATTTGAGAAAGAAGTTGCCAAGTATAATGGAGCAACCGGAGCTGCTGCTATGTCGTCCGGGACTGCTGCAATCCACATCGCTTTGGAGTTGTTGGATGTTAGACAGGGAGATATCGTCTTCTGTTCAAGTTTGACGTTCGTTGCAAGTGCGAACCCAATTTTATATTTGGGCGGTGAGCCCGTTTTCATAGATTCAGAATATGAGACGTGGAATATGTCACCTGTTGCATTAACACGTGCAATGGAGGAGGCGCAAGAAAAAGGAAAGCTTCCAAAAGCAGTTGTGATCGTTAACTTGTATGGACAAAGCGCGAAGATGGATGAACTGATGGCAATTTGTAATTCATATAGAGTTCCCGTAATTGAAGATGCTGCGGAATCACTTGGCTCATATTATAAGGGAAAGAATAGCGGTACGTTTGGTAAGTTTGGCATCTATTCATTTAATGGCAACAAAATCATTACAACATCAGGTGGCGGGATGCTCGTATCCGATGACGTTGGAAAAGTGGAGCGTGCCCGTTTTTTAGCAACCCAAGCGAGAGAGAAAGCTAGGCATTACCAGCATCAATCTGTTGGCTATAACTATCGTATGAGCAATATTCTTGCAGGAATCGGCCGAGCGCAGTTAGAGGTGCTCGATGACCGCGTAAAAGCAAGAAGAGCTGTATTTGCCCGTTATGAAAAAGCACTTGGAGGGATTGATGGCATTTCGTTCATGCCAGAGCTGGCAGGGACTTATTCGAATCGTTGGTTGACCGCAATGGAATTGAATCCTGAAATAGTAGGCGTTACGCCAAATGAGCTGATGGATGCCTTTGAAGCAGAGAATATTGAAGCGAGACCGGTTTGGAAGCCGCTTCATATGCAGCCGTTGTTTAAAGGGTGTAAGTTTTATCCGCACGCGGATGATGACATCGTTAGTGAACGTTTGTTTGCGAGAGGGATATGTCTTCCTTCCGGTTCGAATATGACTCTGAAGGAGCAGGAAAGAGTCATTCAAGTAATTAGCGATAGATTAAGTTGATAAAAAAATAATAGAGATGTGACTTTGTCGCATCTCTAACGGTATTACCAATATAAAAAACAGGTGAAAAAATGTCGACTCCGAAGTCGTTAAAAAGTAAAACAATCACAGGGGTTTTTTGGAGTTTCACGGATTTAATGGCGAACCATGGCATACAATTTATCGTACAGATTATTCTTGCAAGGTTACTGCTTCCCGAGCATTTTGGGATTATTGGAATGATTTTAGTATTTATATCCGTTTCCAACGCAATTGTAGATAGTGGATTTTCCCAAGCGTTAATACGAGATCAGCATACGACTCAAGAAGACTATTCAACAGTTTTTTATTTCAACTTATTTGTTTCGCTAGCCATATACGGAATATTATTTAGTACGGCGAATATGATCAGTGTATTTTTCGGAGAACCGCAGCTGACAGAAATCATTCGGGTGATTTGCTTAGTACTGATCATCAATTCATTAGGAATTATTCAAAAAGCGATGCTTGTGAAGAAAGTTGATTTTAAAACATTAACAAAGATAAGTCTCATCTCTGTAACTATTTCTGGGAGCCTCACAATATTCTTGGCGATGTCAGGATTTGGCGTTTGGAGTCTCGTTCTTAACATGATCGCTCTGCAATCCGTTCAGACGGGATTACTTTGGTACTTTAATAAATGGATTCCTTCTTTGATATTTAAAGTTCAATCATTTAAAAAGTTTTATAGTTTTGGATATAAATTATTACTCTCAGGACTTATTGATTCGTTTTTTTATTATATTTACTTCGTTATTATTGGAAGGATGTATTCTACGAATCAGCTTGGTTATTATTCAAACGCTGTTAAAATCACAGACCTCGCTTCATTTGCCATCGTTTCGACCGTACAGCGTGTCACCTATCCAGTCCTTAGCAGCATTCAACAAGAAAAAGAACGTCTAAAATATGGATTTAAGTCCGTTATTAAGACCTCGGCATTTATTAACTTTCCATTAATGGTTGGGTTAGCAGCAGTTGCAAAGCCGCTGTTTATCGTATTATTCGGAGAGAAATGGATCCCTTCCGTTATCTATTTTCAATTATTATGCTTTGCGGGTATGTTTTATCCGGTTCACGCATTAAATCTAAATGCTCTTAAAGTAAAGGGAAGATCGGACTTAATATTGCTATTAGAAATCATTAACAAGAGTTTATTGGTGATTTTGATTGTATTTTCTTTATTGTTTGGGTTTGGCATCATCGGCTTAATATGGACGATAGTGATTCATTCATTTATTTCTTTTTTTATAAACTCGTACTTTTCAGCGAGAGAAATCGAATATTCATCCAAAGAGCAAACAAAAGATCTGCTGCCTAGTTTTCTACTCTCTTTTATTATGGGGGGTGTCGTATTTCAGGTTGGGAGAATCGTAGATGAAAATCATCTCCTGCAGCTTGTTGGTCAAATAACGCTTGGTATTGCCATTTATATAACGGGTAGCAAATTATTGAGAATTCAAGAGTTAGAGACGCTGTTTCAAATGGTATTGCCAATGTTGAAGAAGAAGAAAGCATGAAAAATTTATTGAGGGAGGAGTTTATGGAGCTTACACGGATAACATCACTTAGTCAACTTGATCAATACCGGGATGATTGGTCGCTTATACTGGAGGAAAACCAGAATACAAATCCGTTTATTGAATTTGTCTGGGTTTATGAATGGTGGAAGCATTTTGGTGATGAATACAATATGGAGATTATGCTCGTCAAACAAGATGATAGGCCTATCGGATTTTTTCCTTTTACCCACAAAAGAAGTTGGTTGAGCCATACCTATACTTTTATGGCTTTGGGTCATGCAAGTTATATGGATTTCGTTGTATTCAATCATTTGGCAGAGGATGTCATCGAATTCGTATTTGATGAGATATTAAAAGCAAAAAAGAATGTTGTGTTTTACTTGTATGGATTACTTGAAAGCAGTAAGACACCAAGGATAGTGGAGAATTATTTACAGCAACGAAAAATCGTTTTTTCTCTCCATCGAGTAATCACCCCTTACCTCAATTTAATAGATATTGAGCTTGAAAAATACGCGGATAAAAGGAGAAGGCTTTACCGGCCAAATAAAAGAGAAAAGCGGTTACGGGAGAATGGAGAGGTAAAGTTTTCGCGGAGCGGGCAAGAAGAAATGGAAATGGTCTTTCACCTCCATGACAAACGATGGAAGAAAAAGAGAGACACGAGCGGATTTACGAATGACAAAGATAAAGAGTTTTATCGAAGTCTTGCCGGTATTCAGGAAGGCCCGATGCAGACGCAACTCGATGCACTGTACATTAATGACACGATGATTGCTTTCCATTACGGATTTAAATGTCGGGGAAGAGTCCTTTCGTATACGTTAGGCTTTGATGATAACTTTGAACAATTTGCTCCGGGAAGAATACTCGAAAGGGAAAAAATTTTGCAATGCAAAAAAGATGAGATTACGGTATTTGATTTAAGTATCGGTTATGAACCATACAAATTTGCATTGAATACAAATGTAGATTACACAAGAAAAATGATTTTCTCATCTTCTACAATGACTGCGAAAATTAAGCGATCCTTATTTTCAATGAAGGAATCATTAATCGAACGTCTGAAGAAAAACTATGAATTTGTCCTTTTTATCCGTATCACCATGGGTAAGTTTCTTTTTGTACTCCGTAATCTCTTCAATACCACAGAGTCAAATGGTGCAAGGGGAGAAATAAAAGCATTTTTGACTCGTCTAAAAAAATACTTATATGAAAAAGAGCGGTATATTGTTTATCGAATGGAGAAGAACGATCTTCCTGTAGTAGCAAACGCCCAAGACTTTATCGGATTGACGCTCAATGAAGCGATGAATAGTCCAGCTATTTCACAAGAACACCTAAAGGAAATCTGCGAGAAAATGTATCGGGGTTATAAGGGGTACTACCCGGATGGTAGTCTCGCAATCGAAAATATAATATGGCTGAATGATAAAGTTCTCCGAATCGGCCCTATTTCCTATAGTGAACGACTAGAGAGAAAAGCCATTCATTTCAAGAATTGGCATGAGGGGAACTTGGAGGCTGCATGCTCCTTTGTCAAGAAGAAAAGCAAAGCGAAAACAGTGTTTGTAACTGTAAAAGACGGTTCTGAAAATGAGTTAAGTGTACTTGAAACGAAAGGTTTTTCCATTTGCAAAAAGATCTATAAAAGAACTATTTTTGGTAATGAAAAGTATGAAATTTTTGAGTGAAGAAACGTTTCGACCAAATCATACTAATGAAAGGGGGAAATTATGGAGCTTACACGGATTACATCATTGGATCAACTTGAACAGTACCGTGATGATTGGTCGCTCATTTTGGAGGGAAATCAGAATACAAATCCGTTTATTGAATTTGTCTGGGTTTATGAATGGTTGAAGCATGTAGGCGACGAATACGATATGGAAATTATGCTCGTCAATCAAGATGATAGGCCGATTGGATTTATTCCTTTTATTCACACAAGACGATGGTTTTGTCATACGTATACTTTTGTGGCTTTTGGTCAAGCAAATTATATGGATTTCGTTGTATATAATCATTTATTAGATGATGTTATCGAATTCGTATTTGATGAAATGATGAAAGTAAGAAGGAATGTTGTGTTTTACTTGCATGGGTTACTTGAAAGTGGGAAAACACCGAGTAGTTTAGAAGATTATTTACAGAAACGAAAATTTGTCTTTTCTAGTCATCGGGTTGTTACACCGTATATTAAATTTAAAGATGTAACAATTGTAGAATACATGAATAAACGAAAAAGACTTCACGGCCTTGACAGAAGAGAAAAACGGTTACGGAAGAATGGAGATGTGAAGCTTTCAAGGATTGGACCTGAAGAAATGGATGCAGTCTTTCAACTCCGTGACAAATTGTGGAAGAAAAAGAGGGACACAAGCGGTTTTTCGAAAGACAAGGAAAAAGCATTTTACCTGAGTCTAGCGGGTGTTCGGAATGGAACAATGCAAACGGAAATCGATGCTTTATATATTAATGACAAGATGATCGCTTTTCAATACGGGTTTAGATGTCGTGGGAGATTACTTGTATATGTGTTGGCCTATGATCTTGACTTTGAAGTATTCGGCCCGGGTAGAATACTTGAAAAGGAAAAGATTTTGCAAAGTAAAACAGATAATATTGATATATTTGATTTTAGCATTGGTTATGAACCTTATAAATTCGAGTGGAATACAGACGAAGATTACACAAGAAAAATGATTTTCTCATCTAATACTATTAAAGCCAATGGTATACGAAGATTTATAACGCTCAGGGAATCATTGATTGAGAGAATGAAGAGAAATTACCGTTTCGTTCTGTTTATTCGAAATACGATTGGGAAGCTGCTGTTTATTTTTAGGAATTTATTGCGTCATACGGAGTCAAAAGCTATTAAGGAAGAAATAATGGCATTTATGACTCGTGTTAAAGAGTATGTATTCGAAAGAAAACGATACATTGTTTATAAATTGGATGAAAAAGAGATTTTGAATTTATCCGGTTCCAAGAGCTTTATCGAATTATCGATTAACGATGCAATAAACAGCTTTGATATTGCTAATAATCACATGAAGGAAATTTGTAGAAAAATATACGGCGGATACAAAGGGGTTTATCCAGCGGGCATTCTGTCATTCGAAAATATATTTTGGATAAACGAAAAAATGCTACGGATCGATCATATAGCCTATCATGAGGACTTACGGGGAAAATGTGTATATATCGAGAATTGGAATAACATTACCTTGAGAGACATATGCACATTCGTACAGCAACACTGTAAAGCGAAAACAATCTATGTAACGATAAAGGGAAATTCTAAAAAAGATACTGCTGCATTGAAGGAACTAGGATTTACGTTTAGCAAACAAATCGTTAAAAGAACGTATTTTGGTGTTAGTAAATACCGTGTTACAGAGTGAAAAGTTGGGGGCAAGTAGCTTATGATTGCGATTGAAAGAAAATTAATGAACATAAAGATCAAAACTTATTATTTAGCGACAGAGGATATCCGAAAAGGCGATGTGCAAGCCCACCTAATTGGATACACACATTCTTTGATTCCGAAAAGTTCGCTTAGGAGATTTGATACTATACAATTCGATTTACGGAAAGATGAAAATGAATTACTGATGGAAATGAATAAAGCAACTCGACGGCAGATTAAAAGTGCACTGGATAGAGGATTTACACATGTAATAGTAGATAATCCAACAGATCAGGAATTGATGGACTTTCAAGAATTTTATAATCGTTTTGCGAAAGATAAAGGCACACATACTTTTAATTCATACCACATGCAGTCAATGAAGCTACTTCGTGAGCAAAATGCGCTTATGCTTACGTACATGCAAGATAAAGATAAAAATATTCTTTCCTACCGTATTTATATGACAGATGGTATTGTTGCATTGAATTTGTATTCCGCAACCCATTTCCGAATTGTAGATGATCGAGAGTTAAAGAAAATTATGAGCCAGGCAAATCGACTTCTGATATGGAAGACAATGCTGTGGTATAAAGAAAAGGGGCAACTAGTATACGATATGGGTGGTTTAACAGACGATGAAAATATCCGGAAATTCAAATTAGGTTTCGGTGGAAAAATCGTTCAAGTTTACTCAGGATATGAACCACAATCGATGATTGGGAACATCATAATGAAGGTTCGAGATTTGAAACTGAAACTATTGAAGGGATTAGTATGAGCAAACAAGGCGCATTCATCATCTCGCTTGATTTTGAGTTGAATTGGGGCGTACATGATACTGTTTCACTAGAAGAATACAAAGAAAATCTATTAGGTGTTCGAGAAGCAATACCGCAAATGCTTGAATTATTTCAACGCTTCGATATTCATGCTACTTGGGCAACCGTTGGAATGCTCTATTGTGAAAATAAAATAGAGTTGTTAGATAGCCTCCCTTCACTCCAGCCAAACTATGAAAACAGTAATTTTTCCCCGTATAAAAAACTAAATAATGTTGGCGAAAATGAGCGGAAAGATCCGTTTCATTATGCGAAGTCTTTAATAAAGCAAATTGAAAAATATCCGAACCAAGAAATTGCGACCCATACATTTTCACACTATTATTGTTTAGAAAAAGGGCAAAACGAAAAAAGTTTTGAAGCCGATTTACAAGCTGCTTTAAAAATTGCTAATTCAAACAGTCATGTGATTAAGTCGCTAGTTTTCCCGAGAAACCAAACAAATCTAAGGTATTTGCAAGTTTGTAAAAAGTACGGGATTCAGTGTTTTAGAGGAAATGAACGAAGTTGGCCTTATCGGGCAAGTCGTTACCATAGCGAAGGGATCTTGAAAAGAGCGCTTAGATTATTGGATAGTTATTTGAATGTTACCGGTCATAATACGTATCCGCTTTCTGAAGTTGAGACAGAACCGGTCGTAAACTTGCCTTCAAGCCGATTTTTACGGCCTTACATTGCCAAGTTAAAAATATTGGAACCTTTGCGTTTAAGAAGAATTAAAAAAAGCATAACGCATGCAGCTAAAAATGGTGAAGTGTTTCATCTTTGGTGGCATCCGCATAACTTTGGTAAAAACATCGATGAAAACATTCGGTTTTTGACTGAGATTCTACAATTGGTGTCAAATTTGAGGAGTGAATACGGCTTCGAGAGCCTCAGTATGGCGGAAGCCTCGGACTTAGTATGGAAGGTGAATAGATGAATGGAAAAAAACCTCCATCCGAGATTGAACTGGATGGAGGTTTAGTATGGAGAGAATTAGGATCAACACCAAAATTAAAGGAAATAGCACTATCTTTCCTATCATTAAGCATTCAAGTCGTTTTGGGTTCCTTCTATTATAATTATGAATATCTCTCACTTATAAGTTTC
Source organism: Sporosarcina pasadenensis (assembly GCF_047228845.1). Taxonomy (NCBI): domain Bacteria; kingdom Bacillati; phylum Bacillota; class Bacilli; order Caryophanales; family Caryophanaceae; genus Sporosarcina; species Sporosarcina pasadenensis. The sequence goes on from NZ_JBFEGM010000003.1 coordinate 202,554, forward strand.
TATGATTTAGAACAGTTCAGAAGTTGTTTTTGCTTGCATGTGTAATTGTAGGTAGTCTGGACCGCCTGCTTTGGAATCTGTTCCTGACATGTTGAACCCGCCAAATGGTTGGTAGCCAACGATTGCTCCTGTACAGCCACGATTGAAGTACAGGTTCCCTACGTGGAAGTCTTCACGCGCTTTTTCTTGATTGAAGCGGTTATTTGTGATGACCGCACCTGTTAAGCCGTATTCCGTATCGTTCGCAATTTCAATCGCTTCGTCAAAATCCTTTGCTTTTGTCATCGCCACAACAGGACCAAAGATTTCTTCCTTCATAATACGTGCAGAAGGATCTACGTCTGCAAATACAGTCGGATGTACGAAGTAACCTACAGAATCATCTGCTGTGCCACCTGCTACAAGACGACCTTCGCCTTTTCCGATTTCAATGTACTCCGTAATTTTGTTGAATGCTGCTTGATCAATTACTGTTGCCATGAAATTTGTCGGGTCTGTAGGGTCACCGATTGTTAATTCTTTTGTTAATTCCACCACACGGTTTACCACTTGCTCATACACATCTTCCACGATAACGGCGCGTGAACATGCTGAACATTTTTGACCAGAGAAGCCGAATGCTGATTTGACAATTGATTGTGCCGCTAATTCAAGGTCTGCATCTTTATCAACCACAATCGTATCTTTTCCACCCATTTCAGCGATAACACGTTTCAACCAAATTTGCCCTTCGTTTACCATAGAGGCACGTTGGTTAATACGTATACCAACATCACGCGAACCTGTGAAGCTGATGAAACGAGTGCGTGGGTGGTCGACTAAGTAGTCCCCAATTTCTGTACCAGAGCCTGGTACATAGTTGACTGCGCCTGCTGGTAAGCCTGCTTCTTCTAATACTTCAATAAATTTATACGCGACTACTGGTGTTGTAGAAGCTGGTTTTAGTAATACCGTGTTCCCAGTCACTAAAGCGGCGACAGTTGTGCCTGCCATAATCGCGAATGGGAAGTTCCAAGGTGAAATTACGATCCCCACGCCTAATGGAATGTAGTCATAACGGTTGAATTCCCCTGGACGGCTTTCCACAGGTTGTCCATCTTTGATACGTAGCATTTGACGACCGTAGTACTCTAAGAAGTCAATCGCTTCTGCTGTATCGGCATCTGCTTCGTTCCAAGGTTTCCCTGCTTCTTTTGTTAGTAAAGCGGAGAATTCGAATTTACGACGTCGGATAATTGCTGCTGCCTTAAATAATACGTCTGCACGGATAGCCGGGTCCACTTTCTTCCATGTTTTGAATGTTTCGTCTGCGACTTGCATAGCTTTTTCAACAAGCTCACGTGAAGCTTTCGATACACGACCGATCACTTCTGTTTTTTTTGCTGGATTGTACGAAACAATTTTATCTTCTGTTGTGATGCGCTCGCCGCCGATGATTAATGGGTAGTCTTGCCCTAAGTAGCCTTCTACTGTTTGTAAGCCTGCTACATATGCATCTTTATTTTCTTGTTTTGAGAAATCTGTAAATGGCTCATGTTTGTATGGAATCATCTGTCATTTCCTCCTGTAAGTAAGAGGTGCCAAATAATTATGCACCTTTTAAAATTTTATTAATTCTATCATGCAATATAATTTAGCATTAATCAACATTAATTTTCAAATTTTTTTATTTAACAGCCTCACATTCATAACATAATGGTAAAATAGGGGATAGGAGTATACAGGAGGACGAGCAGGAAATGGAAAATCATATTTTATTAAATATTTATAAATACATTATTGAGAAAGGTGATATGGGTATTTGCGTTGTAGACACTAACGGAAAGTTGCTGATCTATAATAAAAAAATGCGGGAATTAGAAGGTGTGAGCGAAGCTGAGTTCGAAGAGAGACGCGCACTTGAAATTATTGATTTTGAAAATGAGAAAAGTGATATTTACAAAGTGTTAAGCTCTGAAACCCCCTTGCTCAATGTGAAAAAGACGTTTTGGAATAAAAAAAACCAAGAAGTCACGTATATTAGCAATATTTATCCACTGCACTACGAGGGCGCTCTAGTAGGGGCTGTAGAATTTGCCCGAGATATTACGCAACTTGAATATATGATGTATCAGCCGTTAAGAAGATATGGTGCACCACTGACTTTTGATATTATTACAGCCGTTTCAGATGTGATGCGAGATGTGATTGAAAAAGCAAAAATTGTCGCCCTAAGCAGGATGCCAGTTGTGTTAATTGGGGAGTCGGGTACAGGAATTGATATGATTGCGGAAGGCATTCATCATGATTTAAAGACGCAAAATGATATGTTTATTGCCTTAATTTGCCGGAGAGATGAGGAGACGATTTTAAAGCAATTTGAAAAATACATTGCCGGTAAGGAAACTATTACGTTTTATGCAGAACGGATTGAGTATTTATCCATAGCAGCGCAAGAGAAAATCGTGGAATTGTTTAACAACTACCCGCACCATCGACATATGTTGATTGCAAGTGTAGGCAAAGATCCTATTGATCTAATTCAAGAGAAAGCATTGTCTAGAAATTTATATCGCTTGTTTTCAGGTATTACAATTTATGTACCGCCATTACGTGAGAGAAAAGAAGATATCATGCCGTTCATTGATGATTACTTTCAGCGACATCGTGATAATTACGGCTCATCCATTCAAGGATTGTCGGAAGAAGTCAAAGATATCTTTTTGAAGTATGATTGGCATGGGAATTTAAAGGAATTAGAAGTGTTACTTGATGAAATTTCCTCCCTGTTGACGAATGAAACCGCAATTGATTTTCATATGTTGCCAACTCATTTTAAATGGAAAATCCAACATATCCATGATAATGGAGTTGAAGATAACGTGGATTTGTTTATTATTAAAGACCCAAATGATATTCGGCCACTCGACGCCTACATGAAAGAGGTAGAGGAGTATTATATTTCCAAGGCATTGGATTTCCATCAAGGAAACATTACTAAAACTGCGGTTGCATTAGGCATACGACGACAAAGTTTGCAATATCGTGTGAAAAACTTCAAACTCAATAAAAAAAGCGAAAACATTGATTCATAATGTTTTCGCTTTTTCTTTAAGTTTATGGGGTGGATTACTTGCCTTTTTTAGATAGACGGCCAAGAGCGAAGGCTGCAACGCCTAAACCGATTGTTGTATTTGTCTTTTTGTTAAACACTTGTTTTGTGACAAGTGCTAAGTTTTGTGGACGCTCTGCTAGACGACGCATGAAGTACCCGTACCAATCATTACCGAATGGTAAATATGTACAGAAATTATAGCCTTCTTTTACCAAGTCATATTGTAAATCTTTGCGGAAGCCATATAACATTTGGATTTCAAATTTATCATTCGGGATATCGTGTTGTTTAACAAATTGCTTTACGTGATTAATCACATTATGGTCATGTGTGGCGATCGATGTGAATTTGCCGTTAAGCAAATGTTGCTCAATTAGTTTTAAATAATTGCGGTCAATATCATCTTTTGATTGATAAGCCACACTTTCATCTTCCTTGTAAGCACCTTTTACGATACGAAGACGAAAGTTTTTGTATTTCTCAAGTTTTTCTTCTGCTTCAAAGAAGTAAGCTTGAATCACTGTCCCCACATTATCGTACTCTACGTGCAGCTTATCTAGTAAGTCGAATGAGCTGTGAAGACGCGCATAGTTTTCCATGTCGAAGTTTACAAAAATACCGTACTCATGTGCAAGCGCTACGATTTCTTTTAAGTTTTCATAGCAGAAGTCAAAATCGATATCTTGACCTAACTGTGAAGGTTTCAATGAAATATGCGCATCCAATTGCTCGTCATGAATCGCTTGGATAACAGCTAAAATATTTTCTTTCGCTGCTGTTGCTTCGGATCTCTCGGAAACAAATTCCCCAAGATTGTCTACAGTACAAGAGATGTTTGCTTTGTTTAATTCTTTAATTGTTTGAACGACCTCTGGAATTGTTGTGCCTGCTACAACGCTTTGTGCGCCCATCCGTAAACCATATTTTTGAGCAGCGCTGTTCAGCATTTGGTTCTCTGACAAGTAAATAAAAAAATCACGTAATGCCATACAACATCCTCCTAAAATGACTAATTTTAATTTCTTGGCGATTATAACACTTAAAAAAAAAAAGAAAACGGCTGAAAAATTTTTTAGAAAGATCTTTATTGTTGTGAGACATTGTGTTTATTGATTTTTCGAGTATTTGAAAACGGTTAAAAAAAAATTTTTTTCGAAAAAAACTTTTCAAACGAGAGTTTTTGCTATATGTTGTGTGATGTATAGTAAATCGAAAATACGAAAAGGAGGGGTTGATAGTTTTAAACGGCTTGTAGCATATGATTTACATAGTCAAATAGTGTTTTAAATTATTTTAAAAAAGTATTTCGGAGCTTTTTAGGAGGTAATTATATGAACAATTATAAATACGAAATCAAAACAATTGATACACATACTGTAGGAGAAGCAACACGCATTGTTGTGGATGGGTTTCCAGAAATCGTTGGTAAAACAATGATGGAAAAGAAAAACTTCGTAAAGGAAAATCATGACCATTTACGGAAGTTACTAATGAATGAACCTCGCGGACACAAAGATATGTTTGGCGCTATTTTAGTGGAGCCTGTCAATCAACAATGCGATATTGGTGTTATTTTCATGGATAGTGGCGATTACTTGAACATGTGTGGACACGGAACTATTGGCACAGTCACAATGTGCATTAATGCAGGTCTTATTGAAAAGAAAGATAAAGTATTAGTTGATACGCCATCGGGTATTGTCGAATGCTCGATTTATTATGATGGAGATGACGTAGAATCAGTTGAATTCAAAAATGTACCAGCTTTTGTTCTGCATAAGGATTTAAAAATTGAATTGGATGAATTGGGTACAGTTCAGCTCGATATTGCTTTTGGAGGAAGTTTTTTTGCTATAGTAAATGCAAGTGAATTAAAGATTTCTGTTGACTTGCAAAATAAGCAAGAGATATTGAAATACGCTAAGAATATTAGAGATTACGTTAATAAGAACATTGACATTCAACATCCGTTAATTGACGATATCAAATCTGTTGACTTAGTAGAGATTACAGAAAAAATAACAGATAGCCACTATAAAAATGTAGTTGTTTTTGGAAATGAGCAAATTGACCGTTCTCCTTGTGGGACAGGCACTTGTGCAAAAATGGCAACGCTTTCATTGAATGAAGGAGATACTATTATTCAAGAAAGTATTATCGGTTCGCAATTCACAGGCAAAATTTTAGGCAGAACGAATGTAGGAGAATATGAAGCAATCATTCCAGCTATCCGTGGTGCAGCTTGGATCACTGGGGAGCATAAATTCGTACTTCAAAATAAAGATATTTATCCAGAGGGCTTTGTTGTTTAAATAATATAAATACAAAAGGGGTAGTGTGTATGTTGAATAAAGTCTCTATAGTTCAGATTTTAGCGATTGGCTTTATGTTATTTGCAATGTTTTTAGGCGCAGGAAATGTTATTTTTGCACCAATCGTAGGGCAGCAAGCAGGAAGTAATACGCCAATTGCGATGGCTGGCTTCTTAATTACAGGGGTAGGTTTAGTTCTTTTAGCAATTGTTGCTTTAAATAAAGGGGGCGGGACGGTAGAAAAATTAGCGAATCGCGTTTCAACAAAATTCTCAGTTGTTTTCTGTATTTTAATATTCCTTGCATTAGGTCCTTTCTATGTACTTCCACGTACAACATCGGTTGTATATGAAATTGGGTTACGTCAATTGTTACCGAGTGGTGGGAACCATGGTACATATTTAGCGATTTTTTCAGTTATCTTTTTTGCTATGACAATTTATTTATCTTGGGAAACATCTAAATTTATCGACCGGTTAGGAAAAATCGCAACGCCTATTTTTATGGTCATTTTAGTTCTAATTGTCGGAAAATCAATTATTACACCATTGGGTTCTACCAATCCACCTGTAGCAGGGGGCGACTATGAAACGACAATAGATGCTTTCTTAAAAGGTTTCACGCAAGGCTATTTTACAATGGACGTACTAGCTGCCTTTGTGTTCGGTGGAATCTTTATTAAATCGATTGAAGCATTAAATTTAAAATCGCAACAGGAAGTTTCGAAAGTATTCTTCCAAGCAGGTGTTATTACTGTTATTGGATTAATCGCTTTGCAAGTATCGATGGCTTGGATTGGGGTATCAAGCGTTGACACTGTTGGCTATGTGTCAAATGGTGGTGAGCTAATTGCTTTAGCATCGATAGCTTTATTTGGACCACTTGGTCTTTATTTAATTGGGATTGTTATTTTCTTAACAGGTATTACAACAAACGTTGCATGTTTGGCTGCACCTGCAGAATATTTCAGCCGAATTATGCCAAGCATTTCATATAAAAAATGGTTAATTGTTTTTGCATTACTTGGTGTTGTATTTACAAACTTCGGCTTAACAAAAATATTATCAATGACATCACCAGTATTAATGCTTTTATATCCAATAGCGATAACGTTAGTTATCTTAATTTTCACAGAGAAATTATTCGGTGGTGCGCAAAGCGTTTATATCGGTGCGATGATAGGGACAACATTTGTCGCAATTTTAGATGCATTGCAAGATGCGAATGTAATGGTAGAGGAAATTGATGCAACATTTGCCTTCATCCCATTATTTACTTCAGATGCAGGCTGGTTAATCACAGGTCTTATCGGTGCAATTATTGGATATTTCTTCAATAATAAAAGTGTTGTACAGCAAAAGAGTAGTGTATCCGAATGATTTTTAGATAATTGAAAGGAATTTGCTGTCGAGGCTTTGGATGTGGTTATTTTTAATTGATGTACCATTGTAGGGACCTTCCCGTTCATTGAAAGATATTAAGAATGCGATCCAATTAGGGAAAGAATGAAAAAAAGCCGTTTTTCGTCGGAAAGTTCGACGAAAGACGGCTTTTATTAAACGAATATTCATCATGAATAGAAAACGCTTTTTGTCTACAATCCAGACCGGCTCAATGGAGTCGGTCTATTTTTACTTACTCAAAAACAAGTAAACTGCTCAATTCGGTTCAAGTCGATTCCGAAAAATTCCCATCTGCGTCGGTTTGGTCTCCATCGGTATCCTGCAACAGAAGTGCGGCCAACGAATGTAGGGAAGTACCAGAATCCGTTCCGTCTCGATGTCCATACAAACGTATACCTAAACAAGCACCCTCTAATGGCACCCGGGTCTACTGCGAATAGCTGTGGTTGATTACCACCTGGATAGGACGGTGTGTAGTTCGGCGGAGGGGAAGTTGGCACTTGTTGGCCGCCTTGCCCTGGGAATCCGCCACCCGGAAACCCACCCCCAGGGAATCCTCCACCTGGAAAACCTCCGCCTGGGAACCCCGGTCCTTGGCCCGGGAATCCACCACCTGGAAATCCTCCACCTGGAAATCCTGGAGATCCAGGCCTCTGAGCTGTGTAACCTCCATAGTTCATGTCGAAATCAGGCATAGCCATGCCTGTCATGTAGTCATTCATCCCGTAGCTCGGCATGCCTACGCCGGGCATCCACCCGTCCATCCCTTGTTGCATTCCATGATCCTCCCCTGTATATCCTTCCGGCAACTGCGGGTACCACTGTTCATCGTCGTAATTATTCGTCATCATGTCTCTCCCTTCACGCGATTCCTCCTATCTTATGTAACAAAGAGAGAAATGGGTTGGACTCTTGGGTTAGGGAAACTTTTTTCACTGCATCATCACACTAAAACAACATCGCATTACTATAGAACAAATTTTCGTAAAAATCACCAAAATTCCATCAGTCTCGTGTACGATGGACAGTAAGAAAACGATTTTCTATAGCCGAAAGGGTGGTTTGGATGATTGAATTGACGGGAAATTCTCTTACACTCGAGCAGATGGAAGGGATTTTATATAGAGGGAAACAGGTCGTGTTGAATGCCGGTGCATTGGAATGCGTGCAAAAGAGTAGGGAAGCGGTTGATCGGATCGTCGAGAATGACAAGACCGTGTATGGCATCAATACCGGATTTGGCAAATTCAGCGACGTGAAAATTGACGAAAAGGATACGAAGGCATTGCAATTGCACTTGATCCGTTCGCATGCATGCGGAGTAGGAGAACCTTTTTCTGCAACTGTTTCGCGTGCTATGGTCGTCCTACGGTTGAATGCGCTCCTCAAAGGCTTTTCGGGCATCCGGGTTGAAGTGTTAGAACGATTTGCGTTCATGGTGAATAACGGAATTCACCCGGTCATCCCACAGCAAGGATCACTTGGCGCATCGGGTGACCTTGCACCGCTTTCCCATTTGGCATTAGTGCTGTTAGGGGAAGGATTCGTTTGGCGTGATGGCGGGCATATTCCTGCGGAGCAAGTTTGGAGGGAATTCGGGATGGAGCCGATTGTCCTTGAAGCGAAGGAAGGGCTGGCGTTGATTAACGGCACGCAGGCGATGACCGCCCAAGGTGTTGTCAATTATTTGGAGGCGGAAAAGCTTGCGTACAGCAGTGAGTGGATTGCCTCAATGACAATGGAAGCTTTGCATGGAATTACGGATGCTTTTCATCCAGCAATTCACGAAGCGCGCGGTTACAAGGAGCAAGTCGATGTCGCTGCGAGAATGTTGAATTGGCTGGAGGATAGCCAATTGACGACAACACAAGGGAAGAAGCGCGTTCAAGACGCCTATTCGATCCGTTGCATCCCGCAAGTCCATGGAGCAAGCTGGCAAGTACTTTCTTACGTAAAGGAAAAACTGGAGATTGAGATGAATGCAGCGACGGACAATCCGCTTATTTTCGAAGACGGGGATGTTGTTGTATCCGGAGGGAATTTCCATGGGCAGCCGATCGCCTTCGCAATGGATTTTTTGAAAATCGGTATCGCCGAACTTGCGAATATTTCCGAGCGACGCATCGAGCGGCTCGTCAATCCGCAATTGAATGAAGGACTGCCGCCATTCCTTAGCCCACAACCGGGACTGCAATCAGGAGCAATGATCTTGCAATACTCCGCAGCAAGCCTCGTTTCGGAAAATAAAACATTGGCGCATCCCGCGTCCGTCGACTCTATTCCGTCCTCCGGCAACCAAGAGGATCATGTGTCGATGGGGACGATCGGTTCAAGGCATGCACAGCAAATTATTAAGAATGCTAGAAATGTCATTGCCATCGAAGCGTTATGCGCGATGACCGGCTGCATGTTCCGAGGCGTCGAAAAAATGGCACCGAAGACGCACGAGAAATTGGAAGGACTTCTTCAAGTCGTTGCGCCTATTACGGAAGACCGGATTTTCGGACCGGATATTGAGAAGATTGCAAACTACTTGAATAGATAATGAATAGAGGGGGGCGCGGCAAGCCAGTTGAAAGACTGAAATTCTGCGGCTGCCTCTTTTTCATTCAAAAACATGGCCGACGTCCAAAGCGAGCGTTCCCGCGCCCAAAGTCGGGGTTCCCGCGCCCAAAGTCGAGGTTCCCGCGCCCAAAGTCGGGGTTCCCGCGCCCAAAGTCGGTGCTTCCGCGCCCAAAGCGAGGCATCCCGCGCTCAAAGTCGATGCTTCCGCGCTCAAAGTCTGGGCTTCCGCGCCCAAAGTCGATGTTCCCGCGCCCAAAGCCGAAGCTCCCGCGCCCAAAGTCGATGTTCCCGCGCCCAAAGTCGATGTTCCTGCGCCCAAAGTCGGGGTTCCCGCGCCCAAAGCCGAAGCTCCCGCGCCCAAAGTCGATGTTCCCGCGCCCGAAGTCGATGTTCCTGCGCCCAAAGTCGGGGTTCCCGCGCCCGAAGTCGATGTTCCCGCGCCCAAAGTCGGGGTTCCCGCGCCCAAAGTCGAGGTTCCTGCGCCCAAAGTCGAGGTTCCTGCGCCCAAAGTCGAGGTTCCCGCGCCCAAAGTCGAGGTTCCCGCGCCCAAAAAGTCGAGGTTCCCGCGCCCAAAGATGAGGCTCCCGCGCCCAAAGTCGATGTTCCCGCGCCCAAAGTCGGTGCTCCCGCGCCCAAAGATGAGGCTCCCACGCCCAAAGTTGAGGCTCCCACGCCCAAAGTCGAGGCTCCTACGTCCAAAGTTGAGGCCCCTTCGCCCAAAGCGAGGCTTCTCACATCCAAAGTGAACGTTCCCGCGCCCAAAACAAAATGCTCCTCAGAAATACTTCCCAATCAATCAAATCAACAGGTTATCTTCAATCAAGATGTAAAGTTTGTTATCATTGGAGTATTGGAGAGAGTACGTGTAAGTGAGAAAGTAATGAGGAGGACTATTTAATGGAAAATAAACCACATATTTTGCTAGTTGACGGCATGGCCCTATTATTCAGATCGTTTTTTGCAACGTCGGCGATGGGGCATTTCTTCCCGAACGATGAAGGAGTTCCGACAAATGGCGTTCAAGGATTTGCCCGCCATGCATTGACTGCAGCTTCCATTTTCAACCCTACCCATATGGCGGTCTGTTGGGATATGGGCGCGCATACGTTCAGGAATGACCTTTTCGACGGGTATAAAGCGAACCGCCCGGCTCCTGCACCCGAATTAGTGCCGCAATTTGATATGACGCGGGAAGTGTCCGAGCTGATCGGATGGAAGAATTACGGTATCCCTGGAATGGAGGCCGACGATTTGATCGGCTCGCTCGTCTGTGAATGGGAGGGCAAGGCGGACATTACGATTGTGACCGGCGACAAGGATCTTTTACAGTTGCTGCGTCCAGGTGTGCGCATCGCTTTCATGAAAAAAGGATATAACGTATACGATATTTATTCAGAAGAACGGTTTGTTGAAGAATACGAGATTGCGCCAGAGCGATTCGTTGAAGTGAAGGCGTTTACGGGAGATACGAGCGATGGCTATCCCGGCGTAAAAGGAATCGGTCCGAAAACAGCGTTGAAACTCGTGAAAGAATACGGGACGGTCGAAAGCGTCATCGAGTCAATTGAGGATCTTGCCCCAGGAATGAGGAAGAAAATCGAAACGGATATGGAGATGCTGCTCCTTTCCAAAAAACTCGCGCAAATTCATTGCGAGCTTGAATTCAATGAACCTCTCGAACAATTGAGCCTTCCGGATTATAATGAAGCGAGAGGACAGTTAGAGGAAAAAGGGTATTCCATGATCGTCAGACAGCTGAATTCATTATTTCCAGAGTTGATTGCTTAATTGCGGGCGGTTATGCGTGAGTTATCCATTTTATGAGCTTTTGAAAGCGTTTATGCGTATTCGGGAGAGTTTATGCGTATGTAGAATCGTTTATGGACTTTTTCGAGGAAATATGCGCATTTAGAGGGATTTATGCGGATTTGAATATATGAAAAAACCACTGCTTACTTGTCGGCAGTGGTTTTTGTGATTTTTATGAATGAGAGGATGGACCGGTTAGGTTCATAGGCAATTTCACGGATACGGCTATCCCGGTTCCTTCCTCCATTATCGTGGACGAGTAAAATGAGTCCGCTTTCGGATTCTTTGTAACCGATGACCGGTACCCAATGATAATCAAAAGCAAAATCGCCGAACCAATGGAACGTAAACCATTTATCAAACTTCGCCGCAACAGGCCGACCTTCATTGATTTCTTCCTTCACATCCTCGATCTGACACTCTTCAACTTGCCATCCCGAACCGAGCACTTTACGTAGATTGCGGATGAAGCGCCATTTGAACAAGCCGATTCGAGTCCCTCCGAGCATACGATAAAGATCATTCACTTGCATACCCGAATCGTGCAGATGATGTCGGAGAATCGTGAAAGCAGTGACCGGGCCGCATGCGGAAGGCTGGAAATGCTTGTCGATTTCATCATCGTACTGTGATTTGCCTTGAAAACCTTCCACATTTTTCATTCGCACAACCCTCCGCTAACAAAATTACAACGTAATCTTTTTTTCTTTCAGGAGGGTTTTAAGTGCCGTCCTGAAATTGACATACGATTCAAATTCCATTTGGACGCCAGCTGCAATGATCTTTCTGACAATCAACGGATTGAAGCCGACTGAAATCGGACGGACATCCATCAGCTTCAACGTAGTGTTCAACGTTTTCAGTTCAAGTGCGAGTGAGTCATATTCATGTATTTCCTTTGCATTCAAATCAGCTGCAGTAAAATCGAAAACGACACAATTTACGCTCCGGTGTTTGTCTAGATACTCCAATACAACTGTGCGGATCAGCTCAAACCGTTCAGACCCCGTATAGCCTACAATCGGCACGAGAATAGTATCATCGACAAGCGTCGAGATGATCGGAACGGATAAATTTTTAATCGTTTTCTCCAGAAAGGCAATTCTTTCTTTATATTTCTCTATCTCTTTAACGTAATCCATTTGGCACCTCAGCATATGTGTTTTTCTTTCATTATACGATAACAGTACGAAAAGAGGCAGAATAAAAGTGGAGGAGGCCTCATCGGTTGCCCCCTCCACTAGTTTACGTTATGATTTCACAGTTTCAAGAAAGTCTGTCACCTGATCTGGTGTTTTTGCATTAGCGCTATGTAAGTGCGCCTTCTTTTCTCCATTTTGGAAAATAAGCAAGCTTGGGATTCCCATTACTTCATATTTCTCCGCAATTTCAGGCAACACATCACGATCCACGTCATACCATGTATACATATCATATTCTTTTACGATCGGATCGATGAACATATCCATGCGTGTGCAATCAGGGCACCATCCCGCCTGGAATTTGATAAGCGATTTGTTGTCGCTGTTGATGACCTTGTTGAATTCTTCTACTGTTGTGATTGATTTCATCTTGAACACACTCCTTTACTAAGTAGTTTACCTTCTTTTCCTCAATCAAGGTAATAAAATGCCCAAAACGAAAAAAGGGAAAAATACATTTCAATATTGCGAAAAAGAAGAGAATGATTTAGACTAATAGATATAGAGACTGTTTCTATTTTTTTTACTCGTAAAATGAATGAGTGTTCATTCAAAAGAAAAAAGGAGGCATTGCAACGTGGCATATCAAATTAAGAAAGCGGCAGTATTAGGTTCAGGTGTAATGGGATCTGGCATTGCAGCCCATCTCGCCAATATCGGCATTCCTGTCCTTCTGCTGGACATCGTTCCAAACAAGCTGACAGAACAGGAAGAAGCAAAGGGCCTAACAGTAGAGCACCCGCAAGTCCGCAATAAGTTTGCGGCGACAGCTGTGGAGAAGCTTTTGAAGCAGAAGCCGGCGCCATTGGCTTCTAAACAGAATTTATCACTTATTGAAGTCGGCAATTTTGAGGACGACTTGGAAAAATTAAAAGATGTTGACTGGATCATCGAAGTCATCGTCGAGAACTTGGACATTAAAAAAAGTTTGTATGAAAAAATAGATGCAGTCCGGAAACCGGGTACAATTGTCAGCTCCAATACATCGGGGATCAGCATTGAGGCGATGGCTGAAGGGCGTTCAGAAGACTTCCAAAAGCATTTCCTTGGCACGCACTTCTTTAATCCACCGCGTTATTTGAAGCTACTTGAGGTAATCCCGACGAAAAAGACGGATCCGGAAGTTCTCTCATTTATGTTGAAGTTTGGAGAGGATCGTTTAGGGAAGGGTGTTGTCGTTGCGAAAGACACGCCGAATTTCATTGCAAATCGGATTGGAACTTACGGTCTTCTCATAACGCTTCGCGAAATGGAGAAGAGGGGCTATTCGATCGGAGAAGTCGACTCAGTGACAGGAACATTGATCGGTCGGCCGAAATCAGCCACTTTCCGTACATTGGATGTCGTCGGACTGGACACATTCATGCACGTTGCGAAAAACGCGTATGACAAGACGGAAGGCGAAGAGCAAAAAGTGTTCGAACTTCCGGCTTTCATGAAGAAAATGGTCGACAATGGATGGTTAGGTGCTAAGTCGAAACAAGGATTCTACTTGAAGGAAGGTAAAGAGATCCTTGAACTTGATCCTGTAACATTCGAATATGGCCCGACGAAGAAATTGAAAACGCCTTCAATTGAAATGGCGAAGCAGCAAAAAGGCCTGGCGAATAAAGTGAAAACACTCGTGTACGCAAATGACCGCACAGGAGAAATCCTTTGGAGCATCCTTTCGCCGACACTGCGTTATTCTGCTGAGTTGACGGGTGAAATTGCAGACGATATCGTCGCAATCGACAACGCGATGAAATGGGGCTTCGGCTGGCAGCAAGGACCTTTCGAAATTTGGGATGCAATCGGTGTTGCCAAATCGGTTGAGAAGATGAAAGAGGAAAATGAAGAGATCCCTGCATTCGTGCAACAAATGCTCGAGAACGGGTTCGAAACGTTCTACAAAGAAGAAGACGGAGACGTCTATTTCTATGACGGAGAAGGCTACAAGCCGGTCACTGTCAATGAAAAAGCGATCGATTTGAAGCTGTACAAGAAAAAGCACGGTGTCATCAAGAAAAATTCCGGAGCAAGCTTAATTGATCTTGGAGACGGCATCGGCCTTTTGGAATTCCATTCCCAATCAAATGCAATCGGTTTGGACATTATCCAAATGATCAACTTTGCGATTGATGAAGTGGAAAAGAATTATAAAGGCCTTGTTATCGGGAACCAAGGGAAGAACTTCTGTGTCGGTGCGAATCTTGCCATGATCTTGATGGAAGCGCAGGATGACAATATTTTTGAACTTGATTACACAATCCGTTCATTCCAAAATGCGATGATGAAAATTAAGTATTGCCGGAAGCCGGTCGTTGCGGCGCCATTCCAAATGACGCTCGGCGGCGGGGCGGAAGTTTGCTTGCCGGCTGCACATATCCAAGCTTCGATGGAAACGTATATCGGACTGGTCGAAGTCGGTGTCGGCTTGATTCCTGGTGGGGCTGGCAACGTCAACTTGTATACGAAGCATCTGAAAGGTTTGCCGAACGGCGTGCACGTCGATTACCAATACGTTGCGAATAAAGTGTTCGAAACGATTGCGATGGCAAAAGTGTCGACATCTGCTGAAGAGGCGAAGGAGAACAACTTCCTCGACTTCGCGGACGGCATAAGCGTCAACCCGGATCACTTGATTTATGACGCTAAGCAGGCTGCATTGGCATTGTATGAAGCTGGCTATACACCGCCAAAGAAAGAGAAGATTCCGGTGACAGGAGATTCTGGATATGCAACATTGCTACTCGGCGCAGAAGGTATGTACCTGTCAGGCTATATTAGTGAACACGATTTGAAAATAGCGAAAAAGCTCGCATTTGTTTTGTCAGGCGGAAAAGTGCCTTATGGAACTCTTGTCGATGAACAATACATGTTGGACCTTGAACGGGAAGCATTTTTGAGTCTAGTCCAAGAACCGAAATCGCAACAGCGGATGCAGCATATGCTTCTGAAAGGGAAGCCGCTGCGCAACTGATCTGCATAGATAGCAAAAGGAGGAAGTCGAATGCGTGAAGCAGTAATTGTAGCAGGTGCAAGGACGCCGGTCGGAAAAGCGGGCCGTGGCTCTCTGGCAACTGTGCGCCCGGATGATCTGGGAGCATTGACAATTAAAGAAACTTTGAAACGGGCAAATGGATACGATGGACCAATAGATGACTTAATTATTGGATGTGCAATGCCGGAAGCGGAGCAAGGCATGAACGTCGCCCGCAATATCGGGGCGCTTGCAGGATTGCCTGATACAACGCCGGCGATTACGGTCAACCGGTTCTGTTCGTCCGGCCTCCAATCGATCGCTTATGGGGCGGAGCGGATCATGCTCGGCCAGTCCGAAGCGATCATCGCTGGCGGCGTTGAATCGATGAGCATGGTACCGATGATGGGAAATACGATCAGGCCGAACTTCAAATTGGCTGAAACGGCACCCCAGTACTATATGGGAATGGGTCATACAGCCGAGCAAGTGGCAGTGAAATACGGCGTCAGCCGGGAAGACCAAGATGCATTTGCAGTTCGTTCCCATGAAAAAGCGGCAGCAGCGATTGCTGAAGGGAAGTTAGTAGATGAAATCGTCCCTGTGGAAGTAGTGAAGCGCTTTGTCGATGAAAAAGGCAAATATCAGGAAAAAACAGTCCGATTTGAAATGGATGAAGGTGTGCGGACCGGCACAACGATGGAAGTGTTGGCGAAATTACGCCCGGCATTCTCGGTGAAAGGATCCGTCACTGCCGGAAATGCATCTCAAACGTCCGATGGCGCTGCATCCGTCCTCTTGATGGACCGTGAAATCGCTGAAGGGAAAGGCTTGAAGCCAATTGCGAAATTCCGTTCATTCGCCGTTGGAGGCGTGCCCCCGGAAGTGATGGGCATCGGCCCGATTGAAGCTGTTCCGAAAGCATTGAAGCTTGCAGGACTTTCAATCGAAGACATCGACTTATGGGAATTGAACGAAGCATTCGCATCCCAGTCACTGCAAGTAATCCGCCACTTAGGCTTGGATATGGATAAAGTGAATGTCAACGGTGGAGCTATCGCCCTAGGCCACCCGCTCGGCGCAACTGGATCTGTCCTGACACTTCGGTTGATGAATGAACTTAGACGCCAAGGCAAGCAATTCGGCGTCGTCACAATGTGCATCGGCGGCGGAATGGGCGCAGCTGGGGTATTTGAACTGTTGTAAGACGTGTTTTATGAGCAATTAGGGCTTTTATGCGTATTTGCGTGGAGTTATGAGTCTTTCCAGCGGATTATGCGTCTTTGAATCCATTTATGCGTGATTCCAGTGATTTATGCGTGTTTGCGGAGGACTTTGAGGATTATAAAGTAGTCACTTAGGATTGAAGCGAAGGGCGGCGGCTCCTGCCGGAATAGCATGAGCTGAAGACCCCGCAACGAAGCGAAGCGTAGTGAGGAGACTGAAGCCATGCCGGCGGAAAGCGTCCGCCTGTAGCGGAAATCCGTAATATAGGAAATTTTATTAACATTTTAAGGGAGGAATTATAATGACTGAAACAACAACAAAAGATTTCATCCGCGGAGGGGCATTCCTCATCGAGGATATCGACGCATCACGTGTATTTACACCGGAAGATTTTTCAGATGAGCAAAAAATGATCGCAAAAACGACAGAGGACTATGTGAAAAACGAAGTCCTTCCAGTTGTAGAAAACTTGGAAAACCATGAATTCGAGCACTCTGTCAAACTACTAAAATCTGCAGGGGATCTTGGCCTCCTCGGCGCGGACGTACCTGAAGAATACGACGGTCTCGGCCTCGATAAGATTTCATCCGCGTTGATCGCAGAAAAAATGTCCGTTGCGGGCGGCTTCTCCATCACTCACGGCGCACACGTCGGAATCGGGACATTGCCGATCGTCCTTTTCGGTAATGAAGAACAGAAGAAAAAGTACTTGCCGAACTCCGTATCGGGGGATAAAATTTCCGCTTACGCATTGACTGAACCAGGCTCCGGATCGGATGCACTCGGCGCTAAGACAACTGCGAAGCTGAACGAAGCAGGCACTCACTATGTGTTGAACGGCGAAAAGCAATGGATCACGAACGCAGGATTCGCAGACGTATTCGTCGTTTATGCGAAAGTGGATGGCGATAAATTCACGGCATTCATCGTTGAAAGGGAATTCCCGGGCGTATCTGTCGGAGCGGAAGAGAAGAAGATGGGCATCAAATCGTCTTCTACACGCACACTCATTCTTGAAGATGCTCAAGTACCGGTAGAAAATCTGCTAGGTGAAATCGGCAGAGGGCATGTCATCGCATTTAACATCTTAAACATCGGACGCTATAAATTGGGTGTAGGTACAGTCGGAGGTTCCAAACGTGCTTTTGAATTGGCGGTTACGTATGCGAATCAGCGCCAACAGTTCAAAACACCGATCTCTTCATTCAACCTGACAAAAGAAAAACTTGCGACGATGGCTTCGAAGATTTATGCGACGGAAAGCTTGATCTACCGTACAGTAGGTTACTTTGAAGAACGCAACAGCCAAATGACTCCAGAAGAGCAAAAAGACGGCAAAGCGGTTGCGGCTTCCATTGCAGAATATGCAATCGAATGCTCGATCAACAAAGTTGTCGGTTCCGAAGTGCTTGATTACGTAGTCGACGAAGCTGTTCAATTGCATGGCGGTTACGGTTTCATGCAAGAGTATGAAGTGGAGCGCGCTTACCGCGATTCCCGCATTAACCGTATCTTCGAAGGAACAAATGAAATCAACCGTCTGATCGTGCCAGGCACGTTCTTGAAAAAAGCGATGAAAGGCGAATTGCCTTTGCTTGAACAGGCACAAAGCTTACAGGAAGAGCTGCTCATGATGATGCCGGAAGAAATCGGAGACGAAGCGCTAGCACAAGAAAAAGTACTTGTGAAAAATGCGAAGAAAATCGGTTTGCTTGCAGCGGGAATGGCCGCTCAACGTTTCGGCACAAAGCTTGAAGCAGAGCAGGAAGTTCTTGTGAACATCGCCGATATCGCAAATAACATCTTTGCAATGGAATCCGCTTTGCTCCGTACGGAGAAAGCGATTGCTAAAAACGGGGAAGAGAAGGAGAAGCAAAAGATCCTTTACACGGAAATCTTCTGTCAAGAAGCTTTCGAGGCAATTGAAAAGGATGCGAAGGAAACACTTCTTGCATCTGTCGAAGGGGATAACCAACGCATGATGCTCTCTGCATTACGCAAATTGACGCGTTCAAATCCATACAACATCATCGCGAAAAAACGCGAAGCATCCGCCAAATTAATCGACGCCGAAAAATACGTAGTCTAATAGGCACACCGCCCTGGTTTTTATCCTGGGCGGTTTCTCTGTTATACTTGGAGAAAATGGAGGTGTTGCAAAATGGCGATGACTTACTATGGATATCCAAAATGTGGGACTTGCAGGAAGGCGAAAAAGTGGTTGGAGAACAATGGGTTGGAGTTCGAAGACGTCCACATCGTTGAAAATCCACCGACGAAAGAGGAACTTCAACAAATGATTAGTAACTCCGGACTTGATATTAAAAAATTCTTCAATGTGAGCGGGATGAAATACCGTGAATTGAACTTGAAGGACAAGCTTCCAGGAATGACGGATGACGAAAAAGTGGCGTTGCTAGCTACAGACGGCATGCTTATGAAACGACCGCTTGTAACAGATGGCTCGAAAGTGACTGTCGGCTTCAAGGAAGACCAGTTTGAAGAAGTGTGGGGAGCTTAATATACTTTCTTGTCTTTACCATCGGAATATGTCAAAATTAATACTGAAGTGACTAAATGTATACTTATGGAGGGGTACGGGATGAACACACCTAAAGACTTGCGTTATTCAGAAGAACACGAATGGGTAAAGGATGAAAGTGGAAAGTATCGTATTGGTATTACTCATTTTGCACAATCCGAACTTGGCGATATCGTTTTCGTCGAATTACCACAAGTTGGAGATGAAGTGAAGACTGGCGAGCCATTCGGCAGTGTTGAATCGGTGAAAACTGTATCTGAATTGTATGCTCCAATCAGCGGTAAAGTTGTCGAAGTGAACGAAGAATTGGAAGACAGCCCTGAGCTAGTGAACGAATCTCCGTTTGAAGGTGCTTGGATGATCGTTGTAGAAGCATCAGACGCATCAGAACTCGATGCACTTATGTCAGCTGAAGACTATGACAAAATGACTGTCGGCGAATAAATAATTAAGTGGCGCCTGGATCTTTGACTCCGGCGCTTTTTTCAATGGATAGGAAACGATAATCTCTCGGTATGTGGGTAAACTTCCAAGGTAAGGTCTTTTTTACGGAGGTGTGGGAATGTGCAAGTAGAATATCAAAAAGTCATAATCGTCGAAGGTGGATCGGACCGGAAAAGGTTGCAAAAGGTGCTTTCGGAACCGGTTGAAATCATTTGTACGAATGGGACAGTCAGTCCGTACCGCATCGAAGAGATGCTTATGCCTTATGAGGATTGTGAGATGTACGTTTTTATGGATGCCGATGAATCCGGAGAGAAGATCCGGACTTTATTCAAGAGGGATTATCCTGAAGCCATCCATCTCTATACCGAACGGGCATATCGCCAAGTTGAAACGACTCCATACCGTGTGCTTGCAGCTATCCTCCTCTCCGAAAATTTTGATGTGCATCCCGAATTTTTACTATGAAGGTGATGAATTGTGACGAATATCGAAAACTGGACACGTGAACAGTGGGAAATGAGCAAAGAAGATGCTCGTCAATCGATATTTTATTTATATACTCCGTTGTGCGGAACTTGTGCGGTAGCTTCTAAAATGGTGGAAGTCATTGCTGCCATGAAGCCGGAGCTGCCTATCGGGAAGGCTGACTTGAATTATGTAGAAGATCTCGCTGTCGATTATGAAATCGAAAGCGTCCCTTGTTTATTAATTCAGAAGGATGGAGAAGTGATTCATAAAGTTTACGCATTTCACTCCATTCCGCACCTTCTTGAGAAAATAGGTTGACATACTTCAGATAATCATGATATAAGTATATCTATTAACTTAACATTAACTGAATATGTCGCTCTTATAGAGAGAGGTGGAGGGAAGTGCCCTATGAAGCCCGGCAACCGTCACGAAAGTGAAATGGTGCCAAGTCACACAAAGCGTTTGCTTTGAGAGATGAGAGATCGGATTGACGTTTATTTCGATATAACGTTTTAGCCTTTCTGCTTATCTGCAGAAAGGCTATTATTTTGGACAAGATAGTGTAGAGGTGATAATGATGATCCAATTGAAAGACGTCAAAAAAAGTTTTGGTACGACCAACGCTGAAATCTTGGCGGTAGATAATGTGTCCCTCAGTATCGACGAGGGGGAAATCTTCGGTATCATCGGCTATAGTGGTGCCGGAAAAAGTACATTGATTCGCCTATTGAATGGTCTTGAGACACCAACGACAGGAACAATCAAAATTGGTAACCGTGAAATATCGGCATTTACAGGCAAAGAGCTACGGGAAGCCCGCCAAAAGATCAGCATGATCTTCCAACATTTCAATTTGCTCTGGTCCCGTACCGTTAAGCAGAATATTGCTTTTCCACTTGAAATCGCGGGCGTGAAGAAAGCGGAGCGTGAACGGAAAGTGGCGGAACTGATCGAGCTCGTCGGACTGAGCGGAAGAGAAAATGCCTATCCATCAGAGCTATCAGGCGGTCAAAAGCAACGTGTCGGAATTGCTCGGGCGTTAGCGAACGATCCAGAAGTGTTGCTATGCGACGAAGCGACATCAGCGCTCGATCCGGAAACGACAGATGCCATCCTTGATCTGTTGACAAATATCAATGAACGGTTAGGTTTGACAATCGTACTGATCACACATGAAATGCATGTCATCCGGAAAATTTGCCATCGTGTGGCAGTTATGGAGGCAGGGAAAGTTGTAGAACTCGGTCCTGTGCTTGAAGTGTTCCAATCACCGCAAGCCCCGATTACAAAACGGTTCGTATCCCAAGTGACGGAACCGGAAGGAACCGAAGAGGTACTTGCCCACATACCAGGCGGCACGCTCATCAAACTCGTCTTTGTCGGGGAAAGGACAGAGCACCCGGTGCTTGCGAGCTTGATCCGGAAATATGACATTGACGTAAATATCGTTCAAGGGAATATTTCCCACACGAAAGGCGGCGCTTACGGTTCGCTCATTTTACAGCTTCTCGGCAATGAAAATGATATTGATCAGGCAATTGCCTATCTCCATGAACTAGGCGTACAGACAGAGGTGATCGGCAATGATTGAAAATTTATTTCCCCATGTAGATTGGGAAAAGATGTGGGTAGCTACCATTGAAACATTATATATGACCGGGCTTTCTACTTTATATACATTCATTTTTGGGCTCGTTCTAGGTGTTCTTCTATTCTTATCGAGTCCCGGCCAACTTTGGACAAACAAACTGATATATGGTGTAACGGGAGCATTCGTCAATATTTTCCGTTCTATTCCCTTCATAATATTAATCATTCTATTAATCCCGTTTACAACGTTGATCGTTGGAACGATCCGTGGTCCGGAAGCTGCAATCCCGGCCCTTGTCATCGGAGCTGCACCGTTTTACGCGCGAATGGTTATGATTGGCTTGCGTGAAATCGACAGAGGCGTCATCGAGGCCGCAAGATCGATGGGTGCAAAAACAAGTACGATCATCTTTAAAGTTTTATTGCCCGAATCGATGCCCGCCCTCATTTCTGGTATTACGGTAACAGCGATTGCGCTCGTAGGCTATACTGCAATGGCAGGTGTAATTGGTGCTGGTGGGCTCGGGAACCTCGCGTATTACGAAGGATTCCAGCGAAGCCGCACCGATGTCATGATTGTCGCAACGGTCATTATCTTAATTATTGTATTTGCGATACAGATTATCGGAGATTTCGCAGTGAAGAAATTGGACAAACGTTAATTTACAGGGTTGCAAAGTCTCCTGTTAATTATAAAAATCAGCTATGAATGGAGAGAGGGTTTATGAAAAAGGTATTATCGGCATTATTATTGACGGTTCTTGTGCTTGCATTGGCAGCATGCGGAACGAAAGATAAGGAAGATGGGGCGAAGGGCAGCAAGAATGCTTCTGGTGAACAGACGAAACTCGTAGTCGGTGCTTCCAATACACCACATGCCGTCATTTTGGAAAAAGTGAAGCCGTTGTTGCAGGAAAAAGGCATCGACTTGGAAATTGAAACATACCAGGACTATATATTACCGAACAAAGACTTAGAATCAGGTCTATTGGATGCGAACTATTTCCAGACCATCCCTTACTTGGAAAGTCAAATGGCTGATTTCGGCTACGACTTTGTCAATGCGGGAGGAATCCATATCGAACCGATGGGTGTCTATTCGAAGAAATATAAATCATTAGATGAATTGCCTGACGGTGCAACGGTCCTTATGAGCAACTCGGTTTCGGATCATGGTCGTGTTCTTGAAATGCTTGAAGAAAATGGCTTGATCACACTTGCTGAGGGTGTTGATAAAGTGAAAGCGGAACTCTCAGATATTGTGGACAATCCGAAAAACCTACAGTTTGAGCCGGATTACGAAGCAGCATTACTTCCAACTCTTTACAATAATAATGAAGGCGATGCTGTTTTGATCAACTCTAACTATGCAATCGATGCGGGCTTGAACCCACTTGAAGATTCAATCGCCATTGAAAAAACGGATTCACCCTACGTAAACGTCATTACGGTTCGTTCTGGTGATGAAAACAGCGATGCAATCAAAGCGCTTGTAGAAGTGTTGACATCCGAAGAGATCCAAGAATTCATATTGAATGAATGGAATGGCTCTGTCGTTCCTGTTAAATAATTGAGTAAAGCCGTCTGCTTCCGTTTTCGGAGGTAGGCGGTTTTTTATTATCCTGATAAAGTATAAAAATTCATAAAGGTGTTCCCATTTTTTCTTTGCTATGGTAAAGTGGTTTTATTGTTTTAATAAACATTTGTACATTTGAGGAGGACATTTTATGAAAAGGAAGTTAGGCCTCATATGGCGAATCATTATCGCTATAGGGCTTGCGGTGGGCATAGGTCTGTTGCTCCCAGAAATACATGAAGGTTTTGCGCACTGGTTCACCAGGTTATTCGCGACGTTCAACATGATCTTTGGCGGTTTTCTAAACTTTGTAGTACCGTTTATTATTATTGCATTCATAGCACCTGGGATAGCGAAACTTGGTAGTGGGTCTGGAAAATTGTTGGGGTTGGCTACTGTGCTTGCATATGCTTCTACGATTGCAGCAGGAATCTTGGCATATTTTGCTGCAACATCGATTTTGCCTAATTTCGTAGGCAACATCGGCTCTAAATCTGTTGAAAACGCAGGGCAGTCCCCGGCTGTCACATTTTTTGAACTTGAAATGACTCCTGTCATGGGCGTCATGTCGGCACTATTGCTCGCTTTCATATTCGGTATTGGCATGGCATCGATCAACAGCAAAACGATGCTATCGTTCTTTGAAGAGTTACATACCCTAATTGAAAAAGTCATAACGTTCGTCATCATCCCGTTATTACCTTTCCATATTTTCGGCATATTCCTTAACATGACATACAGCGGGCAAGTGGCGAAAGTGTTGTCGGTCTTCTCACTCGTATTCGTTATGGTAATCGCGCTCCATATCGTCATGTTGGTCATTCAATATACGGTTGCCGGAACGCTTTCTAAGAAGAATCCATTCTTCCTTATGAAAACGATGGCACCTGCCTATATGACAGCAATCGGAACGCAATCATCGGCTGCTACGATTCCGGTGACTTTAAGACAAGCTAAGAAGACAGGAGCTTCCGAGAAAGTAACAGATTTCACGGTTCCGTTATTCGCAACGATCCACCTGTCCGGCAGTACGATCACTCTCGTATCCTGCTCAATCGGAGTCCTGCTCATGAATGGCATGTCATTCAGCTTCTCAAGCTATCTGCCTTTCATCCTCATGCTAGGCGTAACAATGATTGCAGCGCCTGGAGTTCCAGGAGGAGCCGTAATGGCAGCAGTTGGCCTACTCGGCACAATGCTCGGATTCGATGAATCAATGGTCGCATTGATGATCGCGCTCTACATGGCCCAAGACAGCTTCGGCACGGCTACCAACGTAACCGGCGACGGTGCACTAGCCATAATCGTAGACCGCCTAACTCCAAAAGTAAAAGGCGTAGAAGCGGAGTAATATTTAATTTGTAAAGTAGAAGAGGGAACTTGTTTTTCCTATCTTCTACTTTTTTATTTGTGGTTAAATGTAAGAGGATTTATTTTAGGATTGAAGCGTAAGGCGGCGACTCCAGCGGGACCAGCACGAGCTGAAGACCCTGGACTGAGCGAAGCGAGGGAAGCGGCTGAAGCCGTGCCCGCGGAAAGCGTCCGCCTGCAGCGAAAATCCGGGTTCTATCTCGGGTTCTATCTATGAAAGCTTGTTGGCAATGAAGAAAACTATATTCATTGATTCTCAATAAGCGCCGGATAATTGAAAATGGGCTACCTTGCAAATAATATAGCAAAACGTTGAAATAATCGTATTTTCCCCATAAAACGATAATAATTCTTAATGATTTGCAACAACGTGCCGAATGAGCTAAAATTAGAATGATACTAAATAGAGAATGGCTTACCCCGTTCATCTTTATCATATTGGAGGTATTGGAATGGCAACTTTGGAAATCAAAGACCTTCACGTCGAAATTGAAGGTAAGGAAATATTGAAAGGCGTCAACCTAACAATCAATACAGGTGAGATCCATGCGATCATGGGACCTAACGGAACCGGTAAATCGACACTTGCATCTGCAATCATGGGCCACCCAAAATATGAGGTCACTTCCGGAACTGTCTTGCTTGACGGCGAAGATGTCCTTGAGATGGAAGTGGATGAGCGCGCGAAGGCAGGACTTTTCCTTGCGATGCAATACCCGAGTGAAATTAACGGAGTAACGAACGCGGACTTCATGCGCTCAGCAATCAATGCGCGCCGTGAAGAAGGCGATGAAATATCCCTTATGAAATTTATCCGTGAATTGGACAGCAAAATGGAAGTCCTTGAAATGGATCAAGATATGGCAACACGTTATCTTAACGAAGGATTCTCAGGCGGAGAGAAAAAGCGCAACGAAATCCTTCAGATGATGATGATTAAGCCGAAATTTGCGGTGCTCGACGAAATCGACTCCGGACTCGACATCGATGCATTGAAAGTCGTTTCCAACGGAATCAACGAAATGCGCGGAGAAGGATTCGGATGCCTGATCATCACTCACTACCAACGCCTCCTCAACTACATCACGCCTGACTTTGTCCATGTCATGATGCAAGGCAAAGTTGTAAAATCCGGCGGAGCAGAGCTTGCGAAACAGCTTGAAGCGAGCGGTTATGATTGGATTAAAGAAGAATTAGGAATCGAAGACGAAACAGTTGGACAAGAAGCATAAGAAAGGGGACGATTCAAAATGACGGTTAAAACAACAATGGCATTGACCGAACAGGACGTCCGCTCTTTTTCCGCAAACATGAATGAAGCCGATTGGATGGCAGAATTCCGCGCAGATGCGTTAGCGAAAGTGGAACAGCTTCCGATGCCAACACCAGATAAAACAAAAATTGACAAGTGGAACTTTGTAGATTTCCCTGTACATGCAGTGGAAAGCTCTACCTACGCAACACTTGCAGACTTGCCTGCCGAAGCGAAAGAATTGGTCGGCGCAGATCAACAGAACGTTTATGTTCAACATAATAATACACCTGCATTCATTTCACTTTCTGATGAGTTGAAAGCGAAAGGTGTCATCTTGACGGATATCTTCACTGCCTCACGCGAACATGCCGATCTAATGAAAAAGTATTTCATGACGGATGGCGTGAAAGTGGATGAACATAAACTAACAGCATTGCACGCAGCACTTATAAATGGCGGCGTATTCGTCTATGTGCCGAAAAATGTCGAAGTCGCAGAACCGCTTCAAGTTCTATTTTTACACGATGACGCACAAGCATCTCTCTTCAATCATGTTATCGTCGTAGCTGAAGCGAACAGCTCCTTGACATACGTGGAGAACTATTTGTCCACAGTCGAAGAGGCTACAGGACAGGCGAATATCATTGCGGAAGTTTTCGCGGGCGATAACGCGAAAATCATCTATGGTGCAGTGGACGTCCTTGCAAAAGGATTCACGACTTACGTCAACCGCCGTGGAGTTGCAGGAGTGAACAGCCGAATCGAATGGGCATTAGGATTGATGAACGACAGTGATACAATCTCTGAAAACATTACGCACCTCGTCGGAAACGGCTCTTCAAGTGATATGAAGACAGTCGTTGTCGGCCGAGGAAGCCAAAGGCAGAACTTCACATCTGAAATCGTCCATTGGGGACTTGATACAGATGCATTCATCCTTAAGCATGGCGTTATGAAGGAGTCCGCTTCTTCCATCTTCAACGGCATCGGCAGAATTGCCAAAGGTGCTACAAGATCGAACGCGGTCCAAGAATCACGGATTTTGATGCTAAGTGAAAAAGCCCGTGGAGATGCGAACCCGATCCTATTGATCGATGAAGATGATGTTACTGCCGGTCACGCTGCATCCGTAGGCCGTGTAGATCCGCTTCAATTGTTCTACTTGATGAGCCGTGGAATTTCGCAACAGGAAGCAGAACGCCTAGTCATCCATGGTTTCCTTGCACCTGTAGTAAGCAAATTGCCAATCGAAGGTGTCAAGAAGCAATTGACGGAGGTTATTGAAAGGAAAGTGCGCTAATGCTCAGCAAAGACATCCGCAAACATTTCCCGATACTTGACCAGGAGATCAACGGGCATCCGCTCGTATATTTAGACAGTGCCGCGACTTCCCAAAAGCCGCGGCAAGTCATTGAGGCAATCAGTGACTACTATTTGTACGACAACGCGAACGTCCACCGTGGCGTCCATACATTAGGCAATCGAGCTACGGATCATTATGAAGGGGCGCGTGAAAAAGTCCGCAAGTTCATCAATGCGAAATCCACTGAGGAAATCATCTTTAATCGTGGAACGACTACAGCCCTTAATATGGTAGCTCAAAGCTATGGTCGCGCGAATGTCGGCGAAGGCGATGAAATCGTCATCACCCATATGGAACACCA
Organism: Sporosarcina pasadenensis; assembly: GCF_047228845.1. NCBI lineage: Bacteria > Bacillati > Bacillota > Bacilli > Caryophanales > Caryophanaceae > Sporosarcina > Sporosarcina pasadenensis. The sequence continues at coordinate 230,044 of NZ_JBFEGM010000003.1, forward strand.
TGCCAATATTATTCCGTGGCAGCAATTGGCGAAGGAAAAAGGTGCAATCCTGAAGTATGTCGTTTTGGAAGAGGATGGCACTCTCTCCCTTGATAAAGTTCGTCAAACAGTCACCGATCGTACGAAAATCGTTTCGATGATGTACGTATCCAACGTACTTGGCACGATGAATCCTATTAAGGAAGTTACAGAGATTGCGCATGCCCATGGCGCTGTGATGGTCGTCGATGGTGCGCAGGCCGCTCCTCACATGAAATTGGATGTCCAAAACTTGGATTGCGATTTTCTCGCTTTTTCAGGCCATAAGATGTGTGGCCCTACGGGGATTGGTGTCCTTTATGGAAAGAAAGAATTATTGAATGAAATGGAGCCGGTTGAATTCGGTGGTGAAATGATCGATTTCGTTGGTCTTTACGAATCTACATGGAAAGAGCTTCCGTGGAAATTCGAAGGAGGAACGCCGATCATTGCAGGCGCCATCGGATTGGGCGCTGCCATCGATTTCTTGGAAGAGATCGGATTAGATCAAATTGAACGGCATGAACACGAGCTTGCAGGTTATGCTATGGAGAAAATGTCCTCAATTGATGGTTTGACGATTTATGGACCTCTTGATCCGGAAAAGCGTGCCGGCATCGTGACGTTCAATTTGGATAATGTCCATCCACATGATCTTGCCACGGTACTAGATATGAACGGAATCGCAGTGCGGGCAGGTCATCATTGTGCGCAGCCGCTTATGAAATGGCTAGAATGTTCAGCGACAGCCCGCGCAAGCTTCTATCTGTACAACACGGAAGAAGATGTTGACCGTCTCGTAGAAGGACTCCGTATTGCAAAGGAGTATTTCCAATAATGCCAACAAACAATTTAGACCAGCTATATCGTTCAGTCATCATGGATCATTATAAAAATCCACGGAACAAAGGTGTACTGGAAGAGAATAACGTCACAATCGACATGAATAATCCGACGTGCGGAGATGTCATTCATTTGACTCTTAAAGTGGAGGACGGCATCGTACGGGATGCCAAGTTCGAAGGGGAAGGCTGCTCGATCTCCATGGCATCCGCATCGATGATGACACAAATTATCAAAAACAAAGACGTGGACACGGCAGTTAAGTATGCCCATTTGTTTTCTGACATGATGCTCGGAAAAGAAATTGATGATTCCATTGATTTCGGTGATATCGAAGCCCTATCCGGCGTTGCCAAATTCCCTGCGCGCATCAAATGTGCAACGCTCGCATGGAAGGCGATGGAAAAGGGAATCGGTCAAGAATCCGAGCAATAAACAAAACGGTTCCCGGCGAAAAGTTGTACAGCCGGGCAACTGGGGCAATGTAAGACAAATGTTAGAACGGAGGAATAATGATGGCTAAGAAAATGCCTGATATTGGCGATTACAAATATGGTTTCGCAGATAAGGACGTATCTGTTTTCCGTTCGGAGCGTGGGTTGACACGTGAAATTGTTGAAGAAATTTCGAGAATGAAAGAAGAGCCACAATGGATGCTGGACTATCGTCTGAAATCCCTTGAGATCTTCTACAGCAAACCGATGCCTCAATGGGGCGGAGATTTGAATTCGCTTAACTTCGACGAAATCACATATTACGTAAAACCTTCCGAAGCGACAGAGCGTTCGTGGGATGAAGTTCCGGAAGAAATCAAGCGTACATTTGATAAACTAGGGATCCCTGAAGCTGAGCAAAAATACCTTGCGGGTGTATCTGCACAGTACGAATCTGAAGTTGTTTACCACAACATGAAATCAGAACTTGAAGATCTAGGAATCGTCTTTAAAGATACAGACTCGGCTTTGCGTGAAAACGAAGAGCTGTTCAGAAAGTATTGGGGAACAGTCATTCCGAACACAGACAATAAGTTCTCGGCTTTGAACTCTGCTGTTTGGTCTGGTGGTTCATTCATCTATGTACCACCTGGCATCAAAGTGGAAACGCCACTTCAAGCGTATTTCCGTATCAACTCGGAAAACATGGGTCAGTTCGAGCGTACTTTGATCGTTGTAGATGAAGGCGCAAGCGTCCACTATGTTGAAGGATGTACAGCACCTGTTTACACGACGAACTCACTTCATAGTGCGGTCGTTGAAATCATCATTAAAAAAGATGCGTACTGCCGTTACACAACAATTCAAAACTGGGCAAACAACGTTTACAACCTAGTTACGAAGCGTGCAGTGTGTGAAGAAAACGCAACTATGGAATGGATCGACGGCAACATCGGTTCGAAGCTTACGATGAAATACCCTGCATGTATCCTTAAAGGTGAAGGTGCACGTGGTATGACATTGTCCATCGCTTTGGCTGGTAAAGGGCAGCACCAAGATGCAGGAGCAAAAATGATGCACTTGGCGCCGAACACGTCATCCACGATCGTTTCAAAATCGATTTCCCAACATGGCGGTAAAGTAACATACCGTGGAGTTGTCCACTTCGGCCGCCGTGCAGACGGTGCGCGTGCAAACATCGAATGTGACACGCTCATCATGGATAAATTATCGACGTCCGATACGATTCCATACAACGAAATCTTTAACGACAACATTTCACTGGAGCACGAAGCGAAAGTTTCCAAGGTATCAGAAGAGCAGCTCTTCTACTTAATGAGCCGCGGAATTCCTGAGCTCGAAGCGACTGAAATGATCGTTATGGGCTTCATCGAGCCATTCACAAAAGAATTGCCGATGGAATACGCAGTAGAAATGAACCGCCTCATCCGTTTTGAGATGGAAGGTTCAATCGGTTAATAAAAGACTACGAAAAACCGCCTCATTGCAGGCGGTTTTTTCATTTTCTGCAATCGCGCCCAAAGCGAGGCGTCCCGCGCCCAAAGCGAGGCGTCCCGCGCCCAAAGCGAGGTGTCCCGCGCCCAAAGCAAGGTGTCCCGCGCCCAAAGTGAGGCGTCCTGCGCCCAAAGCGAGGTGTCCCGCGCCCAAAGTGAGGCGTCCCGCGCCCAAAGCAAGGTGTCCCGCGCCCAAAGTGAGGCGTCCCGCGCCCAAAGCGAGGTGTCCCGCGCCCAAAGTGAGGCGTCCTGCGCCCAAAGCGAGGTGTCCCGCGCCCAAAGCGAGGCGTCCCGCGCCCAAAGCGAGGTGTCCCGCGCCCAAAGTGAGGTGTCCCGCGCCCAAAGTGAGGCGTCCTGCGCCCAAAGTGAGGTGTCCCGCGCCCAAAGTGAGGTGTCCCGCGCCCAAAGCGAGGTGTCCCGCGCCCAAAGTGAGGCGTCCCGCGCCCAAATTAAAGTGCTCCGTGTCTAGACGCCAAGCTTAGTCCTCAAAACTATGGTGCAAAATGGCGGAATCACCCTGTGGACATATGATATGATGACAATATTCATCTACGAACGGAAAAGAGGGATACTATGATTCAAGTCGGATTGACAGGATGGGGAGACCATCCAGATGTCTATTCCCCAACCTCCAAGAAAAATGAAAAATTGATCGATTACAGCTCTCACTTTCCAATCGTTGAGCTAGATGCATCCTTTTACGCCATCCAACCGGAACGTAATATCCGAAAATGGATCGATGAAACACCTGACGATTTCCAGTTCATCGTAAAGGCCAATCAAGGAATGACGGGACATCAACGAGGAAAGCTTCCATATTCAACTCCTGAAGAAATGTTCCAGCAATTCAAGCTTTCTATCGATCCGATGCGGGACGCCGGAAAGATTGCTATGATTCTCGTTCAATTTCCACCATGGTTTGATTGCAAAAGAGAAAATGTAGAACAGATTAGATACATTCGGAGTCAGTTAGAAGGGTACGACGTGGCGATAGAGTTTCGCCACCAATCATGGTACGCTCCAAGCATGCAGGAAAGGACTCTTTCATTTCTTGAGGAAATGAATTTCATTCATACTGTATGTGATGAGCCGCAAGCTGGCGTTGGCAGCGTTCCTCTCGTTGCCGAAACAACACGCAACGATAAAGTGTTTTTCCGCCTTCATGGCAGGAATGTGAATGGCTGGCAAAATACAACGGGTGATAGTGAAGCGTGGCGTAAAGTCCGATATCTCTATAATTACGCGGACAGTGAATTGGAGGAAATTCGTGAAGCGGTCCGAAAATTGGAGAGCGAAACGGAGAACGTGTTTGTCATTTTTAACAATAATTCTGGTGGCCATGCAGCTGAGAACGCAAAACGCTTTCAAAAAATGATGGGCATTGACTTCCAGGCACTCGCACCTAAGCAGCTTGACTTTTTTGAGGAGGAATAAGAATGGCGTTTCTGTTATTGGCAATTATCGGTGCAATATCCGGCGTAATGGGGTCGATTGTCGGGCTCGGAGGCGGAACGATACTTGTTCCGCTGACACTATTAGTCGGCATTAATTTTGGTTGGATTCCCGGCATCACGCCGCAAAGCGTCGTCGGAATTTCAGTCATCATGATGATCTTTAACGGTCTATCTTCCACCATTTCGCATATGAAAGGGAAGACGGTCGACTTCCGGACGGGATGGATTTTTTTCGCGGGCTCCATACCAGGGTTGATGATTGGTGCATTTGTAAATAAAGGAATGGATTTGCCATCATTTAATTTATACTTTGGCATCTTGCTCATTGTCCTATCTATCCTATTGCTAGCGCGTAAATATTTAAAACCGATCCATTGGTTTGTAGAGCGCGGCAAACCGAGGACGTTTATCGATTCACATGGAGAGACACATGTGTATGGGTATCCGATTTGGTTCGCGCTCATATTGACATTCATCATCGGATTTGCATCCGGCCTATTCGGCATCGGAGGTGGAACGATGATAGTGCCGGCGCTAATTCTTCTGTTCCTGTTTCCGCCGCATATTGCAGTCGGTACATCAATGTTCATCGTGTTCTTGTCAGCTATCGTAAACTCCGCCGCGCATATCTCGTTAGGGCATGTGCCTTGGCTTTATGCACTTCCGGTCATTCCGGGCGCCTATATCGGAGGCATGATCGGGACGATGCTTAATAAGAAGATGAATTCGGAAACATTGGTCCTCGTGTTGCGGATTATGCTGTTATTATTCGGAGTAAGGTCAATTATCGAGGGGATTTGGGGTTGAGCTATGAAACACGGTATCGAAACAATCCATTTATATCATACGAATGATATCCATAGCCATTTTGACAGTTGGCCGAAGATCAGTAGGCATCTCCAATCAAAGAGACAGCAGCACAATTCCGAAGAAGAGGCTTGCTTCATTTTTGACATCGGAGACCATGTTGACAGGTCGCACCCATTCACAGAAGGAACTAACGGCAAGGGAAATGTCGCATTGCTGAACAGTGCTGGATATGATGCGGTGACAATCGGCAATAATGAAGGCATTACGATGTCCAAAAAAGCATTGAATACCCTCTACAAAGGAGCGGAATTCGACGTCGTCCTTTGCAATTTAACGGAGACGGATGACTCATTTCCGAAATGGCTGGAGCCTTATAAAATATACGAAACGGCTCTAGGTGTAAAAATCGGAGTTATCGGCGCGACGGCAATGTACACGGACTTTTATGCGAAATTAGGATGGCGTATCGAAGAGCCGAGGCATGTACTGAAAAAAGTGGCCATGGAGATTCAGCATAAAACGGATATCATTATTTGCCTTTCGCATTTAGGTGTGAATGAAGACAGGCTTCTTGCTGCAGAATGTGAGCTGTTCGATGTCATTTTAGGTGCGCATACCCATCATTTATTCCCGGAAGGAGAAATGGTGAATGACACTTTACTAGCCGCCACAGGCAAGTTTGGTGAATATGTAGGACATGTTGAAATCCACATCGATCTGGACAGTAAGAATGTCGTCGAAAAAAGAGCGGAAGTTGTCCATGTGAACGAGCTGGAAAGCCATGAAGAAGATATCCAGGATGTAAATAATCTCATTCAAGCAGGGAAGGAAGCGCTGGAGGAAAAAGTCTTCTATAACACAAGTCCGTTAAAACAACAGCTCTTCGTGGAAAGTCCGATGTCCTCATTTTTCGGAAGGGCATTGATTGATTATACAGGTGCGGATTGTGCTATGTTCAACGCAGGGATCTTCTTAGGAAGCCTCGAAAAAGGCTGGGTGACGAAACGCATGGTACACTCCTTGCTTCCGCATCCGATCAATCCATGTACAATCACGCTGGACGGGGCGGAGTTGCTGGAAATTTATAAGCTCGCTGGCAACGAATCGTGGCCGGAAACGGAAATCAAAGGGCTTGGCTTTCGTGGAAATTTCATGGGTAAAATGATCTTTGAAAGGCTCTTCAGAAAAAGCGCCGGAGAACTGTATGCGGGCAATCGGAAAGTCGTTGCCGGAAAAACCTTCAAACTGGCAACACTAGACATGTTCACATTCGGCTTCTTTTTCCCCGTTTTGAAAGAGGCGAAGAAAGAGTATCATATGCCCGAACTGATTCGGGATGTATTCGTTTGGTACGGGATGAAAAGAGATGGCAGAGTCAATAAGGATGATACTGAAAGCACTTCACGAACAAGAATGAACGACCCCGGTCCTGCATAATATTAGGCAGGAGGGGTCGTTTTGAGATTTTACGGGCAGCCGTCTCGAAATTATAAAAAATGGAATCGGTATCGCCGTTCCAGTAATAATGGCAGGCCTCGCAGGAAGCGCCGCTTATTGCCGCTTCTTTTTCCAGCGTTTCTTGTGACAATCGCCCTGTTTCTTTATTTTGTAAACTCAAAACTCACTCCGATTTATCTGCAATACGCGGAAGTTGAAACGGAGAGGATTGCAGCGCATGTCATTACACAGGCAATTAAATCAAGATCTACTGATATCTATGATGTGAGTGAAATCATCGAAAATGTACCGAATGATTCACCTGGAATGGTGACAAATACATTGAATGCTGAGATCATTAATAAAACGAGGGCGGAGATACATAGCCTTGTAGAGGCGCATCTAAAAATGGCTGAGAGCGGAAATTTGGAAATGCTGCCTCTCAGTGAAAATATCGAATATGATCCTGAGGCAATGGAGGCTGACGGAGGAGTCGTCTTCTTCGTGCCGATGGGGCAAGCGACGGGCATCCCTATGATCGGGAACTTTGGCCCTAAAATTCCGATTCGGTTCCATGTCATTGGGGAAGCACAGACTACTGTCGATACAGGTATTACAGAGTTCGGCATTAACAACGCAATGGTCGAAGTGAATATATTGGTTACGGTCAACGTCCAGATCATCGTTCCTTTGGCGACGCGGAAAAGTGTCGTGGAACAGAAGATACCTGTTGCGATCGGTTTGATTCAAAGTCCTATTCCTCAAATATATAACCGGGGAGGGGAGAACCCCCCTCAAATAGAAGTGCCGTATCCGATCATTGGTGGCGGAAAATAATAAGCTCTTGAAAAAAGGGTGATTACCTGTTACGCTAGTAGCACAAGAGGAACACCGATTAGGTAGAGGCTGCAAGGCTTATTAGTAATGGACGCGAGATTGGCATCGATGACCGCCCGTGAAAGGAAGTTTTGCCGAAGCATGTACTGGGTTGCCTATCCATTCATGCTGGGGTTATTCCGAATAGGAATGACACTGTCATGCGAATCGCATGATGAGCTACAGATCGTACGTTAGATAAAACATCTTAGATTATCTTACAAACGAACCGTAGAATAAGCCGACACCTACTACACATTCTAGTGTAGAGGGTGTCGGTTTTTTTCATTCTAAAAACCTACCGTTCCGAAAAATTGGAGGAAATTTTTATGATAGGCACTTGGGTTTCAATTTTGCCGCCAATCGTGGCAATTGTTATGGTGTTGGCGACAAAAAGGGTATTATTATCACTTGGATCGGGGATTGTGACAGCGGCATTATTGGTCGCAAGCTTTTCACCGGTCGATACGTTGCAAAATCTTTGGACTGCAATGATCGTCTCTTTCTGGTCTGAAGGGGAATTGAATACGTATAATATTTTCATCATGGTTTTCATTTTATTATTAGGAGTCATTACCGCATTTGTCAGTTTGTCCGGCGGAAGCAGGGCGTTTGCGGAATGGGCCGTCAAGCGCATTAAAACGAGACGCGGAGCGAAGTTGCTGACAGTGCTCCTTGGAATCCTTATTTTCGTAGATGATTATTTCAATTCATTGGCTGTCGGGCAAATTGCACGACCGATTACGGATCAGCATCGCATTTCAAGGGCGAAATTGGCATACTTCATCGATTCCACATCCGCTCCGATTTGTGTTATCTCGCCGATTTCCAGCTGGGGAGCATTTCTCATCGGCCAATTGGCTCTTATCTTTGGCACGTCTGCTGCAATCAGCTACTCGCCATTATCCGCATTTCTCATGATGGCACCGATGAATTTTTACGTTATCGCTACATTGGCAATGGTGTTTTTCTTTGCTTGGACAAATATCGATTACTTTGAAATGAAAAGACATGAAACACGCGCCCAAGAAAAAGGAGAACTTTTCGACCCGAACAAAGAGATTCCGGGTCAATTGAAAGAGGATTTTCCTGTCCATTCCTATGGACGTGTCATTGATTTGATTGCACCGATCATTACTTTAGTCATCGTTACATTAGGGATGATGATTTGGACAGGCTATCGCATCGGCGGATCGGCAAGCATTTGGACTATTTTTGAAAACACCGACGTTCCATTGTCATTGATGGTCGGTGGTCTTGCGGGAACAGTATTAGCAGCAGTCCTTTACCTATCACAAATGGGGAAAAACGAGACAGCTTCCTACAGCCTTGTAGGCAAAGCGTTTATAAGTGGTGTCGGCGCTATGATGCCAGCAATTCTCATCTTAATTTTTGCATGGGGATTGACGCATTTAATTGGCGTATTGGAAACAGGGCCTTTCTTATCAAGTGTTGTGGAACAGTCAAATGTGCCTGTCAACTTCCTGCCGGCCATCATGTTTGTGCTCGCCGGATTAATGGCATTTTCGACAGGGACTTCGTGGGGCTCTTTCGGCATCCTTCTTCCGATTGCCGGAACGATTATGATCAATGCGGAGCCAGAACTGCTTCTTCCGGCATTATCTGCTGTATTGGCAGGGGCTGTTTTTGGAGATCACTGTTCACCGATTTCTGATACGACGATTCTATCTTCGACGGGCGCAGGATCCAACCATATGGATCACGTATCTACACAGCTCCCATATGCTTTGATTTCAGCAGGCATTGCTGTAATCGGCTACTTAGTCCTTGGGCTCACAGGATCGGTTTGGATCGGACTTGCAGCAGTTATCGTCCTAATCGCTGGTTTGTTTACTGTATGGACATCAAAACGGAATAGAGCAGAAGTGAAAGCAACTTCCTTCTAACTGATATAAACTGTCACAACCGCCGGTCACTCGGCGGATGTGGCATTTTTTGGTTTGAGTTTCAACCGGACATATATCGATGTTCCCAATCATAAATTTCCACTACCGGTACCCATTCAGAAGACGATAAAGGGGAAAAGTCATAATACGAAATGGGTATTTTTTCAATAAAAAAACATTTTGACAATAGATACTAAGACGGATATACTTATTTTAAGATTATATAATAATCTGAAAATGTTAAACTTTTAACATAATCAAAGGAAAGGGGAATTGTAATGGAACAGCGTTCACAATGGGGGACCCGCGCCGGCTTTATTTTAGCGGCTGTCGGATCTGCTGTCGGTCTAGGTAACATCTGGCGTTTTCCATACGTTGCGTATGAAAACGGCGGTGGGGCATTTTTTATACCTTACTTATTTGCACTTCTGACCGCAGGTATTCCAATCTTGATCATGGAATTTACGATAGGTCATAAGTATCGCGGTTCAGCTCCTCTATCATTCTTTCGTATGAAAGGAAAAGGGGCTGAGTGGTTGGGATGGTGGGGCATATTCGTCTCGTTCGTCATCTCAACATATTATGCAGTCATCATCGCTTGGGCAATGAAGTACACGATCTATTCCTTCAATATGGCATGGGGGGATGATACTGGAGGATTCCTATTCGGAAGCGTACTTAACTTGGCGGATAATCCTGGGGAAGTCGGCGGGCTTGTGCCAGGAGTGCTTGTTCCGCTCATCCTCGTTTGGGCAATCGCCTTCATTATTCTTTTGGCAGGAGTTAAACGAGGAATCGAGTTGGCGAACAGGATTTTCATTCCGACGCTTGTCGTCGTGTTCCTTCTTGTCGTCATCCGGGCAGTCACTCTTGACGGGGCGGCACTCGGTCTAGATGCATTCTTCAAACCGGACTTAAGCAAACTGGCAAATTCTCAAGTATGGGTAGCGGCATATGGACACATCTTCTTCAGTCTTTCCATAGCTTTTGCCATCATGATTACATACTCAAGTTACTTGCCGAAGAAGTCGGATATTACAAATAACGCATTCATTACTGGATTTGCGAATTCAGGATTCGAATTACTTGCGGGAATCGGAGTGTTTGCCGCGCTTGGCTTCATGGCGACACAAGCGAACACTTCGGTTGCAGAAGTTGCTTCCGCTGGCGTTGGACTCGCGTTTGTCGTATTCCCGAAAATCATTAATGAGATGCCTGGGATGAATGGACTTTTTGGAGCCTTGTTCTTCCTGTCTCTCGTCTTGGCAGGTCTTACATCGCTCATCTCGATCTGTGAGACGTATATCGCAGGGGTTTCGGAGAAATTCAATATCTCGCGTACAAAGTCCGTCCTTTTCGGTGTAGGGCTTGCAGCAATTATCTCATTGCTGTTCGCTACACGCGGCGGTTTGTATTTCCTCGATGTCGCCGATTACTTCATCAACCAGTTCGGTGTAGCAGCAATCGGTTTGGTCGAGGTCATTCTAATCGCATGGGTCTTCAAAAAGCTTCGCGTTTTCGAATCGCATGCGAATGAAATCTCGGATATACGCGTCGGCATGTGGTGGAAAGTTTGTTTAAGTGTCATAACACCACTAGTCCTTGGGTATATGATGATAGACTTGGTGCGCAAAAACATTATGAAATTGCATACAGACGCGGAAGGAAACGTGATTGGAAACTACGAAGGATATCCGGATGCGTTCATCATGTCAAGCGGCTGGATGGTTGCATTATTCGCCATCATCATGGCAATCATATTTACGGCACTGAAATGGAACAAGAAAGCATTGGACTCAACAGACTACGATAATCGATAAGGAGGATTCGCTATGAGCGGTGGAGCTATTTTCATGATGATTCTCGGAATCCTCGTCATTTGGGGAGGACTTGCGGGAAGTATATTTTGGGCAGTATCCAAATCCAAAGGCAGAGCCTGATTCTGTATGAATTGAAATGACCAATGAAGAAAGCGCCTTTTATATGGCGCTTTCTTCCTATTTTCCTAGTATTACCATTGAATTTTCTATGTTATCGATAGTTGTTGGAAGTCAGAATATATGTTACATTGACAGAAGTGATATACTGCAAAACAAGCAACTAGGAATGGAGTCGGTTATCGTGTCATGTAGACCAGAAATAGGGAAAAAGACAGAACATGTTCGAAAGCCCGATTGGCTTAAAATTAAATTGAACACGAACGAAAACTATACGGACTTAAAAAAATTAATGCGCGAAAAAAACTTACATACCGTATGTGAAGAAGCACGTTGTCCAAACATCCATGAATGCTGGGGCGAACGCCGTACGGCTACATTCATGATTCTAGGTGCTATTTGTACACGCGCTTGCCGTTTCTGTGCAGTGAAAACCGGATTGCCGAACGAACTTGATTTGGCTGAACCGGAACGTGTTGCGGATTCCGTTTCCCTCATGAACTTGAAGCACGTTGTAGTTACAGCGGTTGCGAGAGATGACTTGAAGGACGGCGGATCGGCTGTATTTGCTGAAACGATCCGTGCCATTCGTCGCAAAAACCCGTTTACGACTGTTGAAGTGTTGCCTTCCGACATGGGAGGGGATTATGATAATCTAGCGCGCTTAATGGACGCGAAGCCGGATATACTAAATCATAATATCGAAACGGTCCGCAGGTTGACGCCGAGAGTCCGAGCACGGGCGACATATGACCGTTCGTTGGAGCTTCTTCTCCGTGCAAAGGAAATGTATCCTGAAATCCCGACGAAATCTTCCTTAATGCTTGGGCTTGGCGAGACAATGGAGGAAATTATTGAAACGATGGATGACCTACGTGCCCATAAAGTCGATATCATGACGATCGGCCAATATTTACAGCCTACGAAAAAACATTTGAAAGTCCAAAAATATTACACGCCTCAAGAATTTGGAGAGCTTCGTAAAATTGCAATGTCTAAAGGATTTTCACATTGTGAAGCGGGTCCATTGGTACGTTCAAGCTATCATGCGGACGAACAGGTCAATGCCGCAGCAAAAGAAAAACAGCGGATCGGAGACGCCCTGTTAGAATCAACAACGGTGCATAGCTGAAATGGCGGTGATAAGTTTGGTAACAATAAATAACTACGAATACGAAATTATTACGGATTACCGGGATGGTTTCAACGAGGAAGCATTGGTCGCAAGGTTTAGCGATGTGCTATCTAAATACGACTATATTTTAGGCGATTGGGGTTACGGTCAGCTCCGGCTGAAAGGTTTTTACGAGGATCGTAATTCCAAGGCGACATATGAAACGAAAATAAGCACATTACAGGATTATCTTTATGAATACTGTAATTTCGGATGTGCCTACTTTGTCCTTCAAAAAGTCGGAAGGGTGAAGGTGCAGCCGGTCGAACAGGAATAGGATGGATGAACCGCTTCGTACATAGGATGCTGTGTACAAGGCGGTTTATTCGTGTGCCCATTATGATATGATGGAGTGGAGTTTAGACTACCGGGAGGGAACAACTTTGTACTTTATCGACCGTCAAAAAATCAATGAAACACTTGCTTATATGGAAAGCCTTCTCGCTTTATTTGAAGGGCATCAAAAATGGAATGAGAGCAAAGTCCAATCGCTAGCACTCGAAAGGATTGCACATACGCTCGTCGAGTCAATCATCGATGTAGGCAATTCCATGATCGACGGCTTCATTATGCGTGATCCTGGAAGCTATGACGATATTATCGACATCATGGAAGATGAGAAAGTGATTACGGCTGAAATGAGTGACCCGTTGAAAAAAGTGATCGGACTCCGAAAGATGATCGTCCGGGAATTTGTTGAAGTGGACAATGAAGAGATTGAAGCGGTTTTACTTGAAACAAAGGAAGAAATTAAAGCATTTCCGGATAAGGTAAGGCATTATTTGGAGAATGAACTCGGTCCTGTTTCCGCCTTCAGCCCGCTGGAGCAATAAAGATGGACAACTACAAAGCGGTTTGCTTTGACTTGGATGGGACTGTCTACCGGGGAAATGAAGTGATTCCGGAAGCTGCTATCTTAATTGAAGAACTTCAGCGAAGCGGCATTGAACCTTATTATATAACGAATAATTCTTCTCGGACGGCAAACCAATTTCAAACGAAACTCCAGCGGATGGGAATTGAGACAACACCGGAACAGATCATGACATCGGCCATTGCCTCCGCAAAATATTGCAAAGCGCATTTCGACGGTGCATCCATCATGATGATTGGCGAAGAAGGGCTAGAACAAGCACTCGTTTCGGAAGGGTTTGAGCTGACTTCACAAAGCCCGGACGTCGTCGTCATTGGAATCGACCGCAGCATTACATATGAAAAACTCGCTGCCGCCAGTTTGGCGATACGCGCTGGGGCGGTTTTTATTGCGACGAATGGCGATCGAGCATTCCCGACAGAAAGAGGGCTCGTCCCGGGGAATGGCTCGTTTGTGAAGCTTTTGGAATCGACGACGGATCGCACTGCTATCGTTATTGGAAAACCGGAGCCGCATATGCTGCATTTCATTCAACAAAAAGGGTATAGGAAAGACGAAATGGTCATGATTGGTGACAATTACGAAACCGACATCCAGGCAGGAATCCGCTTCGGCATCGATACGATCTATGTAGAGGGCGGCGTCACAAGTTTGGAGACGGTGAAGGCGCAGTTGGAGTTACCGACATATCTTTACAAAAGCCTTGCAGATTGGAATAAAAAAGAACCGCAATGAAAATTACGGTTCTTTCTTGTCTTCGTCTAGCTCTGGGTGGCAGCCTCTCGGGTCGCTTCGGTCTTGAAAGAAAAGGCAAAAAGTGCCTTTTTTTCAAGTCCTCCAGCGCCTGTCGAGACTAAACGCCACTCTCCGCTTTTGAAATTAGAATAAAGGATTTTCTTCTATGAATTGAAAAATCCGCTCTGTCAATTCTTCTGGTGTGTCTGCTTCGACGACTTCACCATTGACGAGTGCATATAATCCTTCAGCACATTTCGTGCAATAACTGAGACAGCCATATTCCAACACATCTATATTTGGATCCCTTTCCAACGCTTCCAATGTCTTCTGTGAACCGTTAGCAAGATTGCTCATACAGAATTCTACGATCGGATTCACGACGATCACCTCACCTACTTGGCATGCTACTCTTATTTTCATCTGTCGTCAAATAGGATGTCTTATTGTGAAACATGTCACAAACTGTTATAATCATGATGGGAATAAATCGGAAAACGATTGGCAAAGGAGAAAACTATGAGAAAACTAGTGTTATTAGGTGCAGGCTATGGTAATATGCGAATTTTGCTTCGTCTACTCAATAAAGAATTGCCCGCTGATCTGGAAATCACATTGATTGATAGAACACCTTTCCATAGTCTTAAAACAGAATTTTATGCATTGGCAGCGGGAACGGCACCAGACTCGGACATCCGTGTCGCCTTACCATCCCATGAAAAGCTAAAGGTTGTTGAAGGGGAAATCGCAAGAATCAAATTGGAAGACAAAGCAATCGCCCTCAAAAATGGTGAAGAGATCTCTTACGATGAGCTTGTCATCGGACTCGGATGCGAGGATAACTACCATGACGTTCCGGGAGCGGCGGAATACACGAGCAGCATCCAGACAATCGGCCAATCTCGCGCTACTTACAAGCTGCTTCAAGGTCTTGGCGGCGGTGCGACAGTCGGCATAGTCGGTGCTGGATTGAGCGGAATCGAACTGGCGAGTGAGTTGAGGGAAAGCCGGCCGGATTTGAAAATCAAATTATTCGACAGGGGACCACGCATCCTCAAAGACTTCCCGGAACGACTCAGCAATTACGTCAAAGATTGGTTCGACAAACATGAAGTAGAAGTCATTTCAAACTCGAACATAACGAAAGTCGAAGAGAATGTCCTCTACAATCACGAGGACCAAATCCATGTCGACGCCGTCGTATGGACTGCCGGAATCCAGCCGGTTTCAATTGCACGTGAACTGGATGTGGAAATGAACAGGGGACGCATCGTGCTGAACCAATATCACCAAATTCCAGGATACGAAGATGCGTATGTCGTCGGTGACATCGCAGACCTGCCTCACGCGCCGAGCGCCCAGCTTGCGGAAGAGCAAGCGGAGCAAATCGTCCGTGTGCTACGCCACGTATGGAACAATGAACCTTTGCCAGAAGAGATGCCGGAAATCAAGCTCAAAGGCTTCATGGGCTCACTAGGAAAGAAACAAGGCTTCGCCTACCTTGCAGACCGTACCGTTACAGGACGCATTGCAAGACTGTTGAAGTCGGGTGTGTTATGGATGTACAAATGGCATAATGGATAATAGTAAAAACCTTTTCCACAACACGCGGAAAAGGTTTTTTTGGTTCTCAGTTAACTTGCTTCATTATCAATAAAAACATTAAGCGGGAGTAAATCCATACTTCTCCAACTCATTGAACACCGGTTTCAACTGAATATAGCCTTCGCCGATCACTTCATCCTCGATAATGACAAGCGGATAGAAATACTCATCATTCCTCACTTGCTCCGCAATGCCTTTCTGTTTCGGATCCGCGATGTCCGATTCAATATCGATGTATTCAATATGAAATGGCTGATCAGGATACTTCCTGCCAATTGCTGCCTCCAGCCACTCGTATGTATCTTTTGAAGAAGGTGCATTCACACAGCTCGCGCATATAATATCCGCTCCGTAAATTTCGATTTTTACTTTGTTTTTCTCCACGATTATGACCCCTTCCGATTCTCTATTGGATTTTTTCTTCAATCCAGTTTATAATAAGTATAATGAAAGGAGAGAAATAATACAATGACAGATACAGCGATGATGGAACCCGTACAAGAAGTTTTAAATAAATTGCGCCCATTCCTGCTTCGGGATGGCGGAGACTGTGAACTCGTAGATATTGAAGAGGGAGTTGTTAAGCTTCGTCTCCTAGGTGCTTGCGGCACATGCCCAAGTTCAACAATCACTTTGAAGGCAGGTATTGAACGAGCTTTGCTTGAAGAAGTACCTGGCGTCGTCGAAGTCGAGCAAGTATTCTAATTGAAAAAGGGACTGTCCAGAAGAAATTTCTGCGACAGTCCCTTTTGTTTTCAATTTATTAACGCGCGCGTCCAAAGCGAGTCGCTCCGCGCCCAAAGTGAGGCATATCGCGCCCAAAGCAAGGCATTCCGCGCCCAAAGTGAGGCATTCCGCGCCCAAAGTGAGGCATTCCGCGCCCAAAGCAAGGCGTTCCGCGCCCAAAGCGAGCCATTCCGCGCCCAAAGTGAGGTGCTCCGCGCCCAAAGCAAGTCGTTCCGCGCCCAAAGTGAGGTGTTCCGCGCCCAAAGCAAGGCGTTCCGCGCCCAAAGCGAGGCATTCGCGCCCAAAGCAAGGCGTCCCGCGCCCAAAGTGAGGTGTTCCGCGCCCAAAGCAAGGCGTTCCGCGCTCAAAGCCATACACCTCATTTATGAGTGAGCATTTTTCTCGCGCTTCTCCCTGATCTCCTGCCATCTTTCTTTAGCCATCTCGATAATGTGAGGATCGGTCGCCGTCCTTTGACTTTCGATGACCCGTGAAAAGTTCCGGATCGCCTCATCCATATCACCGATTTGAAAAGATAGTTCGGCCATCAGATACAAAACCCTCGTCTCGGACATTTGCGTCCCGGCATGATACCCCGAAGTATACGCCTCTGTATACAAATTTCGTGAGACTGTCCTGAACCGTTTACTAGACTCAATGTCTTCCTTATCATCATACAACCAAGCAATCCGTAGCATAATGCCTGCCATCGTCAACGATTTCTCTTTCTTCACACTCGCACTGACGTAAGCGAGTTTATAAGCTTCAATCGCCTCGTCGATTGTACGTTCATCCCCGAACGACCTGCCGCTCCAAAGGGAAGTGATCTTTTGTGCAATTTCCTCTTTCACACTGGGTGCAAAATAACTGGAAAACTCATCGGTGAAGGCAAATCCACAATTTGGGCAAACAGCCACGTTATATAAAATCGGATTAACACTAGCATCCGCATATATCGGTTTAAAATCGCTTTCATGCTTCGTAACACGAACGAAGCGTGAACGGATCTTTGTTGTCGTAAATTTCTCGATGCAGTTTAAGCATTCCATTTTCTTAACATACGTCGGACTAACTTCCAATCATCATCATCCTTTCGTACAATTCTTTCTATTATACATCAACATCATTTAGATTGAGTTAATATCATTGCGTAATCGGTAAAATCACTGATATGATAGAGGAAAAGCGGGAAGGTGGATGTAAATGAAACAATACGTTGAAATTACTGAAGCTGCGGCATTTCATGTAAAGGAAATGATGACCCATAACGGTGAGGAAGGTTCATTCCTTCGCGTTGCAGTAAACGGCGGGGGTTGCAGCGGATTAACATATGGCTTAGGATTCGAGCAGGAAAAATCTGAGGATGATCATCTTTTATCCCAGCATGGCATTCAAATTGTCGTTTCGAAAGAGGATGCGGCAATCCTTGAAGGGACCAAGGTCGATTACAAAGAGTCCTTGATGGGTGGGGGTTTCACGATTGAAAACCCGAACGCCATCGCTTCGTGCGGCTGCGGAACTTCATTCAGGACGGCTAAGAAAGTCGGCTCACCGGAATCTTGTGATTAAGCTTACAACATCCTGGATGCGACCGCGTCAGGCATAACTAAACACAATCCCTCCCGCATCCAAAGGAGCTTTTCGGGTTCATCTGGATGGAGAGGGTTTTATTGTTATATTCAAATTAATGATTTTTATCATTATGATGTTGAAAAGGCTTACCAAAACGGCTACTATTGAATAGTAGAAGTTTGTCGAATTAAGGCAAATGCCAGGACTGAGCAAATCGTTGTATGAACCGATTTTCAACGGACCCGGCACATAATAAAAATAAAGGTGGTTACGATTTTCGTGAAAAGACCGACAATCTTAGTATTAGGTGCGGGTTACGGCGGTTTATCCACAGTCGTCAACTTGCAAAAATCCATCGGCGCTGACGAGGCTGATATCGTACTAATTAACAAAAATGAATATCATTACGAGTCGACTTGGTTACATGAAGCGGCTGCGGGAACATTATCGCCTGAACAAGTTCGCTATGATATTAAAAGTGTCATCAACGAAGGAAAAGTGCAATTCGTTCAAGCTGAAGTTCAAGCAATCGATATTCAAGGAAAAGTCGTCACTACTAACGTCGGTACGCATACTTACGACTACCTTGTCATTGCGTTAGGCTTTGAAGGTGAAACGTTTGGCATCCCCGGATTGGACAAATATGCATTGTCAATTGCGAACGTCAATGCTGCGCGTCAAATCCGTGAACATATTGAATATCAATTTGCAACATGGTCTCTTGAAGATGAAAAAGATGATAGCCGTTTGACAATCATCGTCGGCGGAGCTGGCTTCACAGGAATTGAATTCCTAGGGGAACTTGGAAACCGTGTACCTGAGCTTTGCAAAGAGTTCGATGTCCCACAAGAGAAAGTACGGGTCATTTGTGTAGAAGCGGCACCTATGGTTTTACCAGGATTCGACCCTGAATTGGTCGACTATGCTGTAAGACAATTGAAAGCGAAAGGAATTGAATTCTCAATCGGTACGCCGGTGGTAGAAGCAACTCCTGAAGGCGTCAACATTAAAAAAGGCGAAGATGAGTTTGAATTCATCAAAGCCGGCACTGTCGTATGGGCTGCTGGAGTTCGAGGCAACCGCTTGATCGAACAAACTGGCATTGAAAACATGCGTGCACGTGTCAAAGTTGAGAAGGATCTTCGTGCTCCTGGCCATGATGACGTATTCATCGTTGGTGACTGCGCATTGATGATCAATGAAGAGACAAACCGTCCATACCCTCCGACAGCGCAAATTGCGATGCAGCAAGGTGATATGTGTGCGAATAACTTGATCGCATTGATCAAAGGCAACCCGACATCCGAGTTCAAGCCGGATATTAAAGGTGCCATCGCTTCCCTAGGTGACGACGATGCAATCGGTGTTGCTTTCGGCAAGAAATTGATGGGTAAAAAAGCATCATTCATGAAAAAGATGGTAGACAACCGCTCCCTTTACATGATCGGTGGATTAGGCCTGACGATTAAAAAAGGTAAATTCAACTTACTTAAATAAGATCCGAAATTATAATTTATATCACACCCGCCTATTCAGTGGCGGGTGTTTTTTTAGGAGGGGAGGATATCTATGGCGCAGAAGAAGCGCGGAAATGTATGGCTCGGGGCGTCCGGCATTGTCATGAACAGTAAAGGTCAATGGCTCGTCGTCAAAAAGACATATAGCGGACTGAAAGGGATGTGGTCGTTGCCTGCGGGGTTTGTGGAAGGGGATGAAACAGCGGACCAAGCTGCTATTCGTGAGGTGAAGGAAGAGACAGGGCTTGATTGCAAATTGGAAGGGATGGTCGGATTCCGTACCGGCATCTTGAATGGGGATATTAGCGATAATTTGGCGATTTTTCTATTGAGCCCTCTGAATGAAGATCAACTCTTAACTCCTCAAGAGAAGGAAATATCGGAAGTCGCCTGGAAAACTCCATTCGAATTGAAGGATCTACCTAATGTATCCGCAATGATTAAAGAGATTGCGGAAAGGGCAATTGAATCAGGCGTGTTGGAAATGGAACAGATGGATCCGGGAGACTGGTTCGGGTATACATCATATAAGCTATTTTATAAAAAATGATAGAAGTAGTGTTCAAATTTCGACAAATCATTGAATTGCCATCGTTTTATTGAAAGCGTGCAACCGTTCCTGTAAAATGATGAATGGAAAGCGGAGGTAGACAATTTGGGAACAATTTCATTAACGCATGTCGTTTTATCCATAATTATTTTCATGGTCATGTTTTTCGGAATAGGCTTCTTGTTGAATATGCTACTCCGTATGACGTGGTTAATGGCTATCGTCTATCCGATAGTCGTCATAATGATTATCGATGAAGTGAAAGTATATGAGTATTTCACAAAACCGGGCCATTCTTTCGGGTTGCTCGGCGAAAAAATCATGTCCCTTCATGCAGCCGATATTATCATTCTAGCAAGCGGGTTAGTTGGCGCCATCATTTCAGGGTTTGTCATTAAGCTGCTCAGGAAGCAAGGATATCAAATGTTCTAATGGATACGCAAAGAAAAAGGTGCCCCTACAAGGGAGCACCTTTTTCTTTGTTTATGACACGAAAAATGAATACGTGATGACGGAAATGAAAATGCCCGTCATTGAACCTGCAAAGACTTCGCTAGGCTTATGGCCAAGAAGGGTTTTCAGCTCCATGATCTTTTGCTGTCCGTCTTTCTGTGGCCAGCCTTTCACCTCTGTCACGAAAGTTTGAAAATCCACTCTCATTTGATTAATGATTAATGCCTGCTGGCCTGCCTGATAACGGATGCCGGTTGCATCGAACATGACGATGACTGCAAAAATGGCAGACACGGCGAATAACGGAGAGCCGAGGCCGACTTCATAAGCGATGGCTGTCGTCAATGCAGACACTGCGGCTGAATGGGAGCTCGGCATGCCGCCAGTGGACGTCATCAATTTCCAGTCCAATTTCCTTGTCAATAAAAAGTGGATCGGAATTTTCACGAATTGGGCGAATAAGATCGCAAATAATGCCGCGAGGAGCGGAGTGTTTTGCAATAAGGACATGATTCCACTCCTTTTCTAATGAAAAATCTACAAATAGTATACCATATCGGTTGTCATTGACTATCGAAAGTCCGATTTTTTTGAATGATTCTTTTTGGTTCGACAGCCTATTGGTATATAATAGAGGATGTATGAAAAGTGGGAGGTAGTCAAATGAAAGCATCATTTATCGAACCCGATTTCGGCAATCTGAATTCGGAAGTGCTCGTCGTTGGCGTGCCGGAACATCCGGAAAATGTTGAAGGTTGGAAGACATTCGCCGACTCATTCAGTCCGCGTCTCAAGGATTGGATCAAATCCGGAGACGTTAAGACTGACTTCAAAAAAATCGTCAAGATGCCAGCTTTGGAAGCGCGTGGATATGAGCGTGTCGTTTTTATCGGTCTAGGCGCAACTAAAAAACTGACGGTGGAACGTTTGCGTCAATCCTTTGCAGCTTTAGGAAAAAAATTGAAATCATCAAGAGCATCGTCAGTAGCCATTTGGACAGCTCCTTTTACGAATGAGGAATTGACGTGTGAAGATGTCGTCTTTGCCGCAGCGGAAGGAATTGGCATGGGCTCATACCAATTCGAAGGGTATAAGACAAATTCGAACGAGAAAGATGTCGATTTGGAAACGGCGACATTTTTGACATCGGCGGATGAAGATGAATTGAAGGCTGCATTCGAAGTGGGCAGTACATATGCAAACGCGGTGAATGAGGCACGTACGCTCGTCAATACACCGCCAAACATACTGACTGCAACGAAACTGGCTGACTACGCAAAAGAGCTTGCGGAAAAATATGATTTTGAAATTGAAATACTAGGCAAAAAAGAGATGGAAGAACTAGGAATGGGCGCCATCTTGGCTGTCAACAAAGGATCTGTCGAGGAGCCTCGTCTCATCGTAATGAAATATGCCGGAACAGAACAATGGGAAGATGTCGTCGGTCTCGTAGGCAAGGGAGTGACGTACGATACAGGCGGCTACTCATTAAAACCGCGTGAAGGAATGGTTGGCATGAAAGGCGACATGGGCGGAGCGGCAGCCGTGCTTGGTGCGATGAATATCATTGGCGAGCTGCGACCTGCCAAAAACGTTATCGCGGTCATCGGAGCGACGGACAATATGGTTTCAGGCGAAGCGTTCAAGCCGGATGATGTTATAACATCACTAAGCGGGAAGACGATTGAAGTGTTGAACACGGACGCGGAAGGAAGACTCGTTCTTGCTGACGCGGTCACGTACGCCAAGCAATCCGGCGCCAATTACCTAATCGACGTTGCCACGCTTACAGGGGGCGTCATCGTCGCATTAGGCAATGACAAGACCGGGGCATTGACGAATGATGAACAATTCTTTGAGGAGTTCATGCAGGCATCTTTGGAAACAGGCGAATTTGTATGGAGATTGCCGCTGACGGAAAACGATAAGAAGCGTATACGAAAAAGTGATGTTGCCGATTTGAACAACTCTCCGGGCCGAGACGGCCATATGATCTTCGGAGGAGGATTTGTCGGCGAATTCGCGGAAGACACTCCATGGATCCATCTGGACATCGCAGGTACATCTGATGCGTCTGCAGCCCATGATCTCGGACCGAAAGGCGCGACGGGTGTCATGGTCCGCACACTTGCTACGATTGTGGAACGTATGGCGGATGCCGATCTGACGTAACCAAATGGATTCTTGAGCATGTCGTTATAATTTGGATGCCAGGTGTTATTGATACGACTCATGGGCATCCGTCCCTCCTCACTTAGCCCGTCACGAATAGGATAAGTGAGAAAGGGGGATATGTATGCCACGATTTCATCATGGGTACGGCGGTTTTAACAGGGGGTTTAGACATTTCGGGCCTGGATTCGGTTTTGGATTTGGAGGGCCATTTTTAGGAGGTTTGGTAGGCGGCCTCCTTGGCAGTGCGTTGTTTCCATCTTATAATCCTTATCCATTTGGATTTCAATACAATTACTATCCATTTGGATACTCTCCGTTTTATGGTTTTCCACCATACGGCTTTCCGTATTAAAAAACACACTCGGATTCCTCTACGGAAACCGAGTGTGTTTTTTAGTCTAGCTGTTTTTTAGTCTAGCTGTTGTTTAGTCTTTTAATCGTTGCAAGTTCTTCTCTTTCGCCTCTTTGACGGCATCCTTCAAATCATCTCCGACAGTCAATTCAGTCGGCTTGACCCCTGACATATAAGCGGCCCGACCCATCAAATGGCCGCCGATTGGAGAGGTGATGAAGAGGAATACGATTCCTAGAAGCAGTGAGATACTGAAATGGCCTTCCTTCAACCAGAAATGAAAGAACACGCCAAGCAATATACTCAGGACGCCAAGTGTGGCGCTTTTCGATGCGGCATGAGCACGCGTGTAGACGTCGGGCAATCGTAAAATACCGATCATCGTCACAATCGTGAAAATGAGGCCGACGACAATGGTCGTTACAATTAAAATATTAGCGATTACGGTCACGTTCAATGATCTCTCCTCTCTCAATGAACTTGGAGAATGACACGGTACCGATGAACGACATGATTGCAATCAGCAAAATGACATCGATGAAAAATGCTGTGTCGAAAAGAATCGAAATAAGCGCGATTGCCGAAATGAGCAATACACCTATACCGTCAAGTGCGATGAGCCGATCGGGCACGGATGGTCCGCGGAATACACGGAACATGATGCCGATCATCGACAACACAACGAGGATCAGGGACACCCATATGAACGTCATCATGCTCGGCTCACCTCCATTATCGCCTTTTCAAAGGAATTTTTTATCGAATCGATCGCTTCATCCACATCATCAACATCAATGGCGTGGATGTATAATGTCCGTTGATCATCTGATACATGAAGCACAATTGTCCCTGGTGTCAACGTGATCAGGCTCGATAAGAGTGTAATTTCCCAGTCATGCTCAAGCTCCGTCGGCAATGCGAATATCATTGGCTGGAGCTTCAATTTAGGACGTATGACGAGCATCAAAACAGAAATGTTTGATAGCGTCAATTCTTTAAAGAATAGGAGCGTCAATTTAATGGCCGCCCATAGTCGCCAAACATAGAGCCTTGAATTGAAAAATCGTCTAGTCATGATGATTAGGATTAAACCGATCAAATAACCGATGATGAAAGTTGTCGCGGTCAAAGAGGAATTCATGAACATCCAGATGACGGCGATGAAAAAGTTCAATAATATTTGAAATGCCATCGACATCTACTCCTTTAGCACCGCATCAATATAGATGGATGGTTGTAGTAATACGTCCGTGGCGTCTGTCACGTAAGGAATTATCCATTCTGTGCCGACCCCGTAAAAGACTGATAGAACGACTAGTACGATTGTTGGAAGCATCATGCGTGCATATGGCTTCCGTTTCGTTTTAGGCAGTTCTACAGGCTCTCCCCAGAACGCATAAATGAAGATCCGGATGACAGAGAGCAGCACGATTAGGCTGGAAGCGAGGATGATGATACTTCCCCAAATGTTGCCTGCCTGGAATGCACCTTGTGCGATGAGCAATTTACCGATGAAGCCACTCAATGGCGGGATGCCTGCCAATCCGAAGGCGGCAATCAAGTAGAACCATCCGAGCGGGGCATGGGTTTTCATTAAGCCGCCCATCTTCCGCAAATTCGACGTTCCGGTCACATAAATAATGATCCCGATTAAAAGGAACAAGGCCCCCTTGATGAGCATGTCATGCACCAAGTAGAAAATGGCGCCGGAAATGCCTGCCTCATTCATTTGAGCCGCTCCAAAGAGGATGACTCCGACCGCAATGACGATGTTGTAAATGATGATCTGCTTCAAGTCGAAGTACGCCAATGCGCCGACACAGCCGACGATGACCGTCAGGACGGATACAACCATCAAAATTTCATGTGTGACGCCGACATTGTGTACGAAAAACAATGTATATGTCCTCATGATTGCGTAGACACCGACTTTCGTCAGCAACGCACCGAACAGGGCGAGTACTGGGATAGGCGGTGCAGCGTACGATCCAGGAAGCCAGAAGTAGAGCGGGAAAATCGCCCCTTTGACCCCGAATACGATCAGCATGAGAACAGCGATCACCGTAATGATTCCAGGCTGGCCGACCTCTGCAATTTTCACCGAAATATCAGCCATGTTCAACGTACCGACGACTGAATAAAGATAAGCAACTGTAATAACGAATAATGCTGAAGAAACGACATTGACAAGTATGTACTTGATCGATTCACTCAATTGCTTTTTTTCTCCGCCTAGGACAATCAGTAAATAAGAGGCGATCAGCAACACTTCAAAGAAGACGAACATATTGAAAATATCGCCAGTCGTGAAAGCACCGTTCACGCCTGTCACCATGAAGAGGATGGCAGGGTAGTAGAAGTATCTTTCCCGTTCTTCCCCGATTGCGGTGAAGCTGTAGACAACAACGAACAATGTTATTAACAGAGTTGTCGTGACAAGCAATGCGGAGAACATATCCGATACCATCGATATCCCGAACGGGGCGGGCCAACTACCGAGCGTGACAGCTAGTACCCCTTCCGACTTGACGGTCACAAGCAAGTAGAACGAGGCGATCAGGCTGATGATGACACCGACCAATGACAGCGCCCGTTGAATCCGGATATTTTCTTTAAAGAACAGCAACAGAATCGCGAAAAGGAAAGGGAGGATGATCGGTAATAAAGGTAAGTTAATCATGTTCGTCATTTCCTTTCATTTGATTCATGTCATCGGTTTTATGGACAGCGTAAGCACGGTAAGCCATCACGAGCATGAAGGCCGTGACACCGAAGCTGATGACAATCGCTGTTAAAATGAGCGCTTGCGGCAACGGGTCTGCAAAGTCCGTCACACCTTCCGAGATGACGGGGGGTGCCAAACCTCCAAGCCCACCCATCGTAAGGATGAGCAGATGGGCGCCATGGCTCAATAAACCCGTGCCGATGATAATTTTCAATAGACTTCTTGATAGGATCAAATAGACTGCGGCGGTGAACAAGACACCGATTAATATAGCCATTACTAATTCCATTACGAATCCCCTCCAATTGACTGGATGATTGTAATAGCCGAGCCGACGACGACGAGGAAAACACCAGCGTCAAACACCATCGCCGTATGAAGGGAAGTCACTCCGAATAATGGCAGAGTAAAGTCGTCGAAAGCATGTGTGAAGAATGGGACATTGAAAAAGATTGCACCAGCAGCAGTCCCGAGCGCCAATAGCAACCCGATTGCAGTCATGATCGTGAAGTTGAATGGCAATGCTTTCTGCACGGTTTTCAAATCAAAAGCTAGCAATAGGAGGACAATCGCCCCCGTCGTCAGCAAGCCGCCGACGAAGCCTCCACCGGGTGTATAATGCCCAGCAAAGAAAATATGGATGGAAAAAAGGAAAATGATGAAAAATACAACTTTTGTCGTCGTCTGTAAAATGACGTCATTTGTTTTCATCTGAACTCTCCTTTCTCGCCAGTCGAAGTTTAATCATCCCGAGAACGCCAATTCCGGCAATTGCCAAGACGGCAATTTCGAATAATGTATCGAATCCACGGTAATCTACGAGGATGACGTTAACGATATTTCCTCCGCCGGCCTCTGTTTCGACAGTATCTTTGTAATATTGGGAGATGGATGCGACAAGTTTCTGTGAGTGGGAAGACAAAGCAACCAACGTCACAGTCACGCCGACCCCAAGAGCAATGATGCCGTTCACTAGCTTATTGCTTTTCGTTTCTCCATGATCGGATAGCTTTGGCAAATGTTGAAAGGCCAATAAGAACAGCGCAACCGATACAGTTTCAATGACCAATTGTGTAAGTGCCAAATCTGGCGCTTTGAAAATGACGAAAAATAGAGCGACCGAATAGCCTACTGACCCAAGCGATATAATCGCCCCAAGCCTCGTTTTGGATAGCAGTACGAAAGCGATTGCTAACAACAAGATGACGGCATTGATCAAACCGTACACACTTATTTTTGAAAAACTGGACATATCCACGACAAATGCATCTTGTAAGAAGAGCATCGCAATCGTTGTAACCGACAAGAAAGCGAATATGTACAACAGATACGTACGGATGAGTCCTGTCATATACAGACGAGATAGTCGGTTCATCCCTTTTTCACTGAACGTCATTGTTGCGTCATACATTGCATTCAAGGAAATGGAATCAGGCTGGATTCCATAAAACTTCTGCCATTTAGACAGCGACAAGTATAGAAGGGCACCGATAATGATGATTCCAATTGTCATCCACAGTTCGACAGACGCGAAGCCGTGCCATGCGGAAACATGGACCTCCACTTCCGAAGGATGGGAATATTGGTATGGCTGGATTGCCATGACAGCAGGCTTAACGAGCCATTTCCCTACGACATTCGGTATGAAGAAGATGGCAACAACTAACGAAGCAAGAATTACCGGGGATATAAGCATCCCGACGGGCGCTTCATGAGGTTCCTGCGGCAACTTTCCAACTTTCTGTTTTCCAGCGAATGTCTTGAACACAAAATAAAAGCTATAAATGAAAGTGAATACACTAGCAATCCACGCTACGACAGGGAAGACGACTCCCCATGTGGCAAAATTGAAGTATTCAAAGTGGCGAATTGCAAGCATTGATTGTAAAAACATTTCTTTACTCAGGAATCCATTGAATGGCGGCAAGCCAGCCATGGACATCGATCCGATGAATGCGACAGTGAAACTGACAGGCATGATGCTCATCAGACCGCCGAGCTTCCGGATATCTCTTGTACCCGTTTCATGGTCGACAATTCCTGCAATCATGAACAAGCTTCCTTTGAACGTCGCATGGTTGATCAAATGGAAAATGGCAGCGAACATTGCAAAGGAGAACAACGCTTCATTTACATGAAACGTGATAGCTCCAGCTCCGAGAAGCGACATGATCAAGCCGAGCTGACTGACAGTCGAGAAGGCGAGTATGGCCTTCAGATCCGTTTGCTTTACTGCAAAGAGTGAGCCCCAGAACAAAGTAAGCAATCCGATCCCCGTTACGAGCCAGATCCATACTTCGGATGCTGCGAAAATTGGAGTGAAACGTGCTACAAGATAAAGTCCCGCCTTCACCATTGTTGCTGAGTGCAAGTATGCGCTGACAGGTGTAGGCGCTTCCATTGCATCCGGCAACCAAATGTAAAATGGGAACTGGGCGGATTTCGTGAACGCCCCAAGCAAAATGAGCACAAGTGCCAAAGTGAAAAATTCATGTCCCACAAAAGAGGATGATTTAGCAATCAGTTCCCGAATGGAGAACGTGCCTCCCATAATACCGAGAAGAATGAATCCCCCAAGCATCATCAGTCCACCGAAAACAGTCACCATCATCGACTTCAAAGCACCGAATCTTGAACGGTCACGGGTGAACCAATAACCGATCAATAAGAATGATGAAATTGATGTCAGCTCCCAAAACAGATAGAGCGAAATGACATTATCCGATTGGACAACCCCAAGCATCGCGCTCATAAAAAGAAGAAGATAGACGTAGAAGTTGCCTAGCTTCTCCTTGTTCTTATCAAGGTAAAAGATCGAATACAGCACAACGAGCGCTCCGATCCCCGTAATAAGCAGGGAGAATAAAACACTCAATCCATCCAAATAGGATACGAATGAGATGCCGAGCGAAGGAATCCATTGCAGCTCAGATAAGGCATGTCCACCGTCCATCGTCGTCTTAACGAACGATGTATAATAAATGAATAAAAGAACGGGGACGGCAAGTACGAACCAACCAGTATGTATACCTTTAATCTTTCGGAAAAGTAACGGTATGAATAGGGCCGCCACAATCGGCAGGAAAATCAGTAATACAAATTCCAAAGTAATCCTCCTTCCAATGAGTGAATCATTATACTTAACATTGTTTTAAAGTATAACGTAAATGGTAATGGATTGCATAGGGTACAATTGGACAATCGTTGCGAATTTGGTTTCGCTTCCTATATTATAGGGAAAGATAAAATATTTGCGTTCGGGGTGTCAAATGAGGAATCCATATCTTTTCGGCTATTTGCCGTTTTTGACCATAACACTTTTCAGTTTGACGTTCGGTGTTTATTTGGTAGGTGCGTCGATCGTTTTTTTCGGCCAGATCGGTCTTTATGCAGGTATGCTGGAGTTTTTGACGGAAACGCAGCTGCGCCTTTTTCTTCTCGTCATTTATTCGCTTGCCTTCTTTATGTTTTTTTCGGCGTTGAAGCTCATTGCGGAAACGATTCATGAAACGGCGATGTTGTTTTTTTCAATTGATGCGGTGGGGGAGTCGTATAGTGAGGCGAAGAGCGGCAATCTCATCTATTTTTTCGGAGCGCTCGCTTCGGTAGGTGGGATACAGTCGGTGAAGATTCTGTTGGCGATCTTTTTGTTGACGACGTTTGTCTACTTTGTCTTTACGATGTTCAAGTTGAGCAAGTTCATGACGATGCCAAGCATGGTCGGCTTGTTGTTTTTTGAGATTCTCGTATGGGGAATCTTTTTGTCCGGTATTATTTACATAGTGTTGAAGCTTTATAATGGAGTACTTGCGAGTCTGCCGGTGGTATAACTCATAATGTTGATTTCCGCTACAGGCGGACGCTTTCCGCGGGCACGGCTTCAATCTCCTCGGCACTGCGTACCTGCGGGGCTTTCAGCTCGTGCTGTTCCCGCAGGAGTCGCCGCCTTTCGCTTCAATCAACGGTGTCATCTTGGAATGCAGTGCAGTTTCTTAAAAGTATTATGCATCAAATGCACCTCATTCCGGGATAAATAGTAATTCATTAAAAGCGCGCAGGTGAATTTTTTGGTTGCTTAGGTGCTGGATGGAGGCGGGTTTGTCGTAGCCGATCCAAACGGCTGTTGTGTACCGGTCGTTCATTCCCGCAACCCATAAGTCTTTGTAACGGTCTGTCGTACCCGTTTTTGCACCTGTATATGTTGTTGTATAACGAATTCCTCTACCTGTCCCATTCAATACGACATCTTCCATCAGGTTTTGGATCGTCGAAACGGTTGTTGCCGACCATGCTTTCACCGGTTCATTTTTCCATTCGTAGAGTGTGTTCCCTTCACGGTCCTTTACGGCCTTGATTGCGTGAGGTGTGGAGTACATGCCATCTACGAAACTGGAATAGGCCGAAGCGAGTTCAAGTGGCGTCACGCCTCTATGGAATCCTCCGAGAGCAGCAGGGTACGTGAAGTCCTCATCCGTTATATTTTTAAATCGGAAAACATTCAAGTGTGCAAAAGCCTCTTTAATCCCCACTTTGCGGAACAACCGCACCGCCGCTGTGTTATGACTATGACGGAACGCTTCCTTCACGGTCGCCATCCCATACGAATGCCCTCCAATATTCGTCGGGCAGTACGAACCGATGCAAATATTACTGCTGTCGATCGGCGTCCTTTCGTTGTAAGGACCGCTTTCAAGATACGGAGCGTAGACCAACAATGGTTTAATGGCCGAGCCGGGTTGCCTTACAGCTTGGTAGGCTCTGTTGAAATCCCCTTTGCGAAAACCTTTGCCTCCGTAGATGCTTACGATTTCTTTCGTTGAATTATCGATGACAGCTGCCCCCGCTTGTAAATTTTTCGACCTCAATAAGGAAGAAAGGGAAGCTTCATCGTGTTTTTGCTTCCTAGTGTCAAGCGCTGTCTCAATTCGGATTCCTCCAGCGATCACTTCTGCCGTCCTTTTTTTCAATGCATTGATTTGCGTTTGTCTCTCACTTGGAGTTGCTGCCCCTTCGATCGACGCGTTGAACCCTTCCGTATGGCCAATTAATTCTTCAAGCTCCGCCAATACGTACGAGCTGTACATATTAAATTCATTGGCCTTTGACTTCACGTCCAACGTTATTTTTTCCTGTTTCCACATTTCCGCTTCCTGCTCCGTTATGACCCCGTTTATAGATAGGACGGATAAGAGAAGCTCTTGCCGCTTTTTTGTTTTATCAAAATGGCGGAGTGGATCGTATCTGGATGGGTTGTTCGGGATGGCAGCGATGAACGCCATTTCGGCAGGATTCAATTCATCGAGAGGCCGATTGAAGTAATAAGTGGCGGCCGCTCCGATTCCATACACTTGATTGCCGAAAAACATTTCATTCAAATACATTTCGAGAATATCATCTTTCGTCGACTGTTTTTCCAGTTCCGCTGCGTAAAGCAGCTCTTTGAATTTACGTTCGTATGTCTTTTCGGTTGTCAGAAAACGCATCCTTACGACTTGCTGGGTGATTGTCGATCCTCCCTGACTCATGTCATCGTTTCTTGCATTGACGGCGAAGGCGCGAACAATCGCCGCAACATCATAGCCTTTATGTTCAAAAAATCCTTGGTCCTCACTGACTAGGAATAGTTGCTGGACAAAATCGGGAATGGACTCCAAAGAAAGTGGTTGTCTCCATTCCACATATTCCTCCGCAAAAATCCTTCCGTTTCGGTCAGTCATAGAGATGGGAAGCATGATGGATGATTCCGCCAGTTCGATCGTATCTCCGATCTTTTCCTTTAACACCTGTGCTTCCGACCATTCTTTGGCTGCAGCTTGCTGTATGACGATAAGCAGGGGGATCATCATTATCGTTACTAAATAGATTGTAAACTTCTTCAAATCGCCGCCCCTTCCTATGAAAAAATAATAGCACATTTCCGTTTTGGAAATGTGCTAAAGTTAAACGTTTGCTTGTCTGTTTTCCTGCTCCAAGAAATCTTCAAAATCTTGTACGGGCTTACGTTTTGCAAGATAAAGGAATCCGAACCCGATAAGGAATAGGACGCCGGTCAAGAGGAAAACGGACGAAATGCCGATGTAGCCACTGATGATTCCTCCAAACATCGGGCCGATAATATTGCCGAGGAATCGGAAGCTCGTATTGTAGCCCATCACTTCTCCTTGCATATCGACCGGTGCTTCACGTCGTACGAGAGCAGTGGTGATCGGAATCATGCCGCCTATCGCAATACCGAATAGTAGCCGGCAAATCATCAATTGCCAGATGGACGAAACGAATGCTTGCGGAATAATGAAGATGAAGGAAAGGATGAGCAATGCGCCGAGCACTTTCTCGTAACCGATGTCATCTCCCAATTTCCCCCATTTCCTCGCGAACAGGAGGTTTCCGATTCCCGCGGCACTGAACGTAAGCCCTGCCAGGAAGGCGACGTCATTTGAATCAGTCAGCTCCGCCACGTAAAGTGACAGAAGGGGCTGAATGCTGAAGTTGCCGATTTGGATTAATGCTGTGACGAGCATAATATTCAACATGAGACGATGGTGGAGCAGTCCACTTAGGATCACTTTCCGCGAGTAATGAACCGCCTTCTTGTTTTTCACTTTCTTTTGTTCCTTAATCCCGAATAAAACAATCAGGGCTGCTACGACGACTGATAATGAAGTGACGACGAACGTATATTGAAATCCGAACGCATCGGCCATCAATCCGCCTAATGCAGGTCCGAAAAGCGTTCCCGTCACACTCCCCATTTGCAATGTCCCAAGTTTTCTGCCGGCTTCTTCCTTTTCGGTTTGAGATGAAACAAATGCGAGCGATGTTGGTATGAATCCTGTAACGATTCCGTTGAAAAGCCTGAGGATGAAGAATGCTTCAACAGAATGGACGAACCCCATCATGAATACTGATATTGCGATTCCAAAGCCATTAATGAGCAATATCGGTTTAAACCCGTATTTATCGGCAATGCGTCCCCAAACAGGCGCCATGATTAAAGCGGTGATGAACGTCGCTCCGAAAATCAATCCAGCCCATTTTTGAACGTATGCATCCGAATGATCCCCGAACGTTTCGATATATAAAGACAAGAATGGCATAATCATCGTCATCGTTCCGGCAACTAGAAAGTTTGAGAACCAAATGATGATGAAATTCCGTTTTTGTACATTCATGTAAGTGACCCGCTTTCATTAATACGCCGATCTTCGTTCATATCGGCGATATGTTTATTGGCAAATGTATATCAGGAATAGGATTTCCCTTTGTCTGAGGGAAGTAAACGTAATGTATGACTCATCACGTCTAGACTCCGGGCGCCCTGCGCTTTTGCTTATTATAGAACAGTTCGGGACCCGAAGGAAATTTCGTGCTTATCAATCGAAAAACATTTTAGGTTATGGTAAACTGTTTCAGGGTGAATGATTATGAAAAAAATGTCGCTAACATTGCTTTCAATCTTTTTACTATTGTTGCTTGCCGCTTGTGGTCAAAGTGAACAAAAGGGGCAGGAAACGGCAACGAATGGATCGTCGAATGCGCAAAGCGAAGACGAAGAGAAAGACCAAAAAACTGATGATGAATCATCAGATAAAGCGACCAATGAGGAGGCCACGACTATGTATCCACAATTATCGAATGAAGTTGCAGCGAACGAAGCTCTTGTCGTCATGAATACGACAATGGGTCCGATTAAAATTAAACTATTCCCAGAACAAGCGCCAAAAACAGTCGAGAACTTTTTGACACATGCAGAGAACGGCTATTATGACGGAATTATTTTCCACCGTGTCATTAAGGACTTCATGATTCAAGGCGGCGACCCGACAGGTACAGGTATGGGCGGGGAAAGCATCTACGGTAATTCATTCGAAGATGAATTCACGATGGATCTTTTCAACTTAAGAGGGGCATTGTCGATGGCAAATGCCGGTCCAAACACGAACGGAAGCCAATTCTTCATCGTACAAGCTTCAAATCCTCCTGCGTCAGCAGAGCAATTGACTAAAGGCGGCTGGCCTGAAGAAATCGCCAAAGCGTACGAAGCGAATGGCGGTACACCTCATCTAGATCAGAAGCATACTGTATTCGGTCAAGTGATCGAAGGAATGGATGTTGTAGATAAGATCGCATCTGCTAAGACAGGCCGATCAGATAAGCCGGCTGAAGAAATTTCAATCGAATCGATTGAAATCATCCAGAAATAAGACACGTTAGGAAGTGTACGTAAATGAACGTTCTACTAATGCCGTTCCTTTACTTCCCGGAAGATAAATCAGAATATATTCCAGCAGCAATCTCTTTTGTCATTTTTATGATTCTTCTTGTGATCACCTATAGGTGGATCCAGCGGATTTCAAAAAAACAGGAAGAGGAAACTCGCGAGCTGGAAGAACGAATACTACGCGAACGCCGCGAGGCAAGAGAAAAACAAGAATTTTAATGCAAAAGGCATGATCCGATTTACAGGATCATGCCTTTTTTATGGGACGCGCTCAAAGCGGTCGGTTCTGCGCTCAAAGCGGTCGGTTCTGCGCTCAAAGCGGTCGGTTCTGCGCTCAAAGCGGTCGGTTCTGCGCTCAAAGCAGGCGGTTCTGCGCTCAAAGCGAGCGGTTCTGCGCTCAAAGCGAGCGGTTCCGCGCTCAAAGCGGTCGGTTCGGCGCTCAAAGCGGTCGGTTCCGTGCTCAAAGCGAGTGGTTCGGCGCTCAAAGCGGTCGGTTCCGTGCTCAAAGCGAGTGGTTCGGCGCTCAAAGCGGTCGGTTCTGCGCTCAAAGCGAATGGTTCCGCGCTCAAAGCGAGTGATTCCGCGCTCAAAGCGAATGGTTCCGCGCTCAAAGCGAATGGTTCTGCGCACAAAGACGCTCGTTCCCCGTCCAAAGAGAATACCGTTAAAAAAGGACGGAATCCACTTGGAATCCGTCCTTACATCAATTTATTCCATTGCCATAATGAATCTCTTTACTCCATCTTCAACAATCGAACGTGGAGTAGCGACATTCATGCGGAGGAATCCTTTGCCGGCTTCACCATACTTCGTACCAGGCTCCAGCGCCAACTTTCCTTTATTCAATAATCTGTCCATCATCTCTTTTTCAGATAGCCCTGTTCCGCGGTAATCAATCCATAATAAGTACGTTGCTTGCGGTTTTTGAATTTGAATTCCTGGAACTGCCTCTGTTAATGTGCTGATGACATAATCCATATTGGATGAAATAATTTGAAGCAAATTATCGAGCCACTCTTCACACTCCGTGAATGCAGAAATAAGGGCTGAAGTGGCAAATGCATTCAATTCCATTTGACCATGGGCCATTGCATTTTGTTGGAGCGCCTGCTTGAGATCCTCGTCTTCTGTAATCATCACTGCAGCCTGTACACCTGCCAAGTTAAATGTCTTTGTCGGAGCGATACACGTGATGACTTGTCCGCCTTCTTCTTCGGCAAGTTTAGCAAGTGGAATATGCTTGAACCCAGGGAGTACAAGGTCCGCGTGAATTTCATCAGAAAGGATCAGCACATCATATTTCTTACATAGACGGAGGATGTTTCGCAACTCGTCCTCTGTCCAAACAATGCCCCCGGGGTTATGTGGATGGCATAAGATGAATAATTTAACGTCTTGCTGCAAAGATTTCTCGAAAGCCTCGAAATCAATTGAGTAGTTGCCGTTCTCTTCACGCAGTTTACACTCAACAATGTTACGTTTTTGATTGCTCGGTACAATGGTGAACGGATGATAGACAGGCGGGGTGATTAAAATATTATCGCCGACATTTGTGAATGTCTCGACAACCGTAGCAATTGCAGGAACAACGCCGTGATGGAAAAGCATCCAATCATTTTCGGTCTCCCATCCGTGTCTCTTTGAAAGCCATGTCCGGACAGCGTCTTTACATTTGGTGCATATGTAAGAATATCCGAAAACACCATGGTCCAACCGTTCCTGCATGGCTGC
Source organism: Sporosarcina pasadenensis (assembly GCF_047228845.1). Lineage (NCBI taxonomy): Bacteria > Bacillati > Bacillota > Bacilli > Caryophanales > Caryophanaceae > Sporosarcina > Sporosarcina pasadenensis. Next base: position 265,684 of record NZ_JBFEGM010000003.1, read on the forward strand.
GATGACGGGTTGCGGTGCCTTGAAATCCATATCTGCTATCCACATCGGTAAAACTTCCGAAGCGTCTTCCACTCCGTAAACGGCTTCCATATTGCCCCATTTCACCGAACGGGTATTTTTTCGATCAATGACTAGTTCGAATTCTTTCATGCCAATATCCCTCATTTCCTTTTTTCTTTTCAATTACTATGCTATCATAAATGAAAGAAAAGAAAAAAATAAGGTGACTTGTCGTGCAAACTATTGAGATGAATAAAAAAGCAATCTTGCTGCTTGAAGATTGGGATCCCTTCAATGTCGGCAGAAAAGCATATGAACTTGAAATTGCCGATGTTGTTGCGGAACTCCAAGTTCTTGATCACCCGACCGACCTTGCGAAACGTATCCGTGAGATCTATGAGCATTCTTATGAGCTTTGGATTCCACTAGAGAAGTGCATGCAAATAGCGTATAAGTTATTGGCGATAAAATATGAAGCAAAATGTATAGTGTAATAATGTCCGCATCTACGAAAATGTAGATGCGGTTTTTTAATTTGAAACAATAATGGGATAACTGTCGTATCATCATCAGAGGGGATGGAGAGTGGGGGGTACAATGGAAGAATCTGATTTGATCACACGTGCGCAAAATGGGGAAAGGGAAGCATTTTCGCAACTGATGCAAATGCACTTTCGAACAGTCGAGAAGTTCTCATACCAATGCGGCGTGCGGCTTGATGATATACCGGATGTGACACAGGAAGTGTTCATAAAGCTATACAGGTTTCTGCCGCAATTCAACCAGCAAAGATTCACGACTTGGTTATATAAAATTACGCTTAATACGGCGCGCGACTATTATCGAAAAGAGGGCAGGGAGACTGCAAAGGAGGAGCGAATGAAAGCGGAAGGTGACTTGGTGCACCATCAATCATCCGAAGCGAAAGTTCTGCTGTTTGAAGAAGATCGGGCATTGCATGAAGCGATCATTCGGCTGGAGGAGAAATATAGAATTCCGCTGATCCTATTTTATTTTCAAGATTTGACGTACCAGCAAATCGCGGATGTCATGAATATAACGTTGGCAACAGTGAAAACCCGGATTTTCAGAGCGAAGGACGGCTTGAAAAAAGAGATGGACATGAACGGAGGGGTAACACATGGCCAATGACAATTTTGAAAAGCGGATGGAGTTTTTGAAAAAGTCGTATGAACATGTGCCTTCCTCATTTGATCAGGATGAAGTTTTTCGGATGATTGATCAGGAGAAAGCTCCACAACCGAAGGAGCAAAAACCTTCAAAAGGTGGAATCAGACAGACGTTCACCATTTGGGCCATGGGCTTTGCAAGTATATTCATTCTCGGGCTCATTGGAACTGGGTATATTTTTGATCAGAAACAGAAAACTGAGGAGAATATCGTCGACTCAGCGGAGCTGGACGACTATATTGAGGAATTGAAAGCAAAGTACGAAGTGGAAAAGGAAAAGCGCAGGGAAATGCTCAAAATGGATGAAGAGCATTTCGAGCAGTATGTAGGGTCGACTACAATGGCATTGCTTTCAATTGAAAGTTATGTAAAGAATGTTAAACAATATGAAAACGCAAAAGAGATCCTATTAAATCAATATACTCAAGCGATTGAAGAATTAAAATTACCCTCTGAGATGATTGAAGATTTGAAGCGAAATCCGTTAACCGACAATGAAGCAGGAAGCATCGATTTTATTGCAACATACCGCGAGAAGGTGAAAAACCTGCTCTTCGTTTACGGAACGATCAATTCCCAAAATTATGATGCCATTAAAGAATTTGAAGTCAGCCCATCTGTTGACAAGGTGGAAATAATCATGCTTACGAGCAAGAGTTTCCCAGAACAGCTGCAAAACATGATCAACACAATGAGGGAGCAATCTTTCCGTTTGGAAACAGACAAGTATTTGGGTGAAATCGGCCCGCGGTATTATGAGTCACACTTGCATCAAGAGCTTAATTCAAATCTTCATACACATACGTTTGGATATCGAGAAATGCTCATTTATGAGCCGTATATGTTTGGAGGCATTCTTGATCATCCGCCGCTTCAATCGAGCTCAATGATGCGGGATATGGAGTATACCCTCATGAATGTGGAACAGGATTCCACTTTATATCCGATCTTAAAAAGGTACTATAGCAGATTGTTCAACCAACTCCTAAAAGGAAGCGATCAAACAAAGATCTTTGATGCGGATGGCGTATTGCTTCCCGAATACCAAGAGGCGTGGAGAAATATGGCTGGAGGTGGGCAGGCAACCCCAATGCGTTACATCCTGGACCCGATTATCAAAGAAATGGAGGCGTCGGGCTGGAGGAAATCGGCGAGCTGGGATGCTTTAGACAATTATGAGTTGGAGAAAGCGCTTGTCCTGTACAGGGGAGGAGTGCTTGAGGAGTATATGTATGGGGAAAGACCGGATTTCCGGGACGTCACCATCCAGTTGCCAGATGCTTCATTTAAGAGTGAAGTTCAAGACTTGTACGAGGATTTTAAGAAGACATATGATAAATCCTTGCTGAAAGGGGTATCACCCGTTCATGTGCTTGCCATGTTTGATCTTGCGAATGAATTGGATGATCCCGAAACTATGTATTATTTAACGAATGAAAACCATTTGAAGTATGATGAAACAGGTTTAGAATATACACTGGAAATGTACGTGGAAAACTGGAGGAAAGGTCTTTCATACTTCCACAAACCCGGCGAAGTACGGTTTGACGGGCAAGCAGTCTATCGAGATCAGCATACATTCTATAGCTCAGTAACATTTCCGGGGTCAGTTGGGGAAGTCCCGATGACCTTTAACGAGGAAGGCATTTGGGAAGTCGGAACCAAGAATATTAAAGTGCTTCCCTCCCATCATCTGAGTCCAGAATTGGATTTTCAGGAAGAACTAATGAGTATGAGTGCTTTCTACTATGAGGGAATAGTCAGTGTTGATGATACTGCGGGTTATTTAAGATGGGTCCAACCATTGGATATACTTGCCATGTATTTCTATGCCGGCGATAAAGGCTTTTATGAAATGCAATATGAACTGTTTTACCAAGGTGGAGGTTCAGAAGTGGTCGACAAGGAAACCTATTTGCAAAATCCGGAAAAATACTTCCTACCCTATGATGACAAAATGTATAAGAAAGTTTCCTTCCAAGGCCTAGAGCAAGACAAAAACGGAAACTGGCCAGGCATCGCAACGCTTACAGTCGACACAGAGCTCTATCCTGATCTTCCGTCTGAAAGGAAATTTCATATGTACTGGACGGAAGACGGCTGGAGAGTTAAGTTCAATCCGTTTGAAAAATAACAAAGACTGCCAAATTCGGCGGTCTTTTTTCTGTCTATTTGGTATAGTTAAAGTAGATTTTGTTTTGCAACGGGAAGTGGGGATTTGATTGGAAGTTTTAGAGAAAAGAATTCTTCTAGGGGACCAAGAAGCTTTCAAGGAATGGATGGACATGCATATCCGGAAGATAGAGAGCTTTGCTATTCAATGCGGACTTTCGCCAAAAGAAGCGGGGAAGGTTACAGAAACTGTTTTTAGGGACATATTCCACAGTCTTGGTGAACTAACACAAGAACAGTTGGAGGAAAGGAACCTTATTAAAAGTGTTCTCCACGAGTTGACTGGGTTGACGCTTGCTGACTCTCCTGAAGCTTTATTTCCATTTGAAGAGGATAACGAATTGCATCGCAAAATAATCAGTTTGCCGTATGAGGTGAAAGTTCCTTTCATTCTTGCTCAATTCCATCATAAATCCATATCGGAAATTGCCACCATAATGGACCAAACCGAACAACAGGCAGCCCATTCGATCGAAGAGGCACTGATGACAATTGATGAGTCCAATTTGGAAAAGAAACTCAAGTTTTTGAATATATCATACGAAAGATTAATGCCGACCTTTGAAGAATCGAATATTTTTAAACAGGATCATCAAGAAACGCCTCCAGTTCAAGAAGATAGAACAAAGGTAGTTAAAAGAAAGCCTATTATCCTTTGGAGTATAGGGGGGGTTATTCTCATCGCCCTTTTGTTCATTTCAGTCATTAGAAGCGATGCCTACCAAAGGTCCTCTTCGGAGAAATTTATCGGGAACCTGAAAACTTCTTTTCAACAGGAATTGGATGACCGGTTTGCGTTAATTGGATTAACTCAACCGGATGAAAATGAAGGGTACCGTTTTCTTGAAATTTATGCAAACGAGCCTAAAGAGGCATTTCACAGGTTCATTGTAAAGCTTGAGGAGCAAATAGCGAAAGATACGAAAATCGATAGGAAAGCAGCAACTCAAAAGTATGAAACATTAATTCAACAATTAAGGTTGCCTTCGGAAATGATGGAGGACTTACTAGATAACCCGAAAACAGAAAACCGGGAAGAGAGCATCAGGTTTTTGGATGAACTGTATATGAAAATTAATTACTTGATGACCTTCTATATTGAGGTGTTAGCTGTCAATGAGGAGGTCATCTGGTCATCCGAATTGAATGAAGACGGGATTGTGGACTTGGAAAGTTTCCTTGCTAAAAAGTCTAATTATCCAATTGAACTTCAAAAGGCAATCGATGGCATGGCGACTCAATCGTTTTATTTGACGGGATTAAAGGATGTTGCCCCGCTATTCCCTCAATACGGTACGCCAGAAGTGCTGGAAATGCTCCAACAAAATTTACATCCGGATATGAAAATATATGTGTATATGTTATCAGGGGAGAGTGCTCGAGTCAGCTATGGCGGTACGATTGAGGAGAAAATGGACGCACTTTCTTATATTGAACAGGAGTTGCCGAAGACAAAGAAAAGTGATGAATTACATCATTATCTGGACAGTGGATATATGTGGTTATTCTTTACCGTAACGGGCGTTTATGAGCAAGGAGGCATCTACGATCAAAATCTGTCGATAAAGCCCGAAATTAGAGAGCGTTGGAAGCGTATTGCGTCAAGGGACGAGGATAATATAGTCGTTCAAATAATGCGAGAGATGGTCAAGAAATTGGAAGAGCAAAATTGGATGGCATTAATGGAATATGAAGTAGAAAAAAGTTTGTCAGAAAAGTTGGATACAAAAATCAAACAAGCGAGAGAAGGTAATAATTAAGCATTATCAAAGGGAAGTAGGGATGAGAATGGGGAGTTTAAAAAACAGAGTGATTAACGGGGAGCGAGAGGCGTATAAAGAATGGATGGACCTGCACATCCGGGAGATTGAACGCTTCGCTATCCAATATGGGGTTACACCAAAAGAAGCAGGGAAAGTGACTGAGAATATCTTTAGAGAATTTTTTAGAAAGATTGACCAACTCCCAGAGGAACAGTTGGAGGAAATGAACCTATTAAAAACTGCTATTCAAGAGTTGGATGTTCTACTACCTGAAAACTCTTCGGAAGGTTTGTTTCCGTTCGATGAAGATAATGAACTGCATCGCAAAATAATCAGGTTGCCGCAAGAGGTAAAGAACCCATTTATCCTCGCCAAATTCCAAAATAAATCCGTATCCGACATTGCAGCTATAGTCTGCATGACTGACCAGCAAGTGGAACGATCGTTACAAGAGGCGCTACTTTTACTGGATGAGCCAAATTTAGAGAAGAAACTCGAGTTTTTGAATATGTCTTATCAAAGACTGCCAACTTATTTTAAGGAGTCGAACATTTTTAGTCTGAGAAGTAAAGGCGTCCCACCTGTGGGGGAACCAAAAACTATAGTGAAACGGAGAAAGCCTTTTCTCCTCTGGGGTGCAGGAACGGTTATGATAATAGCCCTTCTATTCATTTTAGTTATTAGAAGTGATGCTTATCAGAAATCATCTGATGAGCGTTTCATTGAGAAACTGAACATTTCCTTTCAACAAGAGATGGATAGCCGGTTCGAATTAATTGGATTGTCTGAACCTGAAAAAGCATATGGAGGCTACTCCTTCGTTTTCCAAGGCTATTCACATAATGTATCGCCTGGAACATACGGTTATGATACGAAATACAAGTATCGAAGGGCAATCCGTGAATTGAATGGGCAAATGAATGATGGCGGAAGACTCAATAGAATAGAAGCGAAGCAAAAATACGACAATTTGGTATTCGAATTACGATTGCCTTCAGAGATGGTGGAACAGCTACAAAAAGATCCACTAACCAAGGAACGTGAGCAAAGCTTGGCTTTTTTGGATGAATTGTACAAGAAAAATGATTTCCTTGGAAATGCTTATTATAAGATTGTGAGTGAGAATGCAGAAATGATTCTGACCTCGGATCTAGTTAACGATGGTTTGGTAGATATCGATAAACTGTTGGAGCAAAAGTCATCATTCCCGATCGAGCTGCAAAATGCGATTGATGGAATGACTACTCAATATTATTCCTTAACAAGTATAAAAGATATTTCCCCTTTAACTACGAAATAAGGATCTCCTGAATTGGAAGACGTATTACGCAGGAACCTCCATCCAGACATGCAAATATATATAACCTTGTTGACAGGTGATTTACATATTATCTATACAGGGACATTTGAAGAGCATGTGAAAGCTCTGCTTGTTCTGGAAGATGCGTTACCGAAAATAAAGGAAACTGATCAGCTGATTGATCTTTTCAACTCTCATTATATTTTGATGTTCCTTACTGCTACGGGGTTTAATAATGAAAAGGGGATTTTCGATGAATCGGGAGTTGTCAGGAATGAAATAAGGGATAGGTGGAAGCAACTTGTATCAACTGGAAAAAGTTCACCATCGGGTCAAATTATACGGCAACTTATTAATGAAATGGAAGACTCTAACTGGACCACCTCTTCTTATTATGAACAGTTGATTGAGTATGGTGTTTGGAGTGAGCTTAAAAAGAAAATGAACGAAATTAGTGCGAGATAAAATAATTGAATCTTTACAATTTACCTGTCACATTCTTTGATTAGAAAGGGCTCTCTATGGTATAATTGCGGATGGCCGTATAGGCAGATTCGATACCAAAAAGATTGGGAGCTGTTTCACATGGGTAAAAAATATGAAGTGGGGGAAGAGTTGACCGGCAAGGTGACGGGCATCCAGCCATATGGAGCATTTGTCGCACTTGATGAAGAGACGCAAGGTCTCGTCCATATTTCGGAGATCACATATGGTTTCGTTAGGGACATCAATGACTATCTAGCTGTTGGCGAAGAAGTGAAAGTGAAAGTGTTGGAGGTCGATTATGACGCGGGCAAAATTAGCCTTTCCATCCGTGCACTCCAAGAAGCGCCGAACAACCACCAAAAAACAGGCCGCCCCCGCAAATCGCTGCAAGATAAAGTAAAAGAGCACGATGCGGAAGGCTTCAATTCTTTAAAAGACAAACTGAAAGACTGGATCGATCGTTCCGGTTACTAAACAAAAGTGGAGAGTGGCGGTTAGACTCGACAGGCATAAGACGAAGATGCGAAGTGGCGGTTTTTGCCACACAGCAACTTTGGCTTATGACCCGAGAGTCTGCCACTCGGAGCTAGACGTGAAAAACATGAAAAACGGGAGAAGGCCGCATAAGCCTATCTCCCGTTTTTTAATTTCCTCAATCGATACTGAAGGTTTTGCCTGCTCATGCCAAGTGCATTAGCAGTTTTCGTAATATTGTCGTCATGAAGCTTCATTGCCTTCTGCAAATAATATTCTTCCGCTTCCTTTAAATACCGGTCGAGCGGCATAAGCTCCTTTTCAGGATTTACAATGAAATCGACTGCCTGTGTAGGTGTATCGCCCATTCCGCCACTTTTTAGTCGGAAGTGGAGAGGCAGCATCTCATATGTGATCACCGTCTCGGTAGTGGCAAGGGAAGAGATTTCATCGAGCAAAAATTCAAGCTCCCGCATATTCCCGGGCCAATCGTAGCGGAGGAATAGTTCCTCTACTTCCTTCGTGAATCCGATGAGGGAAGTTCCAAACCGTTCCTTGCGTTTTGCAAAATAGGTTTTGACGAACGACACTATATCCTCTTTCCGTTTCCTTAATGGAGACACTCGTATCGTAAAAGAAGCGAAGAAATAATAGAGTTCCTTCAATAAACTTCCTTTTGCAATCAATTCGACAGGGTCGTCGCCGATGCTTGCGATGAATTGTCGGTCAGCTTGAGCCGACTTTTTTAAGAACACAAAGAGCTTTTGCTGAAGGGAAATGGATAATAAATCGATACGCTCACAGAATAACGTGAACGGTTCCGACATATTCAAGTCTTCGTCCAGCCGATCGATCAGCTCCGCATCCGATTGGTGACAATGAAGCGTAAGAAAGCGAACATTGGCAGGTGACGATTCGTTATGAATACTTTCAGCTATTAAATCTTTTCCTGTTCCTGACTCGCCGATGAGGAGCACAGGCAATTTAGCATTGGATGCTTTGCGGGCTGTCGATATGACTGTCTTCATTTCATCCGAAGCAGCGACAATCTGATTGAACGTGACCGGATCGCTATTTTTACGTAATGGGTGCAGGACAAACCTTTCAAGTGCAGTAACATCCCTTGCAATTTCAACTGCGCCTACGAGCTCACCTTCATGGAATACAGGGTATGTATCATTGATTGTCGTAATTTCATGCCCTTTCCGATTCCAATACGTCTGTTTGACATTCAACTGTTCTGTGCCGCTTTGAAGCACTTTCAATAAAGTGCTCTCTTCCTGATCGAAGTTGAATAACTCCAGAATGGAGCGGTCTCCGACTTCTTCAAGTTCCAACCCTTCTATCGCTTTCATCTTATCGTTATATATAACGGTTCTGCCGGAATGATCCACTGCATGGATACCGACGCCGGCTCGATTCACCGCGAATTCATATAAGGGAAAAAGGTTCTTTTCGATTTTATTCACGAATCAACACCGTCCGTTTATGTTTTTTTGCAAAATAAACAAAAACACTTGAAATGTGCAACAATCTCTTGCATTATTATATATGGAACTATAGATTAAATGCAAATTAATTTTGCGTCTAACTAACTGAGGAGGAGTAACATGATCCCATACAAACACGAACCATTTACAGATTTTACACAAGATGAAAACAGAAAAGCATATGAGCAAGCATTAAAAACCGTCGAGGGCTATCTTGGGCAAGACTATCCGTTGATCATCGGCGGCGAGCGTATTATGACAGAAGATAAACTTGTTTCGACAAATCCAGCTAATAAAGAGGAAGTAATCGGCCGAGTTTCCAAAGCGAGCAGAGATCTTGCTGAAAAAGCGATGAACGTCGCGGATGAAACTTTCAAAACCTGGAGCAAAGTGAAGCCGGAATTCCGTGCGGATGTATTGTTCAAAGCTGCAGCGATTATTCGTCGTCGCAAACATGAGTTTTCAGCTCTTTTGACAAAGGAAGCGGGCAAGCCATGGAACGAAGCGGATGCAGATACAGCAGAAGCGATCGACTTCTTGGAATACTACGGACGCCAAATGCTTACATTGAAAAACGGCATGCCGGTGGAAAGCCGTCCTGGCGAATTCAACCGATTCGATTACATCCCTCTCGGAGTTGGCGTAGTCATCTCGCCTTGGAACTTCGCATTGGCGATCATGGCAGGCACGACTGTAGCTGCATTAGTAACAGGAAATACAGTATTATTGAAACCTGCATCTACAACGACTGTCGTTGCTTATAAATTCATGGAAGTGCTTGAAGAAGCGGGAATGCCTGCAGGAGTAGTCAACTACATCCCGGGTTCAGGAGCGGAAGTTGGCGACTACCTCGTTGACCATCCAAGAACACGTTTCGTTTCTTTCACTGGTTCACGTGAAATCGGAACTCGCATTTACGAGCGTGCTGCAAAAGTGAACGAAGGCCAAATTTGGTTGAAACGCGTCATTGCTGAAATGGGCGGTAAAGATACGATCGTTGTAGATAATGATGCAGATCTTGAATTGGCAGCTCAATCTATCGTCAAGTCCGCTTTCGGATTCAGTGGACAAAAATGTTCAGCATGTTCACGCGCTGTCATCCACGAAGAAGTATACGATCAAGTCGTTGCGCGTGTTGAAGAATTGACGAAAGAATTGACGTACGGAGATCCTACGAAACAATCCAACTTTGCAGGACCGGTTATTGACCAAGCTTCATTTGATAAGATCATGAGCTATATCGAAATCGGTAAAGAAGAAGGACGTCTCGTTGCAGGTGGAGAAGGGGACAGCTCGAAAGGCTTCTTCGTCGCACCGACTGTATTTGCGGATGTCGACCCGAAAGCACGCATTATGCAGGAAGAGATTTTCGGACCGGTCGTTGCAATTACGAAAGCGAAAAACTTCGACGAAGCGATCGAAATCGCAAACAATACGGACTATGGCCTAACAGGCGCTGTGATTACGAACAACCGTGAGCATATTGAACAGGCTCGTCAAGATTTCCACGTTGGAAACTTGTACTTCAACCGCGGCTGCACAGGTGCTATCGTAGGTTACCAGCCATTCGGCGGATTCAACATGTCCGGAACGGATTCCAAAGCAGGCGGTCCAGACTACTTACAACTACACATGCAAGGCAAAACGACTTCTGAGACATTCTAATTTAATGATGAAGGAAGCAGTTCTGAGAACTGCTTCCTGCTATACATAAAAATGGGGAGGGGAAATACATGTCGGTTTCTGAAAAGATCATTTCACAAACGAATAAATACGGGGCGAACAACTACCATCCACTGCCAATTGTCATTTCTAAAGCGGAAGGTGTTTGGGTCAAGGATCCTGAGGGGAATAAGTATATGGATATGCTATCTGCGTATTCAGCTGTGAACCAAGGACACCGCCATCCGAGAATCATCAAGGCATTGAAGGACCAGGCAGACAAAGTGACATTAACATCACGAGCATTCCACAACGACCAACTTGGTCCATGGTATGAATTGATATGTAAACTATCCGGCAAAGACATGACATTGCCGATGAATACAGGGGCGGAAGCTGTGGAAACAGCTATTAAAGCAGCTCGTCGCTGGGCTTATGACGTCAAAGGCGTGGAGGAGAATAAAGCTGAGATTATCGGTTGCAACGGGAACTTCCACGGTCGGACGATGACTGCCGTCTCCCTTTCATCGGAAGCAGAATATAAACGCGGTTTTGGGCCGATGCTTCCAGGCATCAAGCTAGTTGACTTCGGTGATTTGAAGGCATTGGAAGAAGCGATTACTCCGAACACAGCTGCATTCATCATCGAGCCGATCCAAGGGGAAGCGGGAATTCTCATTCCGCCTGCTGGTTATATGAAGGCAGCTTACGAACTTTGTAAGAAACATAACGTCCTATTCATTGCGGATGAAATCCAGGCAGGTCTTTGCCGTACGGGGAAAATGTTTGCTTGTGAATGGGAAGGCTTCGAGCCCGACATGTACATTTTAGGTAAAGCTTTAGGCGGCGGCGTGTTCCCGATTTCTTGCGTCGTAGCAAATAAAGATATTCTCGGAGTTTTCAATCCGGGTTCCCACGGATCCACATTCGGAGGAAATCCAATGGCGTGTGCTGTCTCAATCGCTTCTTTGGAAGTTTTACAGGATGAGAAACTTGCAGATAAATCACTTGAACTAGGAAATTACTTCATTGAACAATTACAGAACATCAACCATCCATCGATTAAAGAAGTGCGTGGGCGCGGTCTGTTCATCGGTGTCGAACTTACAGAAGCAGCACGTCCTTATTGCGAAAAGCTGAAAGAACTTGGGTTGCTCTGTAAAGAGACGCATGACACAGTCATCCGTTTCGCACCGCCTTTAATTATCACAAAGGAAGAATTGGATTGGGCTTTAGAGAAAATCAATAAAGTTTTTGCAAGTTAAAATAATAGTACCCAAAATCTATCTGGTGTATGGTACAATATGTGCGGTAGAAAAAACATTATGAAATCAAAGAGGCGAACTTTTACATGACTGAAAACCTGAATCTGTTTACGTCTACACAAGTTGTCATTAAGGATGCTCTTGACAAACTAGGCTATGATGAAGGAATGTACGATCTTCTGAAAGAACCAATCCGTATGGTGGAAGTAAGAATTCCTGTCCGCATGGATGATGGAAAAGTGAAGGTATTCACTGGTTTCCGCGGACAACATAACGATGCTGTCGGTCCAACGAAAGGCGGCGTTCGCTTCCATCCTGGAGTAACTGCTGATGAAGTACGCGCGTTGTCAATGTGGATGACATTGAAAGCGGGAATTGTCGATCTGCCGTATGGCGGCGGTAAAGGCGGAATTATCTGCGACCCGAGAGAAATGTCGATGGGTGAACTAGAGCGTTTGAGCCGTGGATATGTACGTGCGTTGAGTCAGGTAATGGGACCGACTAAGGATATCCCTGCACCAGACGTTTTCACAAATGCCCAAATTATGGCTTGGATGATGGATGAATATAGTAGAATTGATGAATTCAACTCCCCTGGTTTCATTACAGGAAAACCGATTGTACTCGGCGGCTCACAAGGGCGCGACCGTGCAACGGCAGAAGGTGTCACAATCATTATTAATGAAGCGGCGAAAAAACGTGGAATTGATATGAAGGGTGCACGTGTTGTCATCCAAGGATTCGGAAACGCAGGAAGTTTCCTATCTAAATTCCTTCATGATGCAGGAGCGAAAGTTATCGGTATTTCCGATGCTTATGGCGCACTTCATGATCCGAATGGTTTGGACATCGACTATCTATTGGATCGTCGTGACAGCTTTGGAACGGTAACAACACTTTTCGATAACACGATCACGAATAGTGAACTACTAGAATTGGACTGTGATATTCTAGTTCCAGCTGCAATCGAAAATCAAATTACAGAGAAAAATGCTAATAACATTAAAGCGACTATCGTTGTGGAAGCAGCAAATGGTCCAACAACTTCTGAAGCTACGAAAATACTTACGGAGCGAGGAATCCTCCTTGTGCCTGACGTCCTTGCAAGTGCCGGCGGCGTAACAGTATCCTACTTCGAATGGGTTCAGAACAACATGGGTTATTACTGGACAGAAGACGAAGTTCGCGAAAAAATGACAACTAAAATGGTTGACGCATTCGAAAACGTATATAACGTTGCGACAACAAGAAATATTGATATGCGTCTTGCTGCATACATGATCGGAATCCGCAAAACAGCGGAAGCATCCCGTTTCCGTGGCTGGGCATAACAAAAGCGGAGGTTGGCGGTTAACTGCGACAGGCATAAGACGGATCTGCGAAACGGCGTTCTTTGCCGTGTAGCGGAGCTGGCTTATGACCCGAGCAGTTGCCAACCGAAGCTGGATGATAACAAAAGCAATATAACAAAGCATCTCCTGGATAACGGGAGATGCTTTTTTACACTTCTTCCGGCTCTGCGACAGTAACATGTTCCACATTATTCTCGCGCCATGTGTCGAATAGCAGCCCTAGCGAAATGAGACCGGAAACCCCGACGATACTATAAAAGAAGCGTGCAAGTGGTTGTTCATGACCATTTGAAAATTGGGCTACGACATCGAAGCTAAAAAGCCCGACGACTCCCCAATTCAGAGCACCGATAATTGTAATGGCCAGTGCTAGTTTTCGAACCAAAGCGGTTCACCTCCTATTGGTAGCATTCCCAATCCGCGACGTTCCATACTTGCATCGCTTAATTCGTTCTTGGATAATGAACAGTAGAAAAAGGAGGTCATATAATTGAAGGAATTTATTTTTCACAACCCGACAAAGTTGATTTTTGGGAAAAACTCTATAGCTCAGCTGGCAAAGGAACTATCGGCTTATGGAAACAAGATCCTCGTAGTATATGGAGGGGGAAGCATTAAAAAGAATGGTCTTTATGATGAATTGATGGAAATCTTGAAAGAGGAACAAAAGGAAGTGTTCGAGCTTGCAGGTGTCGAGCCGAACCCGCGTATCAGCACGGCGAGAAGAGGGGCTGCACTTTGTAAAAAGCATGACATCGATTTCATTCTGGCGGTTGGCGGTGGTTCAGTCATTGACTGTACGAAGTTAATTGCGACAGCTGCAAAATATGACGGCGACCCATGGAATTTTGTCATTAAGAAAGACTCTCCCAAAGACGTGATTCCTTTCGGGACAATTTTGACGCTAGCGGCGACTGGTTCTGAAATGAATGCAGGGTCCGTTATTACAAATGAGGAAACTGAAGAAAAATACGGATGGGGAAGTCCATTCAACTATCCTAAATTCTCTATACTCGACCCAACTTATACGCTATCCTTGCCAAAGGATCAAACCGTTTACGGCATCGTCGATATGATGTCGCATATTTTTGAGCAGTACTTCCATAGTGCGACAAATACTCCGCTACAGGATGAGTTATGCGAAGGGGCATTGCGGGCGATCATGGCAGCGGGTGAAAAGCTCGTAGATGATTTGCAGAACTATGAGTTGCGTGAAACAATCCTATTAGGCGGAACTTGGGGATTGAATGGATTTTTAGGCATGGGGAATGCGGGTGGTGACTGGGGGACGCATGACATTGAACATGCCGTATCTGCAGTTTACGATATTCCGCATGCTGGGGGATTAGCAATTCTTTTCCCGCATTGGATGAGATATACGCTGAAGTTGAACCCACCGCGCTATGCAAGGTTGGCCGTCAACGTATTCGGAGTAGATCCCGAAGGAAAATCGGATGAGGATATTGCAAATGAAGGAATTGACAAACTGAGAGCGTATTGGACTGCTATCGGTGCGCCTGAAAGGCTAGCGGAATACGGCATCGATGACTCGAAAATTGACATTATGGCAAAGAAGGCGGCAATCAATGGGCCGCTCGGCAGATTTGCTCAACTGAGTGAAGAGGAAGTCAAAACCATATTGGAAGCTTCATTATAATGAAAGAAAGTAGAGGGGGAATTGAAAATTCCACCCTCTACTTTTTTCCTTCCGGCAATTTCTTCCGTGCTTCTTCAGATATTGTAGGTTCTTTTACTCCTTGCCAAGTTTTGATGCCATCATCTTCATCAAATGAAATCAACGCTTCACGGACGCCTTTTTGCTTCAACACCAAAGCCATTAGCCTGTCCCTGACATCATCGATATATGCGACGGTTTGTGTCGGATCCACTTCAGCGATCACTTCGACGTGAAGGTATTCGCCTTCTTTGATCACTTCTACTTTTTGGATGTCCTTTATATCGGGATCTTCTGCGATAATTTGCGAAATATGGTTCAGCATCTCTTCATCGGTTTCGCCAATCGCTCCTCTGGCATTTTCGAGGAACACCTTACCAACGACATAGAACATCATAAAGCCGATCAACATGGATGCAATACCTTCCGCCTGAAGGAATCCGGTGAAATGGGCAACCAAGACCGCGGCAAAAGCCAATAACCCCCCGATAGTTGCAACCATGTCTTCCATAAAGACCAATTTAGTAGCGGGCTTCGCTTTGTTTAGGTGCTTCAAACTGTAGCTAAATGCTTTCAGCCCTGAATAGGCTTGTCCTGACTCATGTGCAACTTCTTTCGAAGCCTTCAGTAAAACGAAAAATTCCAGTGCGGTGGCAAGACCTAGAACGCTTAAATTGATGAGGAGCCCTTTTGTCTCGGTTGGATTCAATACATGATGCCAACCTTCCTTTACCGCCTCGTACGACATGATACCGACGATGATCACAGCACCTAAACATACAAGGTTGACAACCCTCCCAAACCCGTTTGGAAAACTAGGGGTTGGCGCCTTCTTGGAAAGGGCAGAACCTATGTACACAAAAAATTGGTTCGCCGCGTCTCCCAAGGAGTGCAACGTTTCCGCAAACATTGCTACGTTTCCAGTCAACATATAGGCGACTGCTTTAAGGATGGCAATGGCGGCGTTGACTATTGCCGCCAGTAATGACGGCTTATTGCCATCCTTAAGCAAGCGTAAAATATCTTTCATTTCATTTAACCTCCATTAAGGAAAGATTTCAATTTCGACTGATTCAATATAAGGTAGTTCAGTCAGCTCAGTGTATAATTGTGTAGTTTCTTTTTTTGGCAACGCATCCAGACGGAAATCAACTTCATGCACTGATGGCTTATCATCAAAATGCACTTGACGGATGCGCAAGTTTTCGACTTTCATATTTTCGGAATTCAAGATTTGAATCAAATCATCAATCTTTCTCTTATCCGAAATGACGACAATACACGCAGCCTCCTTTGAACGGATTCTTTTCGGCCCAAACTTGCTAAGGAGGGGCGCGATGACCTCGATGACAAAAAGGATGCTTAATACAGCAAAAGCTGCTTCAATGTAAAACCCGGCACCAACCGCAATTCCAATACTTGCGGCGCCCCAAATCATTGCGGCTGTCGTTAAGCCGGTAATGTTATCATTTTCTCTTCTCAAAATGGCACCCGCACCGAGGAAACCGATGCCGCTCACTATTTGGGCGGCTAGACGCAACGGATCCATCGTTACATTAATATCGTTCCTGGCTGGGACTAGATATGCGGCTTCTATTGAGACGATGGTCAATAGACAACTGAAGGTGGAAATGACTGCGCTCGTCTTCAGTCCGATTGGCTTCTTCTTAATTTCCCTTTCTACCCCGATTATTAAACTTAAACCTAAAGCGATTGCAATTTTAATTAATACTTCGGGATACATTGAGTTATTCATGATCCACTCCATTTGAATTTCCCCCCACTATCATCATCTTGATGAAGATGTGCTATACTCTTTATATTGTCTTTAGCCTAAAATGGTTACGAACTAACCTGTATTCCTTTTGAAAGAGAAGTGTGCATCATGGAAAAGCCTACAATTCATCCTTATATCCCGATTATCATAGGCGTCATATCAGTGGCGCTCTCAGCAATATTCGTAAAACTGACGACAGCCGATTCCGGCGTCATCGCTTTTTACCGTATGTTGTTCACTGTTATTCTCATGCTTCCGTTATTCCTCGCTAAATATAGGAAGGAAGTTTTTATGTTAACGAAGAAAGACTGGATCTTTTCGGCGGTTGCCGGTGTTTTCCTAGCCTTTCATTTCATTCTATGGTTTGAGTCGTTGAACTACACTTCTGTCGCAAGTTCAACCGTCCTCGTTACATTGCAGCCGATCTTTGCGTTTGTCGGTACGTATTTCTTCTTTAAAGAGAAGCTTTCAGTTAAAACGATTTTATCGGCAGTTATTGCAATTGCGGGAAGCGTCATTATCAGTTGGAGCGACTTCCAGTTAAGCGGAACCGCCTTTTTCGGAGATATGCTTGCTTTGGCTGCTTGCGCGTTAATTACCGCATACTTGCTATTCGGACAAGAAGTCCGTAAACGATTGTCTCTTATTACTTATACGTTTCTTCTATACTCAATCAGTACAGTTACGCTCTTTTTTTATGTCCTTATTAAAGGAGAGTCATTCGGTCCTTATTCAACATCAAATTGGTTCTGGTTCTTCTTACTTGCACTCATACCAAACCTGTTGGGGCACTCGCTATTCAATTGGGCGGTGAAGTGGGTAAGTACAAATGTCATTTCCATTGCTATACTTTTTGAACCTGTAGGCGCGTCAGTTCTTGCATTCTATATCCTTCACGAAAAACTCTCTGCTGCGCAAATAACAGGCGGAATCGTTGTCATAGCGGGCATTCTCTTGTTCATTGTCGATATAAAAAAGCTTCGCGGGAAATTATTTTTAAAAAAGGCTTGATTTCAGATTCAGTTATGAGGTATAGTATTACTTGTCCTTAAGAGGCAACAACAACTTCAACAAAATGAAGAAAACAAATTAAAAAAAGTTGTTGACTCGAGAGAGACAAAGTGTTATGATTAAGAAGTCGCCGCAAAAAGCGGCAGACAATGAACCTTGAAAACTGAACAGCAAAACGTCAACAAATAAAGTCTTGCAACCGACCCTGTCGGTGAAAAGACAAAACGAATCTTCGGATTCAAAATTGACATCTTAAATGATGCCAGCAAGAAACTCGAGCTACTCGAATTTCTCTATTATGGAGAGTTTGATCCTGGCTCAGGACGAACGCTGGCGGCGTGCCTAATACATGCAAGTCGAGCGAATTGATGGGAG
>NZ_JBFEGM010000004.1:0-277302 GCF_047228845.1 Sporosarcina pasadenensis
TAATAGAGAAATTCGAGTAGCTCGAGTTTCTTGCTGGCATCATTTAAGATGTCAATTTTGAATCCGAAGATTCGTTTGTTCTTTTCACCGACGGGGTCGGCTCCAGAACTTTATTTGTTGACGTTTTGCTGTTCAGTTTTCAAGGTTCATTTGATTCGTTGTTCATCGCCTCGCTCAGAAGCAACTCTTATATAATACCATCTTGGTAACTTCATTGTCAATAACTTTTTTCGATATTCTTTCTTGCCTGTGCATCTCAGAAGCGCAAGGTATATAACTTAACATTTTATATAGATGTTAGTCAACAACCAATTATAATTTCTTTGTCGTCTTCGCTCTCTCGAAAAATGCGACGTTTAATAATATACCCTTTAATTCGATCGATTGCAACTTTTATTTCAAAAAGTGTTACTTGATGGATGTTACATTGTAGCGGTAATACATTTCGCCATTAGATGTATTTGAATATACGCTTCTGCCATGGTCATCGCATTGAGACTTTGCGACAATTTCACCTTCATTTTTTAAAATGCAGGTTTCGATTTAGGATCCATCTAAAATCTTGAAAAAGATGATTCATGATTCAGCGTTAATTAACATGGATTTATTAATACTGCCAATCTATTTTCTTAATTAGTCTGTATGCAATATAGACTGCTATCAATGTTAATAATAAGGGAATAGCTATCTGATATACCCAATTATTCCCCAAAGATCCGAGAATTAATTGAGTTAGATCAAATAGTAATGCAACACTTGCAAAGATAAGTATTTCAATGAATGGATATATGCTTCTGTATCTTATTGCAATAATAACCCCTATAACCACAATGCCTATACTAAAAAATATCAAAAGGATCGTCTCATTTCTTTGGTTTATATTTCACTGCGTATACTCTGGTCAAGTAAGTGAATACAACAATCCTATAAATTAAAGAACGGCCGCAAACGCTGTTAAATCAACGTTTGCGGCCATCTTCTTATTTCTAACCGTTTGAACTAAGAACGTCCCAGGAGGACGTATATATATGCTCTTAAACGTTGCTGTTACGGTGTTTACAACTATCTTGTGTTGTATTTGTGTTGCGTTTAAACTTATCCGATCCTATTCTGAACTTATCTGTATGTTTAATATCTATAAAAAACTTTCAACTAATGATCGTTCTTCTCCAACCATTCATTCAGCCAATCCATCTCTTCTTTTGATAATTCCGTGACATCTTCAGCTCTATTTATGACATTATGCCAGTTAGCATCTTCCCACTCTAAATAATCTTCCCATTCACGGATAGTTTTTTTCGCTTTCTCCGTTTCAATCTGTCGCTTTGTCTTAAAAGGAATTATCTCAGCCAATGTATACACCCCATCACAGCTTTTATATTCCTTCTATTTTATAGTAGTACACCTAGAGTAGCAAAATCTTCTTCAACTAAAGCACCCGTTAGTTTAAGTGTAACTTTTCACAAACATTTCTTCATTAATTTTTGAGAGAATGTCCTTGTAGGAGAGTAACACCGTTTAAAAGCTACAATTATTATTCTAATATTTCTACCCATATTGAATAATCTTTTTCAGGTATATTTAGAACATATTGAGTTATCTTCAGTTCTAGATTTTCGGATATGTCAATAAAGCCAGCTTCAATATAATTTCCTCCAGTTGCAATACTACGGTCTGAAGGTTTTCCAATTCCAAGCGATTCTAAGACAACCCAACCTTTTTTTTGTTTTTCAACAAGTGCTACAAAATATTGAGTTTTATTTTCACTATTATCACTAATTGCTCCTTCTCCTTCAAAAACATATATTTTTCTATTAACATTTACATCTGTTTCATGCATAAGTATAACGTTCATATTTTTAACAAAACCAACTTCTGATTCTAATAACTCTATTGCCTTATCAGGAGTATTTGAATACAAAACCTCTTCATCTGTACAGGCAACTAACAATAAACTCAATATAACAATTAGGAAGTACTTCATAATCCCACCCACCTTTTTTAAGTTCTTACTTCTTTATACGAACCAATTGGAATTAAGTTCAAAAATATTTATTGAACTAACCTGCCGCGTTAGTTCAAGAACATTGACATCTTAGTAGCTCAACGTTTTTCAAGTTACGCACCCGTTAACTACTTTATTTTTTTCTTTTTAATAAGCGATTTATTCCAACGACGAAAACAAGGATTGAAATCGGTAGAGTAATAAAATCATTTACGGGAGTAAGGATGCCAAAAAGAAATATTAAAACACCCAGAATTATTAAGCACATCCCCATGCAAATCCCCCCTTAAATAAGTAAAATCATGATTATATTTTACATTAAATAAAAAAACTATGTTAATTCTTACTGAACAAACCTGCTGCGTTAGTTCAATAAGTAAGATGAGCTGCTTAAGCAGTCACATGATCCTTCACTGTGGCACCCGTTATTAATAAGCAAATGCCTTTATCTAAGTAGTAATTTCACCAGTAATCCAACCTTCAATAAATATTTCCAATGATGAAGCAACCCACGTTCTGCTGTCATCTTCGTGGTTCCATCCATAAATATCTTCTGTTTGAATGCTACCATTTAATATTTTAAAGCCAAAAAGGTCACCGCAGCCGTTATCTGAAAAAAATAACAAGTGTTCAAATGGCATATAAATATCTTTATAGTCACCAAAGATTCTAAAAAACAAATTATCCTTTACTATTTGTGAAGTTGACCATATTAAAGGACAACAGAAACTATCGAAAACTCCATTCGTTTCACTATATAATGCATACAACTTTTTTGGTAATTCCACATTTAGTTCCTTTGTAATTTGAATTATTTCAGCAGTAGATGCCGGTGGTTTGAATGAATAATCTTTTGATATTGAACTTATATAGTTCTTCCACATCTATTTAACACCATCCTTAAAATCGTCTATGAGATAATAATTCAACACTACTAAAAGACATTCCTTCTTCCGCTAGACTGCCACGTTAGTGAAAATACTCCATATGACTATACTTCTATTAAGTTGGCAATAATCCCTTTATTATTACTCTCTTAGGGGGAATGGATTGTTATTGTCAAAAGCTTGGTCTTCGTTTGAAGCTGATAAACGGATAGAGGGTTTTTCACCACAAACGTTGAAGGCCTATCAGTTACAGTCTACGCTACTAATCGGTTATTTTAAGGATGTAGAGATGGACTTGCTGGATACGAATCAACTGAAGGAATATCTTGCTGTATCGGGTAAGCATTTAAAACCAGCCAGTCTTGCACATCGTATCCGCTTTCTGAAATCTTTTTTTCGTTGGTCTCATGAAGAAGGCTACCTGAGTAAGAATCCAACTTCCAAGATTAAAGAGCCCAAAGTCGGTAAGCGGATACCCAAGCATTTAACCGAACGAGAGATTGAACACCTTCGTGAATCCTGTCATACCCCAATAGAAAAAGCGATTTTTGAATTCATGTTTTCTACCGGTTGTCGAATTGGAGAAATAGTTGCGTTAGAAAAGAACAATATTAATTGGACCAACCAATCTGCGATCGTTAGAGGAAAAGGGGATAGGGAAAGGGAAGTTTATTTCAATACACGTTGCGACATATGGCTTAAACGATATCTTGAAGGACGGAATGACAATAATCCTGCCATTTTTGTAACAGCAAGGCAGCCACATAAAATGAGTGTCGCCCAAATGCGATACATCATCAAGCGAATTTCAAATCGTGCCGAAATCAATAAAGAGATTCATCCACACCAACTTAGACACAGCTATGCAACTCATTTATTGAATAATGGAGCTCCTATTGAAGTCATACAAAGTCTTTTGGGTCATGAGAAAAGTGAGACCACAAGGATATACGCTCAATTAAGCGGAAGGCTAAGGAAAGAGTATTATCAGAAGTACTTTTAAATGTGAGGAGCCATATCTTATCAGACATGACTCTACTTGACTAAAGCACCCGTTAGTTGAATGCTAAATCTATTTTCGAAACTGACAATAACAAGTGAAAGTAAATATTAGACGCTATAAAACAGCAGATTGAAAATGAAATAACATCTTCTAGATAGAAATTTGGGTTAAGTATACTTATAAAAACAACGCCAAAAAGTATACCGGCTAACGAATATGAACCTAATCCGAAAAAGTAACGTGTCCATTTTAAACTTTTGTTAAACATTGCAACCAACTTATCAATAAAGATCGAAAAAGGTAATCCTACCAGAAAAAAACAGGTCCAGCATAAATAATGGCTAAGGTAAACGTTTCTGAAAAACTGGAATAATAAACATTAGGTTCCCGTTGAAAATTGGGTACAAAGAAAAACCAAGAAAATATTGTTGCAAATAAAATAGCAGATAGTGCTGCTGTTATGAACCTTTTCATAATTTCGCACCTCCATAAACCAATAAAGGACTTAGTCAATTTACTTTAAATTCATTTTAGCATTCTTATTGAACTAACCTGCCTCGTTAGTTCAATAATAAAATTGATCTGTTCTAGTAGCCCAATGTTCTTCAAGTAAAGTACCCGTTAGTTTAAGTGAAGCTTTTCACAAACTAAATATTAATCGGTTTGCTTTTTAGCATTAGCAAAACACTTATTCTTTTTTACTTAAGTGAAAACGAGCTATTTCTTCGTTGCCCACCAATACAACTAAAGTTGCCTCGAAAGCGTTCTCTTTTAGTTTTCCTAATTGTTCTTTAGAAGGAGCGAAAACTTCCTCAGTTTCTTCGACGTAACCTAATGTGTATTTAAAAAAATATTGACCCACTGAATTAGGTTCAAGGACACTCCTAAAGGAATGTTCATAACGCAAACCCGCACGCTCGATACTATATTCTTCTGGACTAAAAATATTAAACCCCATTACTTCTTTTGATACAGTCAATAATTTTTCGTTTGGTTCAATTCTTACCATCAAATCTTCGTCTTCGTTTGCTTCTCCGACCTTCTTACTTCCTACGTTTTTAATTGAAAATGAGTAAGACAACGTCGCAGGTATAACTTCTTGACCTGCTTCCTCTCCTGTTTTTAAAATCATTGAACCTGTTCTTTCCTTGTCGCGGTAAATTTTCACTTCTTTATCTATAAGTTCTAAAGATGTTTTTGACGAACAAGCACTTAACATTGCCATTACTGATAGTAAAATCAAAAGTGAAATAAATCGTTTCAATTGTTTATCCCCCCCTCTTCGTTTTATGTCGTTTTTCATCAGCACCATTTATTGAACTAACCCCTTTAGTTCAATAAGAAAAAAGGCTTTACTCCTTCTTGAAGCACCCGTTAGCTTAACTCTGGTTACTTATGTTCACCAGGTATTACAATAACATCATAAATATCGTTAAAATCTGCTGCAGGCTCAATTAGTAGAATTTTATTCAACCCAAATTCAGCAATCTTCGTATCTATAACTTTCCCAATAGTTATACCAGAAGGATAAACTCCTCCCTTTCCTGTTGTAGTAACATTTTTGCCTATTATTTTTTCTATCTCAATTTGATATTTATTAAGTATTTTCATTTGAAGCACTCCATTGTCCCTATCGTATCCCTCGATAATACCTTGGAGTTCTTCATTGGTTTGTACACTTGCAGCTACATTGTTTAAACTGCCGGTTATTAGCTTAACAACGCTCTTATCATTTTCACTATCTTCCCCGTTTACTATCTTGCCGATCAGACCTTCTGATGTCATTACGATACCTGGACTATAATTAAATTCGGACGATATTATTAACTCCTCATACCATTGATCATATTCTCTTGAAAGAACAGTCTCCACCTCAGTTGGATAATTTAGTTCTTTGGTCAAATAAGTCTGGGTGTCTATAATATCTACTAGATTTTTATTTTCTTTTTTTATATCTGCTAACTCTAGTTTTATCGAATCAAAACTTGCTAGGCGCTCTTTTAAAATTTTATTTTCTTCATACATATCCAACACTTTTTGGGTATTTTCTACAATTCTTTTTATTTTAGTTTTATTAAAAGTGGGATAAATTAAAGCTAGTGCCAATATTCCCATTGAGAAACACAAGATAATTATTTTCTTTTGCAATTTCTTCTTTTCCCTTCAAACTGTTATTTGTTTAGTTCTCAAAATCCTTATTATCGGATCCGATTGTTGAACACAAGCTAAACAACCTTATTCAACTAACCTGCCACGTTAGTTTAAGTGATACCTTTCAAAATATTTAAATTTACCTTACCATAAAATACTAAAATTGAAAACGAACCTTCTCCGGTATCCTCGCTGCGCTCAAGAAAACCTCTTCCGTACTTTTCGCTATCGCTCACAAAACAAAAAAACGCTCAGCAATGAGCGTTGATATTAATTACTCTTATTGAACTAAAGCACCCGTTAGTTGAAGAACATTGTTGCTAAGAAACACTAATATCCAAAAGTTTCGCCTTCTTTTAAGTTCAAAATATGATTGTTAATCGAGACTTTATTATTGCTTTTCCATTCAACATTCACGTTTTCAATTCTTTTTTCATTATAAATTCTCTTCTTAAACCAAAGTGGTCCATTCAATTCTCCTCTTACCCCAAATGTTCCCGCTGCCCCTGCATCCCAACGATAGAAATCTATGGTATAGCTATTGTCTGGAGAACTCACCGTCTTCATATGTTCATTTGCTCCAAATGATGAAAATAAGAGTGTAAACGATAGTGCTAAAAAAAGTGCGATAGATAACAACAACGACAAGGTTATCGTTAACCAACTTCTTGTTTTTGTCCGCCAGTTTCTCTTATCTTTAAGACCTTTAATTCCTAAAATAAAGGCTAATACACTAATTATAAAGAGAATGTAATTTGGCGGTGAAATTAACCAGGCGTTGTTCATCTTAGAATATAGAGAATCTAAAGCTAGCCCTAAACAAAAAATTATTAAATAAATAGACCACAAGTTATATCGTTTTTCCAGAGAACTCATACTATCCCACCCCTCTACATAACGTTCATTGATTTAGAAAAGTTGCACAACATTGTTATTAAACTAAACTGCTTCGTTAGTTGGATAACGAAATTTTTCAGTATTCAGTATATTTTTGGCATAGATTTCTTATCTTACTTCTATATTTTTCTTTCAAATATCCAATTAGTAATTGTTTTAAAGGCGGAATTAACAAAGGCAATAAATTTATGCACTGTTGCTTACTCCTGTGCCATTTTTGGTTACCAATTCATCAATATCAGGTATACATATGTTGATTAAACAACAAAAACAGGGACACTCATTCATATGCGAATTGTGTCCCCGAACAATGTGTTTTTTATTGTTTTCTCCCCATCAACCAAACCCGTTACACGCAAGGATGGATATTTTTATGTTCACGATAAACGGGCATCTAGTAATCCGATTACCTTCTCTTTCACCGCATCCGACGTAATAAAACAACTAACTATAAAATACTTCCTCTTCCCGTGTATCTTCAGCACATATGCAATGCTTACCCCAGGTGTATAAACAGGATGGTTGGAATGAACTTCCTCGATTTCATACGATCGAATGCTATGCCATGGGACAAACCGTCCCTCGCAGATCACACCGTCATCCACGATTGCAAATAGATTCCAAGCTGGATTAAAAAATAGCAAAGGCACAATAAACATGGCGTAAGTATTCCACTTGATCACTTCGCTGTCATACAAATCATAAATTACCGTGATAATAAAAATGAGAAAAAAGAGACCTAAACCACAAATGCCTCTTAGTAAACTAGCAGCCACCGGCAAATCCAATGCTCTTTTCGGTTGTGCCCGAATCGCTTTCAAGTCTTCTTCTGTGACAGGAAAAACGACAGCTTGTTTCAATTTACTTTTGAGCCGATAGAACTTGAAAAGAACATATCCGAAGAGTAACAACAATACTACACTCACTATAATTTCCATCTGATACTTCCCCCCCAAGTTCAGAAACCACAATTCACACCGCTATTATTTGTTAGTTAAATGATCCAGCCGATTCATAAACCTGACAAGCCGGACATCCTCCCTTACTTCAAGTAGATGGATACCCGTATCACCTGTGGCAAATGCAACTTGACTATAGGCTGATTGAGAAATGCTTTCAAAAGATTAGATATCAGCTTATGGTCTAATTCCCCCTTACTCCCAATTCCAATATAAGTATAACTATTTGTTTTATCCATTTTTCACCTCTTAATTTTATCCTCTTATTGAACTAAACTGTCCCGTTAGTTTAAATCCAATAAGAACATTGAGCCGTCTCAGTAGCCCAATGTTCTTAAAGTAAAGCACCCCATAAAGAATTACTATTGTTCTAATATCCTTCTCAATTCATTAGTTTGCTCTTTAGAAAGGGCATAGTAACCATTTACACCGTCATTATATAAAATTGAACTACCGTCGTCTTGATAGTAAACATACAACCACATTTCGGCAATGCCTTCCTGTTGTCTTACAAGCGAGAAAAATGTCTCTGGTTCATCATCTAAGTCTTTCGGTTCTTCAACCTCCCTAACTTTTTTAATTAGTGCCCTCAAAGCTTCGATTGATTCCGAGTCCTTGATCTCCTTATCAAAACTAATTGACTTTCCTTTCTCATTAAAAGAAGGAGTGCCCACCTGAATCAATTCAGATGCTGAACAACCTGAAAACACTACTGATAAAGCTAAGATTAATGCCATCCAGATAAACTTTTTAATTTAAATCATCTCCCATCAATATAGTAATAATCTCTTTACTCGATATTTGTTCTTTAAATCCTTATTGAACTAACCTCCCTCTATAAACATTGAAGTATCAACGGTTACATCACTTCGTGATGTGAGGAAAATTATTTTTATGCTAATTTATAAACATAGATTTGAAATTATTGTTTTTATTACCAAGATGAGAGTACGCTTCGCTAAAACTAATGGAAAACATTAGCTTATATTACCACCATTTATTTGATGCACAATGGATCTCTGCGTTGCTTATGATGACGCACCCTCCCATGTCTCTTAGCGTCGGTGCGCTTACATTCCTTCGTTCGGTCTACTCATAAGGCAGAGGCCTGCTAAGCTGCCCCAGGGACTCTCGGTCTTAGTGTTAGTACGGTGCGGGCTTCTCCGTGTCATCCTTCTTGTCATAGATAGATCGATTTGAAATGTATTACGCTGCCACTGCGAGACAGTGGAGATCGTTCATCATATGCCGCTCATTGAAATGAACTTTCTTCTTACAAATTCCATGTAACACTTTCAGTAATTTACCGCATAGCACGACCATCGATTGTTTTCCCCGTAGGGGATTTTGTTGGCGAGTCGTGTAGTATTCATGTAGCCGTTTAAACGCTTCATTGTGCCTGATTAGTGGAACGATGACTTTAAATAGAACATTCCTTAACCTCTTCCGGCCTCGTTTAGAGATCTGTTTTCGTCCCTTGTGTTGTCCAGAAGAATTTTCACGTAATGTTAATCCCGCGAGTTTGATGAGTTGGCGTGGATCTTCATAATGTGAAAAGCTACCGACTTCTGAGAGTAGATCAACGATTGTAGCATCCCCTAAGCCGAGAACAGTGGAGAGGTATAGATACTCTCCTGTAGACTTAGCCAACTCGGCTAATTGGCTATTTACCTCTTCTATTTCTTCCTCTAACAATCGGTACTGACGGATGAGCGTGGCGATTTCGAATCGTGCCATCTGCGATTCTTCCGTCACCCAGATAGATTGGTTGGCTACATCAACCAGAAGTCTTGCCTTTGGTAATTGTGGTGCTCTCATCCCCTCTACCTGACGGTAGAGCAAGACTAACTCTTCAGCAGTCTTTCCTACGATGTCCTGTGGCAAAGGTGTTTTCTCAAGTGTAGCGATTGCCATCTTCCCGAAGGTCGGATAGACCTGTGTAAACTCCGGAAAGTACCGATCAAGCCAGCGAATGATCCGGTTCTTGAGGCTCGACAAGTCTTCTGTCATCTTTGAACGAAGTGTAGAGCCAATTCGCAACTCTGCCTCAATATCCTTAAGGATGCGAGGATAGCTGAAACGCCCGTCCTTCATGAGCCGAGCAATGACGACTGCATCTTTCTTATCGTTCTTCGTCTGTAAGTTATCATCAAGTTCCTTTGACCGCTTGACGTGTAGTGGGTTGACCATTACAAGCGGGATTCCATAGGAATCCAAGAAATAAGCAAGGTTCATCCAATAGTGGCCGGTAGGCTCAATCCCAACGATAACATCAGTTTTTTCATGTACTTTCATAGCACGAAGTACATTTTGATATAATGCTTCAAATCCTTCTCTGGATTGATGTACGGCAAAGGCTTTCTCAAGTACACGTCCGCGGTCATCTACGAAGCATGCGTAATGAGTACTCTTAGCGATATCCATGCCGACAATTAATGTGTTTTCCGTTACTTGATTTAGCTTTTCATTCCACTTAGAATACATAGAGTAGTCCTCCTGTTTGATGATGGGTCAATTCCACGTTGACACTCAGCATCATACAAGAGGGCTCTTTTTCTTTCAAGATGGTGCAAATCCTTCAAACAGGAATGCTGCCCCGTTAGTTAAATAAGACTTTCATTAATTGGATTAATTTATGGCAGTTCAGCAATGGCCGAATGCTGAATAATAAAGCTTCAATTTTCTTTGAGTTAATCTAGCCTGGGAACTCCTTATAAGATATGATCTCTAAAAATAACTATAATTAACAGGAATAAAATAGTAAGAATTGAAGCGAAAACTATTTTATTTCTTTTTAAAAGGGCTGTTATAACTTCAAACATATCTACTAAAACTTCTAGCAATAATTTCGCCTCCAGTTAATTTGAGTTGTGAAAAGTCGAGTAAGGTTAATTTTCAGGTGTGTATTTCCTTATTGTAGGTGCGGGATATTACGCAACATTCTATAGACCCTAGAAGCACTGCCATTTGTCGATGTGTAATATTGATCTTGTTCTATATTGTAAATATAAATATCCCCGTCATATTCCCAGATTTTCACCTTAAATGGATTACCGCTTTCTTGCCTCACTGTCATATCGAATGCAGGGGTGTTGTAAGTAGGTGGAGTTGATAAGAGTTTTAAATGCTTAAATAGTTGTTTTACCTCATTTTCAAAGGTAGAGTCACTATCTATTTTTATAGAATTCGATATAGAAGTTGCTTGAAATGTTTTATCTGATTTAGATTTTGCAAGCAGTATTTCTTTCACTTCAATCTCCACACCTGCTCCAGTTTGATTTACCTCTTCTCCACCTATGTAGGTGACTAATAATAAAGTAGCTATTAAGGCACTCATAAGTGATATAACAGCAAGCTTAAACCGCTGTCTTCTTTGATAATTGTATTTTTTATTTTCGGACTGAAGTATAATATTACTTAATGTTTTTGATTTCATTTCATTTGACCGACCGACTTTTTTTAAGTGGTCAAAGTATTTATCAAATTCATTGGGATTCACTAAATCTTACCTCCTTCTTTATTAAATCTTCTTTAAGCTTTATCAGTGCTCTAGAAGTCATGGATTTCACTTTATTCTCAGACCAATTTAATATAATTGCAGTCTCTCTTATTGAACATTCATTTATCTTTCTGAGAACAAGTACTTCTCTGTAATCTTTTTTTAAATTTTGCAAAGAAGAATACAACGCCTTAATCTCTTCTGATTGCACTATTGCTTCAATTACTGTTTTATTTTCCGATTTAACATTATTTATTAAGGCATCATGATTAAAAAAAGTAACCAGTTTCTTTCTTTTTAAATAATCTAACGTAACATTCCGCGAAATCTTGAAAACCCACGTATTGATATTAGACTTGAATTTAAAGGTATGAAGATTTTTGTATACTTTTATGAATGAATCCTGTGTCAAGTCTTCAGCTACATGGGGATCATTAACCATGTAAAATATATATCTGAATACGTTATCTGAGTATTCATTGTAAATTGCAGTGAAATCAATCCCAGATGAGTTAGTCAC
This sequence comes from Sporosarcina pasadenensis, assembly GCF_047228845.1. Classification (NCBI taxonomy): domain Bacteria; kingdom Bacillati; phylum Bacillota; class Bacilli; order Caryophanales; family Caryophanaceae; genus Sporosarcina; species Sporosarcina pasadenensis. The sequence goes on from NZ_JBFEGM010000004.1 coordinate 11,922, forward strand.
TTTTTCACCCCCTTCTTTAGATTAGACGATTCGAAACAAGAAAAGTGCTATATTTCCGAAATTAATAACCATTAAAAAAAAAACGCTCAATTGCTGAGCGTTCTTGTTTGCTATTAGTACTACTAATTAACCAATTAAAACAATTGTTATTAGGTTGTTATTTGCATCGTTTTTCGAAAATCCGTTTTTCTTATTGAACTAAACTGCCTCGTTAGTTAAAAAGGCTTTACTCCTTCTTGAAGTAAAGCACCCGTTGTGAAAAAAATTATAATTTCACTGTCCAAATTTTATAGATAATTTGAACGTTTATTTCTGTTTTTTCTGTACAGACATCGACTTATATATTGTTATAAACAGCCCATTGAGGAAAAAGAGATGCAAAATATTTAATTACCTTCTCATCAAGTGTTGCATATCCTACATTATTTTTATTACTAAAATAGGCAACAAAATCTGGATATAATGCTTCTGTCCATTCTTTAACTTCAAACTCCGAATCAAAAATACGGTTATCCTCTTGATGTCTTCCATTTATCCATTTAACATTCTCGATTGATTCTACCTCATTTCCAAGTTTCTCAATCTCTATTATGCTAACCTGCCCCTTTAGTAGAAGAAAAAGGGTGCTTAACCCCTAATTGAAGTAAAACACCGTTAATTAAACAAGTTGATGCTGAAATAATTTTCTGCAAGTGTATTCATTTCGTCCGGCTTTTCCACAACAGTCCAATGACCGCAATTTTCAATTTCAATTAATTTTGCATGTGGTACGTACTTTATTAATAATTCTTTAATTTTTGCAGGTGTAATAATATCATGACTTCCCTGAGCGACTAGAATTGGTATTTCAGATAATTTATAGATTTCGCTTTTTAAGTCATAGTGCTTTTCAATATCTTCTCCTATTAATTGATTGACAAAGCTATTCATACTGGACTTCTCTTTCCTTTTTAATGTATCGACTGAATAAACGTAGTATGGGTCTAAAATATTTAAAATATCTTCATAGGATCCAGAACCTTTTTTCATTTTTCTATCTGCCTTAAAAAGATTTATTTTATCCTTCAAGGATATTTTTTTCAAAAGTTCTTTTTCAAAGCTTTTATATCCTTTTGCCGAAACCCCTAAAGCAGCTGTTAGAAGTATTCTATTAACTCTTTCCGGGTAGGTAGTTGCATAAAGCAAGGCAAGCATAGAACCCCAAGACTCTCCGAAAAGGTTCATTTTTTCCAACTTCAATTCTTTGCGTAATAATTCTAATGTCTTTACTTCATCCATCATGGAGTATGTATTACTTTTAGCGTGTTCTGATTTACCGCAACCCCTTTGATCATATAAAACAAGTTTGAACTTTTGGGCTAATGGTAAAACGTGAGGAAGAAAAAAACGATGCTCACTTCCAGGACCACCATGAAGGAAGACGATAGCTTCTCCGTCACCAATAATATTGACATGAAGTTTTTGACCTTCGATATTAATAAAATCTACTGGTCCCTTTAATTCATTAGCCATGTTTTACCTCCTACTATTCTTGATTCTATATTGTTCTTTAGATCTTTCCTTATTCAACTAAACTGCTGCGTTAGTTTAAGTGAAAACTTTCACAACTCTTAACTTTATATTACCATAAATCTTACAACTCGGCATAAATTTATTCGACGTCTCCAATTTGTTTGCAAATTGATGTGCTAATTAATGTGTTAAATCCATTGAAGTGTTGATGTAGCAACATAAAAAGAGACACTAATTCATATGTGAATTGTGTCTCCAAAATAGATTGTTATTTAATGTTTCTTCCCCATCAACGAACCTTCAATAATGAACAACTCTCATACCGTCAAGGTTATTCACATATAGTGAAGGCTTTGAAGCTACCTTCGTCATTAAAATCTGTAATCAGAATAACTTCATCAGAAAAATACTGAACGCTCTCTGCTTTGTTCCCTAACACAAGAGAAAGCACATTAAAATCCATATTCTCCTTCTTCCTAATAAATGATTTGATAAACGACTCTTTTAAGCTGTCCTCTCCGTCTGTTATAAAAATGAGATCAGATCTCTTAAATTTACTGTCCTCGATAATCGAAACTGCTTTAGTTAACGGTAGGTTGAAATCTGTTCCTCCACTTAAAAATGTTTGTGCTAATTCAATCAGATCTTTGGTTTTTATCTTTCCTTTCTCAAACACCCTTACATCGGTGCGAGTGGAAAACAAGATCAAACAAAAATCCCTCTTTTGTTTTTTAGCAATGGATAATAGCGCAAGCGCAAATCCTTTAGATTGTGAATCAAGTTTACGCATGCTTCCCGATTGATCAAGGCAGAGAACGATTGGACCTTTGCCAAGTGTGTCTTTGCCGCTTTGCTCGAACATCATCGTTTGTTTTTCAGCAAACCGCCGCAAGAAATCAATTTTGGTTGCAGGGTGTCTGTACAAGCCCAGTTCAATCGGTAATAACCTTTCAATGTCATCCCCTGTTATCACACCTTTTCTCTCGTTGCCTTCAGTATATTTCGACTTCTGCTTTTTGATTGCTATCTGTTTAAAACGTCCAGCCCATTCAGCGATTTCCAACATTCGTTTATCAAAGGCAATTTTCTCAGCCAATGATATCTGGTCACGAAGGGGTACCTTCTTCAATTCTGCTTCACCGCTGCCTGAAACAATTCCACCCATCAAAGATTTAAGGTTCGATTTCACTTGTCTCGTTTCTTGTGCAGCCTGAGACATTTGCACTGAAAAGCTATGACTATTATTTTGGAGGGTTTGCTGAATTTGACTGTCCAATCCAGCCATTGCTTGAGATAGGTCGGTTTGTAGCTGCTCATTACCATTTCCGACCCCTTCCTGCTGTTCCTGTTTCTCAAGTTGTCTTTGCATCGCTTGAATCTCTTGCAACTGTTTTCGAAGTTCGCTATCCTGCATCTTTTGGTCAGCCAACCATTGATTCGTCTTCTCCCCGAATTTCACAGTGCCGATGGCTGACGATAAATCATCCAATCGGGTGAAGTTACGATAGTTTTGGAATGACTCGTCCTCCATGATTCTCCCCATCAATGATTTATTGACGCTCAAATCGGCAGCAACCTCCTCTTTCGTGATTTCCGGTCTCATCTTATATAAGGAGGCCCATATGTCAGCCAATAGAGGTTCGAATGTTGGCAATTCCCCTTCATCCTTTACCTTCTGGATTCCTTGGGACATACTATAAATCTCATTGAAACGTCTTTTGTCATAAGCATCTGTATTCAACACTGAGCGATTTTCAATATTTGTTTTAATTCCGTTCATACCGAACACTTCCCTTCAGATATTTAATAGATGCCGAAGGAATACCCTCGACATCTAATTTACTTCCTTCAGTTTTTTCATACGGCATCTTATCTCTTCTATTAATAAGAGGCTTAAAAGTCTATTGGTTCCAAGATGCTGTCCAATATTTCCTGCTGCATGGATTTTAATTGATTCAGTACTGGATCAATATCAGTTTTCCGGCTCTGATTATGTTTGGATAGTTTATTCAAATCAACTACCAAGGCTTTAAGTTTCTGAGTAGCTTCCATTCCAGCATCAGTTGAATTATCTTTCAGCATGGAATTAAACACTTCCTGCGCTTCGTTTCGAATGGTTTCAATGGCCCTCGTCACGACATCTTGAGCATGACTACGGACAATCAGTGATATTGTGTCTTTCTGATCGACCGTTTCCCAAAGGGCATTTTCAAGAATTACAATATCATCAACCTTTACGAATTGCCGCTGATTGATCAATGCCTTCGCTTGTAGAACACTTAATGACTGCTTGAAACGTCTATCCGAGGGACGAATCCCTTCATCCCTTAATTCCATACGGATTTTGGACAGGGTCTCGTAAACTTCTTCAGGAATGGCTACCATATCCGTAAAGAACTGTAGTTGTACCAATTCTTCCATCGTCATGGACGGCATTGGCTGATGTTGTCCTTCCCCCTTCATCATGGAAACGAAATTCGTTTCATCCGCAATATAGTCAATTTCAAATCGCAATAGGAATCTATCGAATAGAGCTTCAAGGCCCTCTCCCTCTTCTGGATACTCATTCGAGGCGCCGATGACAGACATCAACGGAACCTTGACGGGCAATCCATTATTATAGAAGAGCCTTTCATTGATAAGGGTCAAAAGACTGTTTAGAATGGCACTGTTTGCTTTGAAGATTTCATCCAGGAAAACGAGATTCGCCTCGGGCATTTTGCTTGATGTATTACGCTTGTATACGCCCTGTTCAAGATCCTTTAGTGATAACGGACCGAACACCTCTTCAGGTGTACTGAACCTTGTAAGCAGCCACTGGAAGTATTCTGTACCTTGCACTATCTTTGCGAGCTCTACTGATAAAGCCGACTTAGCAGTACCAGCCGGACCAATCATCAACATGTGCTGCCGTGATAATATGGCGATCAAGATTGCCTCTACTTCATTTTCTCGTTCGAAGAATTTTGCATTCAACGCATTTTTGATTTCCTCTAGCTTTGAAAAATTGTTTGTCATTATTTATCCATCCCTTCATTTCTTCTTAATAATGAAGAAGGAAGCAGAATTGATTTTCCAATCCACGCTTCCTTTTATTCATCCACGCTCATCGTTTACCTGTTGATAAAACAAGTAACGCCTGTTCTTTTAATCGCAACTCATGTTCTTTAAGTTCATTCGCACGTTCTAATTCATTGGAGATTTTCTTTAAGTGCTCAACTATGTCAGTTACATCCTTTTCATAGAATTTCCTACCCATCATCGTCTGAAAGAATTCAGGCATTTTATGCTCCTCCTTTTCAGGATAAATCCGTAACCATCCGAGTAATTTCGGAACGGATCTTCATGATTTTCTGTTCAAGTTGCATTGCCTCGTCTTGAACGATTCCTTTATAATTTTTATAGTTCGATATGACAGAGTTCGCATTTTCAATAATTTCTTTCACTTGCCCTTTTCTCAGACTTCCGCTTGTTTTACAGTCGTTTAAAATGGACTCCAAATGCTCATTCAATTTCGCATTGACCATATTACGATTGTCGAATGTATTGACAACTGGAATCTTAAACCCTTCGCTATTTTCGAGGGATGATGTGAATTTAACCAACTTCGCCAATCCTTCGGTGTGCGAATCTGGAACGAAGTATATTCCTCCATTTGGACGAACAGGTGTAGGTGCAAGAGACTGCAGAATTTTATTGACCATAACCCTCAATTGCTGGGCTGAATAATTATCCTTATAGATATTGAATTTCTGCTCAGCTTCCAAGCATAGCTCTTTAGCTGTCTCATTCTCGGATATGAATGTGATGGATTCATTCTTCTTGTCTAACGTAATCACACCTGCCTTGCTGTTGTAATCAAGCCTCTTTCCCGCCTGATTCACTGATTCAACAACAATATTCCGTTGCACATAATCCTTGTCCGAAAATACCTCCCTGATCAGATAATTTTCAAATACTCCCGTCTGTGATGTGGCTTTTCGCGTCTCTATCTCTTTTGTTGCGCGTCTAAAAGCGTCAGCTGACCGAATGGCATTTGGCATCCACTCTTCCTCCAAACCCGACTGAATCAGGCGTTCTTTTAGGTCGGCCGTTTTAATCAATTGTTTCCCTACACTGAACCACATGAGATGACCAAGTATTCCCTCTTGGTTTTCATTTTGAACTGCTGTCATGTTCTCAAGATTGATTGACATGATAATCAACATCCTTTCAGTTTTTATAAAATAGAAAAACGCATTTTGAATTAGCTCATGGCTAAACTAAATGCGTTTTAATATTGCCCTGTAATTTTCCTGCGTCTTATATACCCCTCTCCCTCGTTTAATTCTTTAATATAAAAAAGCCGATAGAATCCAACATGGATTCAATCGACTTTTAAATATAGTTCACACTACTAACACAATAAACGTGTAATATATCTGCCTAACGGCATTGTTTTGACGAAACGTCTGCCAAACTCCACAAAAAGGGGAATTAAAGGCTAATAAATTCGTGTCGAGTCTCTTTCCAACAAATGCAGGAAGTATAACGACTTTCATTCTAAGAAGACAATGACTTAATAATTTGAACGCTATACATACAGACTAACAAAATCATTACCTTGTCGCAAACTCGAAAAAATTATGAAAGGACTGAAAATCAGTAACTACCAAATAGTTGAAGGTTGCACATTGGGTCTGATTGGCCGATGGAGTTATTCATCAGAAATATAAAGAATGAAGGACCCCCCTAGAGGGCTTTTCATTAAAGCAGCCAGCAATAGTAAGAGATGAACATATAATAAAGTAACTCTTCTTTAATATACATTTCATTACTTCGCAGGTGGAAATGGAAGTGTACACTCTTCTACGTAGCCTCCAGAAAAAACATCATCAACATATACATGTTTTCATACGTGAATGTACCGTCATCATTGGCTTAATAGACATAATTTCTTCATTGACTGTTAGGTCTTCGAATATTGGAATAACGGTATTATCCTCAAGGTTCATGTCATAAAGTTGACCACCTTGGGTCACGGTACCAGGAGCGAAACCAGCAATCACAATAGGCGCTCTTCATCAATCCATTCTACATATGTGTGCATTGTACTCTACTGTACTTCACTCCCTTAATATTTCATTATGTACCAGGAGTGAAATTAAAATGACCACCAAATGGTGGCCGGCAATTACACATTTTTATTCTTTAGTTTTTCAAGCAGAAGGTAATATAATTTAATACATTCAATGTCTTTTTCCGAGAGTCGATACCATTCCCCACGTACTTTTTTACTCTTGAAAAAGTTATGGCAATTAGTTTCTAATAGGTAATAATCATCCGAATAAAATTTAAAAACAACTTCCAAATCAAAAGGTGTACTAATTTGTAATGATTGAACCCGTCGTTCCACATCGGTGGATCTTCCTATTTTTACTAAACCGGTTTGGGCCTCCCTAATAAAATAGATATATCCTCCGTTTGTTTCGCTTTTTTTAGCCTTTTGAAGAATACACTCTTCGCAAACTAAAGATGTGGCCCATCTTCCTCTGTTATGCTCTCTTCTCAAACTTCCCTTCTTAACAATGATGCCACATTCATCACATACCTCCTCCGTAGTGACATCGACAACTTTCCAGTTATTGTCTTGATGTGTGCTTCTAAAGCTAAACATAAATTCTTTGATAAACCTTTCTAAAATATATTTTATTTCAGTTCTAAAGTCTTTCCATACCAAGTAGCGATCAGTCGTATAGTTTACAAAAGAATTAAGACGGTTCGAATCGCAAGCCAATATAAGATTCTTTTGGTAAAAGTAATTTTTAGGACTGATGTAATCATCGTTCATGACATAAATCATAATGCCTTCTTGTTTTTCGATTATATACTTAGTCCACCAATTATTTTCATTAAAGTATGTTAAAGCATCTATTTCCTCTTTATTTAATCCTTTTTCTAACAAATATTTATGAGGCATAGGGTTTCTTAGGTCTTTATCGGAGTAACAGTCTATAACTATCCATCTAGCCAATACCATCATTCCCCTTCTAATCGAGATAGATATAGTATTGAACAATTAGTAGATAATTATAAGTTAATGATAGTAAACTCTATTTAAATATTTCTGGACAAATAAACGTCTGTTAATGGTCAACTTCTCGGAGCAACGATTATTTCCGAGATCGGTGAGATTGATCGGTTTAATCATCCAAAGAAGCTGGTAGCGTTCGCGGGAATAGATCCGAGTATCTTTGAATCCGGCAGATTCAAAGGGACCGTAAACAGGATAACCAAAAGAGGATCAAGCAGACTAAGACATGCCCTATTCATGGCCGTCAAATGTGCAATCCGGGACAGCCGCAAAATGAATACTACTGATGATGTTATCCCTCGCAACAAGAAAATGCGGGCGTTCTACGATAAGAAACGTGAAGAAGGATAACCTTTTAAAGTAGCTGTCATCGACTGTCCAAATAAGCTTTTACATTGGATTTATGCCCTGTTAAGAACCAATTCTACTTTTGTAGATATCGCGTAAGAAACAATAACTAAATAAACAAAGGACTTCCAATTCCATAGAGGAAGGTTATTTGATATACCCTTTTTTAGTATCGCAAGAAGTATTTCATGTTTCATTGAAAATTGTTGACAAACTATTAGCTGGTTTAGTTCAAAGTTAAGCTTATTCAACAATCCCACCCATTAATTGAAGAAGAAACTATAAGTAAATATAATTAATGTAATGATAAGGGATTGCGCGAAGGATATTAACAAATCATTTTTCCAATAGGTTTTGGCGAATAAGCTAAAGACTCTCCCTATAATAAAGCTAAAAAACCATATGCTTAAAAACAGATATATAAAACCCAAAAGAACCCCCCCTTGCCTATTTTCTTTCACCATTTTATCTTCTCTTGCTCATTCTTTGTTACAATAGATCGGCACGTTTCGTTAGTCCGCTACGTCGGCTCTCAATCTTTTATTGCAAAATGTCCATTCTTTTTTCACGTTTCCATAGGTATACGACAATAAGTACACTAAGAAGTATCATTAGGCCATATGACATTGGTGCAAGCCACTTCGGAGTCCAGATAAGAATCATATTAGGCAATAATGGATTTAGGCCAAATATAAGGAAGCCGACTACGAATGGAATTTGTACGCCGATTAATGACACCATATTCGGAACTCTGCTTGAAAAACCCATTGAGAGAGTTGCGAATATAAATCCGATCAAGTAAATCGCAGCGACACAAAGCATGATGAATTGAAAGAATGTCGGATCAAACCATGATTCATTAGCAATAAATGTGTTCACGCGGACTTTGAAGAACATGGATGTACGATTCAATGAATACACACTGAAATAGACGGCCAACAATGATGTAATGATAATAAATGTAGCAATATATCCTGCCAGTAGCTTCGTTTTGAAAAGATTCCGCCCCTTTTTCGAAGTGTATTGCAACAGCAGTAGCCCTCTTGAACGATCTTTTATAATTGTTGACGAAATTACCAATACAACGCTGAAAAGAATTGCAACTCCGACATTGGCAATGAACGATTTAAAGTTCTGTATAACTAGATCTGTGTATACTCCAAATTTCTCTTCTTCAATCAATTGTTCAAAACGTTGCCTTTCTTTATCTGATAAAACGTCAGGAACTCTTTTCCTTCTTTCATGAAACTCAATTAGGCCGTGACGCTCTTGTAGCTCCCAAAATAAGTCGGTTTTATTTCCAAAAAAAACGTCATCACGAAGGGCTCGTGCCTCTTGGGAAGGATTCCACCAATCATATGCTTTGAATTTGTCATATGTATCTATACCTTCTGCAACGAAATCTTCTCTAGACTGCAAATACCTATTTGTTTCTTCTACTTTTGCTTCGTACATCTTTTTGAAGTCAATAAACTCCTCCTCATCCATAGTGGAGCCATATTTATCAACCATTTCTACTCCGACATTGTACGAGAAAACCCCACTGCCATTCGGGAAACTATCGATATGAAACTCGATCAATAAAAAATAGAGTATGCTATTGATGAATAACAGCAACAACATCATCTTCCACGTGAAAATCTTCTTTACTTCATTCCATAACATTCTCATTGTTGCACCCCCTCAGTGAATATCAATTTTCAAAAACCGTTTATATGACATGAAGCCTACTACAATCGTGATAATCGTCCAACAGCTCATTGTCATCCATTCGAAGTTTTCGAATAGGATTAATCCGCTGCTTCCCATGAAAGAGTATCTGATTGCCAAGAGTAATGTCGGTAATGTATATGCAAAAACGAATAACAGGGTTGATGACGTTGGCATGAAGCTTGGCAACAGCCACAATAGAACAAATACGGCTGCGATAAGAAAGAAACTGATGTAACTGTTTTTCACTGCGATAGATATCGCAAATGTCAATCCGACAAAAAGCAATAACACGATGAACACGATTGCAATAACCCCTGTTAAAAAGGTCCCTACAGAAAGATCCCACCAAGCGACATACGGGAAGTTGTATTCCCAGTTGAACGCGTTGCTAATTGAAGTTTTCCATACGTGAGAGTAATCAAAGACAGAGAAAAATGTACCAAGTGTAATCGCGAAAAGGAAAACGATTATAGTTGCCGCTATAGCCAAAGATGCTAAAAGCTTGTCCTTCATCAGCTTTCTTCCGCGCTTTGTGGAGTACGCAACAAGATGTGTCTTGCTTTCAAATTCATATGTCGTAATTAACGCGGTCGTTAGTACAATTAATAGAAGAGATTCGATAATGATATGCAGGAAGACCGTCTTGAATAAAAAGCTATGCATGAAATACGCTTTTCCCGCGAAAAACCATTGCTTATGCTCTCCGTTGTTTACCATTTCCTCGAATCGCTCCGAGAGTTTCTCGTATTCATTCAGAAGTGTTTCGGCAGCATTGCCACTTAGAAAATACTTCTCAATTTCCGCCTCACCCGTCTTCTTTATATCCATTGCTTCATAGCTTTCATCAATTGACTTTGCCATGTTCAAATACATTTCGTTAAGTTGCAGCCGGTGAATGAACAGCCATTGTTCATCGCTATATTTCACTTGATCCTCAAAACGCAATTCATCGAGAAAATCATAGACACTCGTAAACTCTGACGCTGTCATCCTATTTAATTTTGCCAAATCGATTTGAATGTCACTTTCGAATCGGTTCAATGAATTATCCGTAATGTCCCTGCCGTATTGGTCGATAATTTCATTTAGCATTTTCAATTCTTCTTTGTGATCGGATGAACTGATGATGACGAATACATTAAAAGCGGAAAAGACGATGAATAGGCCTATCAAGATAGGCGAAGTCAGTGCCTTCTTGCATTCATTGAGGATTATTAGCATCATACTTCCCCTTCGATTTCATCTCGGTATTCATAAAGGAATACATCTTCAAGTTGCGGTGGAACGGAAATCCATTCCACTTCAGGGACTCCTTTATGGATAAACCGGACGATCATCTTGCCATACTCCTGCTTTTCGGAAAGAAGGACAAACTTTTTCCGGAATGCTTCTAAACTTTCAAAGTCAATCGTCGTTTCAAACACATTTCCATTGAGTGTTGCACAAATTTCTTCGACAGAATCCTTATACAATAGCTGCTTGTTTTTAATCATTATGACTTCATTCGCAATCGACTCGATATCCGAAACGATATGGGTTGATATGATGACAAGTCTGTCGCGTGCAAGTTCAGTGAGCAAATGCCGGAACCGAGCCCTTTCTTTCGGGTCAAGACCTGCTGTCGGCTCGTCTAAAATGAGGATTTTCGGGTCATTCAGCAATGCTTGAGCAATGCCGACACGCTGGATCATCCCACCGGAGAATTTCTTCATTTTTTTATTCACAACATCACTTAATGCTACTTTATCCAATAACTCATTGATTTTTTGAAGCGCTTCTTTTTTCCCGATTCCTTTCAAGGCCGCTAAATACAACATATATTGCTTAGGCGAATAGTTTTTGTAATAACCGAATTGCTGTGGCAAAAAGCCTAATAGTTCTCGGTACTGCTCGTCCATCTCGAGGATGTTTTTCCCGTTATACTGGATTTCCCCTTCGCTCGGCGTAATTAAGGTCGCCAACATTTTGATCAGCGTCGTCTTCCCTGCGCCATTCGGGGCAAGTAGTCCATATAGGCCCGTGTTGAATTCCAAATTGATCTGTTGTAAGGCGGTAAAATCGCCGTAGCGCTTGCTCACATCTTTCACGACTAACATATTAAAATACCCCTTCCGTCTGCTTGAAGTTGATCAGCTTTTTCAAGTAGTTCATATAAATGACCAGGCAACCAAGTAGAACAATTGCATAGATGAAAACTGGCATTTGGAGGAGCATGCCGTTGTAAAACTCGTTATTGACAGATCTCACAATAGTGTTTCCTAAGAGCCATACAGTTATTGTCACTATGACTATCCCTTTTGTCCTCCGGTTCATGAGGGCGATTGAAAGAATAATTGAAAACAGGAATAGAGATGTACCGGAGATTATAAATGCACGAATAAATTCGATTTCTTCGTATTTCATGACAAGGAATGCAATCGTAACCGTGTTCAGTATCATCGTAGAAACACTGAACATAAGCATCCGGAAGGCAATGACTTGATAGACATTGTATTTACAAACCATTTCCACGTCATAGGTAGCATTTTGAGTTTTATTCATGTACGTATAAATCGAGAAAGCTAGAAACAGCAATGGTGAAAAAAGAAAGATGAAAGCATAGAGATCATGCATTTCAATATGAATTGGTATGATGAGAAACAGGCTGTATATTCCGACTGCAATACTTAAAATGAAGATAAGTTCCAATCGATCCGAAAAAAGATGCCTTAAACCTACCTGTTGCACCATTGATCGCAAATAGGATGAAAAGGATTCCCTCTTCACTAAGCCTTTTGTGACAATATGACTGATTTCTCTCTCGATGGCGCTATCATCGGGCATTGGAATTTTCATTTGACCTTTCTTCACTTTTATCCACCTCCAATTCTTTACGGATCATTTTCAGTGCTGCATAGTATCTTGTTTTGACAGTCGATAATGGAATTGCTTCAATGGACGCAATCTCATTCAATGTATATTCACCGAATAGCTTTAGGCGAACAATTTGCTGTGAATGTGTATCAAGCCGATTGACCAATGAATTGACAAGCTCGAATTGCTCCTTGTGTTCAAGGGCGATTTCCAAATTGTATTCATCTTCGAGTTCCTGATTGATTTCTTCTATCGGGTGCGTAAATTGAGCGTATCGATAATGCTTGGAACGAAAATAATCGACAATGCGGTTAGAGGCAAGTCTGTACAGCCATGTCCGAAACGATGCTTTTTTTCGGTCGTAGGAAAATATTGACTGCAATACGGCAATGAATAACTCTTGCGTTAAATCCATTGACAACTCCTCATCAAGTGTTTGCTTGTAATGAAAAGCAAACATTTCCTTATAATATTTCGATACAAGTTCATTCGCTGCGGATTCACTGTCATCTCTTTTTATCTGCCTAATCCAGCGCAAATCGTTCTCCATTTATACATCACATGCTTTCCATATCATTGCCCTACAAGTATATTCGTATTTTTCACAGAAAAAGTTTTAAAATCCGACCTAATTTTTATCATTATTTATTTAAGGCCGATCCTGCTTATAATATTAGACCTTAATTACACGCTTATTTTCTTGTACATCTTTACAATGTTTGTTATAAAGCAATGCACAAAATAGGATTTCCTTTTTGGATAACATATAATTATGTAGTACCATCCACCCTTTAAGTAATAATAACCAACTCTACCCGTTTTCGTAAATTTCTTTACCGCCGTCACCTTTAGTTTTTAGACATAGAAAAAGCACCCCGAAGGATGCATAGTTTAGATATCATCATACTTATTTAATTCATCTTCTAACTTTGCATTACTTTTTTTGTACGACTCTTTCACATCGTCATTTAAATGTAACACCATTAGCAAACTGTCCATTACTTGAGTAAAGTCGACTATTTCCAACAGTTTTCGATAAGTAGTGCGTTTTACTTCGTTATCGTACAGGTTCACAGTGATAGGTCCTTTGTTTTCCACAGAAAAAACATACAACATGTTATTTCTTGAATCATGGTAAAGAACCGGGCCTCGTGAACTCATATAATTAGTATCTTTACCTTTGAACCTGTAACCCATCGAAGCTATAAGTTCCATTGCTGGAATTAATTTCATTGCGGTCTGCCTAGCTTTTTCTTCCTGCTTAGTAACTAATTCATGTTGCTTAATCTCAAGCTCTTTAAGTAAAGTTGCATCCCCTTCGCTTCGTTCAATAAAACCTTTTACTAAATCGTCTAATTTATTCATCTGCACCCTCCCCTTTCTATATGACATTATTCGCCAAGAAAGGTGAAAAACCTTCTTTTACCATTCGTATGTATCGAGGGCTGGGGTTCGTAATGGTACACATTTACGAACGCTGTGTTTAAAATGAAATGTATCGTGAAAATCAGTTCGTAAATATATAAAAACACTTTTCGAACGTTCGCCCGTTTATTTGCGAGTTCCCGAACGGAATTGTACACTTTAAGAAACAAACGTTCTTAAAGGAAGTGAACAAAATTGGAATCTAGGAAATTCGGTTATGTTCGCGTTAGCGCAAAAGATCAAAATGAAAATCGACAAGTTGAATCGATGTTAGAAATCGGAATTGAGAATCGTGATATTTTCATAGATAAACAATCGGGGAAAAACTTTGATCGTGACAATTATCAATTGATGAAGAGAATGATGAGGAAAGGTGATACTCTTTATATTCACTCACTTGATCGATTTGGCCGGAATAAGGAATATATTTTAAATGAGTGGAGAGAACTGACTAAGGATATCGGTGCTGATATCGTAGTTTTAGATATGCCTCTATTAGATACAACTAAGCATAAGGATAGTATCGGTACGTTTATTTCCGATCTCATTCTACAGGTTCTCTCTTGGATAGCGGAAGATGAACGGGAACGTATTCGAAAACGGCAGCGCGAAGGAATTGATTCAGCTTTTGCAAGAGGTGTTAAGTTCGGACGCCCATCAGTAGAAATAACCGAAGAATTCATACAGGCTTATGAAAAATGGAAAGTCGGGGAAATCACAGCGGTTAAAGCAATGGAGGAAGCGGAAATGAAGAAAACAACCTTTTATAAATTAGTTAAGATGTATGAAACGGCCAAAATATCAAGGCTCTGATTCATTAGAAACAACGTTATAGAAATACTCCCGACATACTTGTGTGATTACAGCCTTGCAATTATATCGCTTTTGACATCCGTTTTAATGTTAGACGTCAAGAATTTAACCATGCAATACCATCATGTACCAATGATCAAATTATTCAGGAATTTTAGGAGGTAAAGAAAAACGCCTAAAAAAAGGCGCATAATTCATTCTATAATGTCTTTGTAATAATAACTGGCTGATAAATCGGATATATCCCCTACAAGAAAATTACTTTTAATTTCTAACAGTGGATCGTGGAAAATTATCCTAAATTCATTTTGATATTTGTAATCAGCCGGTTTAAGAAAATTACTCCAAGTTCCGTGATATTCATTCGGATCAACGTACACTGATTCTCTAAAATAAAACTTTACTTTTTCCCAGTCATTTCGATCTTTGTTTAATTCCGATACTCTCTCATCGATCTTTTTTAAAAACTTCGGAACATCGAAAATTATTGTTAGATATTCACCAAACTCGAACATCCTATCATCAATTTCGGGTTCTGATGGATTAAAAGCATACGTTGAATAAATTTTGTATTCCTTGTTATCAATGTCGCGTCTAATGAAGTTTCCCACCATATGTTCCGAGATGTCGAAATAATGACCATCTATCCCTTTGGCAAGAACAGGAATTTTATCTTCTTTTAATTTTTCTACTTGCAGTAAATGTGAAGCACCTTCCAAAATGTCATTTCTTGTTTTGCCGTCATCGTCATATTTACTAAACTTTTCTAATGCAGATATGAATAAATCTCCTTTTTCTACGAGCGCATCTGAAAATATTTTTTGGTCTGTCACTTTAATTAAACAATGTGGCAATTTATATCCAGTCATTTCCTCAATATCTCCCTTCAATTATAGAATTATAATTTATTTATTTCTCCAGTTCCCTCCAATAGAAGCCACTTTATCCGTAATGTTTTTTTACTGTCTTTTAGGCAGTGGTTATAAAATGAAGTAATCTCGCAACCTCGTCTGATTCTTTACGTAGTATTTCTTCACAGTTCGGAAGACATAAAGTTTTTTTACTTCATCAAAGCTTTTAACTCCTCAATACTTAACACATCATCTTTTCTTCTATGTATCATCCTGTGACAATTCGAGCAAACAGGAACAAGGTCTTCCTTTGGATCAATACTCATCTCTTTGTCCAAACTACTAAGCGGTTTAAGGTGATGAACCTCGATGAAGTCCTTCCCTCTTTCTCCATATACCTCTTCAAAGTTGAATCCACAGGCAATACAACTTACGCCATGTATTTCAATTGCTTTTTTTCTATTCTCTGGTTTTCTTTCATATCGTTTCCCATAATACTTTTTAACTGCACCATCCTTGTAATAACTATCTTCTTCAGCTTTTTCTGAATCGATATCATCAACAATAATATCTCCTAACATCTGGCTCTTCTTGAACTGATTCATAAGTCTATAAAGACATTGAATAACTAAGCTAAAGTCGGAATCCTGTTTTTCAAGAATAAGTATAGCTTCGTGGATGCTCTTTCTACTAAAAATACCTTTGTGAACATTTTTCAAACCCATGAAATGTAGTATTCCCATAGCCTGGTAACCACGACTTTCATCTGGATTAAACCCCATAACGTTTTCATCAATCCATCGATGGCTCTCTGAATTAAATAGGTATTCATAAACAGCTCTATCCCTAACAGCTTCTTCGTAGAGATTATATTCTCTATCCCGTCTTACTGGTTCAAGTTGTGGAATATCATTTTTAGAAATTGACATTTTCTCGGCACCTCAATGTTTTTTATTACACCTAAAGCAGTCTTTTACAAAGGAAAAGCAATTCACTTTTCCTTTTGCAAATTGACTTAAATAATTATCATCATGCTAGTTCATATATTCCACTGGCCTTCCCCTATACTAATTCATACTAATTCACAGAGCTTTATCAAAATAAGAAATCCCTTAGTTGTATTTTCTAAACTAGTCGCTAGCAGAATATTGCCAAAGTGTTTATCAATTAGTGTATCATGATTCGGCGGGCAAGCAGTTATTAATATCTAAACGCCTACCCCGATTCTAGCTTGATAATCTGCCTTTTTGGGAGGGATATTATTCCTCTTATATAATGATAGCAAGGATGTATGACCAGATTGTGCACAATGGAGATAGCCTAAGTATTTAAAGCGGAAAGCAATCAAGCACCTAATTGTTCCAAGGTGCTTGTTCTTCATTTACTTTTTAGATAAAAAAACTATAACGAGATTATGTCCCAATTTGTCTTATGGAATCAGGAAAATTGGGACATTTTCGTAGGATTATAAATTTACAAGTTGCCACATGCTCATGACAAATAAACAATGGGTAGTCACAGCAGGGCAACAATCTTGATTATTGTCATTTAGGTTCTGCCTGTTTTGACACTGATATTGCCTGGACATGTAGGGTGAGACATGATAGTAGTATTGCTGTCTCCAATTCATATCCCAAAGGTAATGTCACTTCTATTTCTATTTAAATTTAAATTACTCTTTGAAGACGGTTGTCATTTAAGTCTATTAAATAGCTATCCCTTGCATTCCCTCGAACATCGTTAACTCTTTGCTGATATTGATGGAGAGGAGAATCTTGAATAATTGCGTCTAAATCCTTGAATGATACTTTCCAAACCCCATGCATAGAATCAATCGAAATGTCCGTGTCACCATACTTTGGGTTTGTACTCTCTTTAAAGTATCTGACTGCAATCCAATCAACCCAAAAATAAATGTCTATGTCCGGGTTATTAACTCTATATCTGTCTGCATCATTTTTGTTGAATGTAACCGTATACTGAGGGTCGTATTTGTATTTCCCAGCTGTAAAAAATGGAGTGTTTTGTGTTTTTAAATCAGCTAAACCATTACCTATACAATTAGCAAGATCAGGAGCATATCTATTTATTTTCTTTTGAGGATTAATAATCTGGCCTAACTGGAGACCATATTTTTTTATAAAGATGTTTTCCTTTCTTTCCCCATGGGAACACCACGAACCTTTATCTTGTAAATCTCCATGTGTAACCACTTTTCCATCAACATCGTACATAATAGGCGACATTTAAAAAGCACCCCCAGTTAAAGTTTCTTTACATATTTTCTTCCAAGAAGTTATTCCACATATTCTCACCAGATTCACCGTATTTTTCCACAAATTGGGCGGTGAGTTCCATACGCTTCATTTCTATTAGCTCTTTTAGTGTTATGCCACCTCGGTCTTCGAAATTCTCCGCAATTGAAATCGTTAGATACCAAAGCTTTTTATAACATTCAGGGTCATTCGAAATAAACTCCCAAAAATTACGTCCTGCTTCAAAATCAAAACTTAAATACTGTTGAGTTATTCCACTGACACGATCGGCTTTCCCGTATGTAATCCCTAACATTCCAGCGGAACCTGGAGCACGCCTTACTGCAGATTGAAGTTCACTACTAATTTGAATACAGATATCTTTGTTGACGGTATTTGGTCCAGATTTCATCTGTATATACCAACGGACTGGAACACCTTGTTCATTTTCCTTAACAATTGAAATGTCAGCTCCACCAACTCCAGTTGTTTCACAAAAGGCAGTTGCAATTCTTTGAATGGTCATACCGAAACCAGTACTTGTAGAGCGTTCAAGTCTTGCATTAATCATGTATTCCACTAATGCACTAGCAGTGTTTAGTTCGGCAGCTGTTCCTACCA
Source organism: Sporosarcina pasadenensis (assembly GCF_047228845.1). Lineage (NCBI taxonomy): Bacteria > Bacillati > Bacillota > Bacilli > Caryophanales > Caryophanaceae > Sporosarcina > Sporosarcina pasadenensis. Next base: position 30,386 of record NZ_JBFEGM010000004.1, read on the forward strand.
ATTTCATTAAAAGTGGATTTGGAGTTAAGCTGTCAAGGTGCAGATTTCTCAAGTTTTTAAATACATTTTTTAAGTACTTTATCAAGATGTCTTGTATTTCAAGTGTGATATCTGTACCGTTTATTTTTCTAATACGTTCGTCGAACATTCATTACACCCCCAAAAGAAATAGGATACAGGGATAAATCCCTATATCCTATACTACCATATCTTGTATAATTCTTGTGAACTTTTATTTAACATTTCAATAATAGCTTCACCTAGTACTTGGGCCAATCGAACCGGAACCGCATTTCCAACTTGTGTATATTGTTGTGCTAAAGTTCCGGCAACATAATAACCTTTCGGAAATTCTTGGATAGCCATATATTCTTCAATGCTTAATGGCCTATCTTCAAAAGGGTGTCCTAAATTTGTGCTTTTTTGCATAGGTGACGTTAACAGAGTAGGCGCTGGTTTATGAATGTCAACTCGTCTAAAAAAGCCTACTTTACCCCCACCTGATTCGTAAGCGCCACCCATAGCCTCTCTTACAACATGCTCTCCATAATTTCGAAGGTCTCTCCAATTACCTCCGCCTTGGGGAATCATTTTCATCCATTTTAAACGGTCAGCAGAATAATTAACATGGTTGTGTTTTTTAATATCCAACTCATTTAAAACATCACTAACTGTCCTCCATTTTTTCTTTCCACTTGAACCATTCTTGTCGTAAGTAGCATCGGGAAAAGAGAATTTTGTATTTAAATCATTACGAACGCCAACAATAAACACTCGTTCACGTGTTTGAGCAACTCCATAATCTGCAGCATTTATTAAACTTACGGAGACTTCATAATTTCCAAAGTGTTTCAGTAGATGTTTAAATGCACTACCGGGTTGTTCATCAGGTTCGAGAGGTCTTTCATTTCTCTCCGAGATGGGAACATGTTTCAAGGCAGAGGATAGAAGTCCTCTTACATTTTCGAGCAGAAATACTTTTGGTTGAACCTCTTGTACTAGATCAGCAAATTTAAGCATAGCCTGACCTCTAGGATCCTCAAATGCTTGTCTCTTACCTGCTGTGGAGAAAGATTGGCATGGACTTCCCCCAATAAACAAGTCAATCTCCTCGTTTACGGAAAGACCAGCTTCTTCATATATTCTTTTACCTGAGTAATCCATAACATTGCCCTGTTTTACAGTTAGGTTAGGAAAATTCGTTTGAAGTGTTTCGCAGTATGTTGGTTCGATTTCTACTGCTAGTTTCACTTCAAATCCAGCCCTTTTTATTCCTATATCAAGCCCACCAGCACCTGCAAATAAAGAAATTGCTTTTCTATTCATTTAATTCACACCTAATAAATTTGATATGTTTATTATAGCATTTATTTTTTATTCGGTCCAGTAAATTAATTTTCCAAAAGAGCAATATTACATGGCAGCTTCCAATGAAAAGGAATTGTCGTAGAATAGAACCGGTTTTTTGTTTTCCGATCATGGATACAGACCTGCTCCTAATTCAATTATTTGAGGTAAGTATACTGGTTGTAAGACGCATCTCCTTTAGAAATATAATGTATTAGGTGTTTTCATGTGTTCTTTATTAACCCCAAGATAGTGTCGTAATTAAAGCAGATTAAAGTTTCAGGAATATGATACATTTGAAATATGAGCATGGGTTACGAATAGAAAGGAGAAAAGTTATGTACAAGAAAGAAATACAAGAACTAAGTGGCGCTGCAGAGGATCTATTTATCGCCGCACAGAAATACGAAATGTACTTTACTGAGTTGTTTGCTAAAATTAACGAAAAAGAGTTACCTTCTGAATTACGAAATAAATTTGAAGTGTACAGAGAGGCACTAAAGCACGCAGTAACCATCGGTAATATAATCGAAAAAACAAAGTTAGATATATTAGTTGAAGGTACGTTGGTTCAAAAAATTAATGGTCACTATATGGTGCAGGGAGTAGAAATAAGAAAAGGTACTTACGTTGAATACTGGGTTGATGAACCGAATAACAATGAAGGCGGATATTTTCAGCCATCAATAATAGATAGTGATCAATTAGGTTATTTTATGTTGAATTCTTACGGAAAAAGAATTTCTTTAGATGGCCAATTGGTTCGTTTGAAATAATACCCGATTACCCACTAATATAAAAAGACGTTCCAAAAACTAAATGGAACGTCTATATTTTATTCTTTAAAAATATCCTTTCTCCTTTAGACTAATAAATTGATGATCACCAATTACTACATGATCAATCAATTCCACACCCATAACGCTCCCTGCCTTAGCCAATCTCTTCGTTACCTCAATGTCTTCAGGTGAAGGATCCGGCCTCCCACTGGGATGGTTGTGGAAGCAAATTATTGAGGCAGCACTATGTTTCACTGCTTCCTTGTACACCTCCCTAGGGTGTACTATCGATGAATTTAGTGAACCGATAAAAATGGTCTTTTTATGAAGCACTTCATTCTTCACATTCAAAAAGATGACTACAAAATGTTCTTGTGTCAGATTCGTCATCTCAGCCATCATATAAGCTGCTGCATCCTCTGGTGAACGGATAACGTAGCGTGAATCTGCTTTTCCAGCCGAACGCATTTTACGAGCAATCAACATGCCTGAATGAACCCTTAAAGCCTGGTTGTGTGTCATGCCTTCTTCTTTCAGTTCGGATACCGTCATATCAACCAACTCGCGAATACCTCGTGCAGCCAGACGCCCAGTAAACTCCGGTTTTACAGATGGGCCTATCAAAACAGCCAGGATGTCCTGCAATTCAATAATACTTTCAGAACCGACTGCATTGTAAGTTGATACTGCCTCGCGAGCAGAAGTTATATATTTTTTCGTTGTCATTTTCTATATCCTTTCTCACACAAAGCAAGTGCCGAGCGGCACAAGCTTTCATGTGCCACTCTTTCCTTGCCCGGTGGAAGGCTTTTTATGGTATAATCTCTTTACAAGGTTTTAATGAATTACTTTTTTCGAGACGAGAATCTTCTTGTCTCCTTTTTTTCGCCCATTTTTGCAATCACTGCATCATCCCATCCCATCTTTTTCAGATTGGAAGCTGTGATGTTCAGCATTTTCCAAGGGTTTACGCCTTCAAGCACCATGTTCTGGGCCAATTCCTTCAAGCCCTTTTCATCGAACTGCCAAGATGCCGATACAGTGTAATCCCAAATAACGTCACCTGTATCTACTGGTCCATTGATATCAACGAACGCCTTTAACTGGGCTTTCATTGCTTTCAGCGCCGATTCAACACGCTCAATTTCCCTTCCTAGCTTAACTGCCTCTTCCATATTTTCAATGACCTCTGCCTTTGCAAGTACCATTTCATTATCCTCCTTTAGATTCCGATATTTCCGCTGCCAATCACTTTTACATCGCCTTTTTCAATGGACAGAAAAATGTCTTCAATATCGGTTAGCGATTTCAGCTTTTCAATTTCCCCTTTGCTATCGAGTAGGTAAATTCCACCGAATTTAAAGACTAGGAATTTCTTTTCCTTCTTTTCATCCACATAGCAGACGAATGATTTTTCTACACCTCCCTGTTTAGCGTTAGAAACAAGACGTTCTAATTGTTTTCCAACCATTTTAATCGCTCCTTTTCCAATAATTTTACTAAAAACAAAAAAAGTCGATCGTTTCCCGAAGGATTCAATCGACTTTTAATATATATCACGCTAAAAAGCGTAAATATCCCATATGATTATGCTTAAAAGCAATTTTGTGATGTACTTGTTACATCAGCCCGTCTTTTCTCTTCAACAGAGAATACATAGGTAATAATTCTTGTCGCACTCCTTTTTAAAATATCTAAAAGGTATAACGACGTTCATCTAAACGATGACTTAAAAACTTAATGGTTATACACATTTTAGCAAAGCATTATTGAGGTCGCAAATCTTCTGAACAGAGGAAGGGATGGGGCTGATTGATCGGTCCCAACAAGGCTGACAGTTAAGTAAAACGCTGATTATAGATGAAAAAGAGGAAGGCATTCACCCCCCTCCCTTATCATTTCTTGTTCTTTAGTTTTTCCAAAAGGTTACTTACCTTTTCCTTCATATCAGATGTCTCTTCTTTTAAAACCTCGAATCGATATCCGGTTTCATTCGTTTCAATCTCAACAATATCTCCTTCATTAAGATTTACCTTGACTTCCTCTAACGGAATTATCAATTGTTCGCTTTCATCATCGCGCTTTAAAAATACATAAAAGCCGTCATCGATCCGATCAAGTGTATATTTATTTGTCATCGCTCACACGCCCATCCGTCTTTATCTCTATCCATTTTAGCTTGGTATGCTGGGTGGTCTTTTCCTACCCCTTTAGGATATACTTTGCGCAACTCCGTACAATTTTGAAAATTAGTTTGTGTTGCTGGCGTAGGTTTGGTCACAGGCTTTGGAGCAGGTTTAGCAGCTGGCGCTGGCTTTTCTGCCGTTTTACCACAACTATTGGACACAGAATGCTTGACCCCATCTGTCGTGACTGTAATGTCGCAATCGACAGCCGTTTTGTATATCTTAGCGCCTACATTTTTCAAGCGTGCTTCAATTGCCGCGTTCGGATGACCGTAAGAATTGTTCTTACCGTATGACAGGATAGCTACACTTGGCTTCACATTACTGATGAATGCAGCTGAACTGCTCGTGTTTGATCCGTGGTGTCCGTTTTTGAGTACAGTAGCCGAAACATCGTATTTGTCACGAATATAGTCCTCGATCGCTGTATCTGCATCTCCCATCAACAGGAATGACACTTTGTTGTAAGTAGCTTTCAATACGATAGATGCATCATTGCTATCTTTCGCATTTTCGTCCGCGTAAAGAACTCGTATAACCATTTTAGGATCCAATGCAATTTTGTCCAACTCTTCCGCAATGGTAAATTTGATGTTCTTCTTGTCGATCAAAGTAAGAAGTTCATAGTACGTTTGGGATGTGTGCACATATCCGGAATCGATAAAATTGGTGACGTTAAATGAATTCAACACTTCAATCAACCCGCCAATATGATCCGCATCCGGGTGCGTGGCTACCACATAGTCCAACTTTTTAATGCCTTTTGCTTTAAGGAAATCAACTACATGCTTCCCTGATGATTTCGATCCCCCATCTACCAGCATCGTCTTACCAACTGGCGATTCAATTAAGATTGCATCCCCCTGGCCAACATCAATGAAATGTACTTTCAGTTCTTTTATAGCTGCAGCGTCCGCTGTCGGCATAAAGCCACCAATCAATGCAAACGCCATTAATACTGAAAAAAACCTTTTCATTTTCATTTCCTTCATATTATCACCCTCCTAGTGCCTACATTCGACACTGAATGCTAAAGCCCTTCTTATTTTCACAAAAAAAAGACCACTTCGAAGAGTGGTCAGTCGATGCATTGTACAGATATAATGTGTTCGATTGAGATTCTAAGATCTCCAAAAGGGTCTGCTAATATGATGGCTTTGTTATGTAGGTCAATTACTTCAACAATTCCTTGGTTCTCGATTATACAACCGTCTCTCCATGTTTTAATGAGAGTTTGGCATTTTCTCTTATATGCTATTTCGATTTCTTCCTGGATGGCCGTCAAATCCCATTCAGTAAGTTCCGGCCGATCCGTTTGACTGTCTTCGGCGTGCCAGTCTCTTAGTTCGGCCAAGTGTTCTGGTAGCATCATCGCCGTCCACTTGATACGGCCGCGGTCCTTGATATCGCCTTTCACTTCCATTACACGATCATCTCCTCTTTTCATACAGTGTAAAGAATGTTTGTTCGTATGTAAAGACAAATAAAAAAGCGCCTTCGTAAAGGCGCTATCTTATAGTGTAGGTGGATCTTGCAGAAATTGCACCCATTTCTCATACGCATCAAGCAATGCAGGAGATTTAACAATAGTCGTCATAATCCCCTTGGTACCATCAATTAAAGTCCTCAGAATAGCAGGCTTCGGTTCCTTTGACCCACTCTCCAATGCCGCTCCTTCAATCAATTCCCGTAACTCGTTTTTTACTTTACTGTCACTTATTTCTGATTCAATCAAGGCAAGGAGATCGTTCGTTACGTTTTCAACATCCTGTTTATACACATTTATTACGGTGTTTGGGGATTCGTCCCCAAAACTAACAGCACTGTTAACAGGATTATTAACATTGTTAAAAGAAAACTTTTCACCATTCATAAAATGTATTCCTCCATTCACAATGCATAATTGCTGGGATTGTAGTAATCTAGCAAGAGTCATAAACTCATCCATGGGAGGCACCAAGACATCTTTACCAGATTCATTTTGAATTTCATCGTTTTTTTTTTCAATCTCTTGCTTATATACCTCTCTGAAATAAAAAACTAGATGGGCAAACTCCAAATCCGGAACATACTCGCTATCGCAAATTCTGCATTCAACTTCGTAGTTGGGCAAAACTGTTCCTAACTCGAAATGTTTGTCTGGATGATTGTTAACGCAAAGAGTCTCTATTTTAGCTGTCAAAGCACCAAACTTGCCTTCACTTTTATAAAGGAGATATTCATTTACTTCTAATGGATCACTTTCGTTAGCTAAAGATGCAACTTGGAAGGCATTAAATCGTTTTTCGTTTGACAAAGCTAACCTCTCCAAAACCTTATCAATTTCCACGGTGTTAACACTCATCCAAGTCTCATCCTTTCAATTTTATTCGTTGCTTACTTTTTCGCTTGAAACTTGCTTATATCTTACTTCTGCAAAGACATCGAAAATCCTCTTTATAATTTTTTCGCTCACCTTAGATTTGAATTCAAATCCACCATTCATATTAATGCGAAACTTAACGTTTGTCTTGTAACCCGATTCTGCATCTTCATAAAACACATTCAAAGTTTGAGCTAGGTATTTCTTTCCCATATACCCTTTTTTATACTCGTCTAGATCTCTTAAATCCTTAGTATCGGGATCAGCCGATATTGCATACTTGCCAATACCATTACTCCCCAAATGTTCCCCTTCTAATAAACCCGCTTCTAAAATATCAGCAATTTCTTCAGCTTCTCTTTCTGTTACTTTTGTAAGTGGAATCCTTGTTAAATCTACCGGACTCTCATCATTAGAAATTAAAAAACGAAGCAAATTTATATATGTCACAGAGTTTTTATACCCCGCTCTGACTTCGACAAAAACTGGACTTCCAAAGGTAATAATAGTAGTGACGAACCTTAAATCGATTCTAGAAATAACTTTATAACCGTCTGTGTTTTCGACATTAATTCCATGAACCCATTGGATTCTTATCCCATTTTTGATTTCCTCAACTAAGTTTATTTGAGGTACTTCAGAAATCGAAGGTAACAGTTTCCGGTTCAAGATATTAGTTACACCAAGCTTCTTTTGAATATGGGATAAAAAGTTCCTTTTATTGTTTAGCTTCTGGGGAAAACCCGCAATTTCAAATATATTAACTGAGGTTTTTCCCGCATACTGGTATTCATCAAAAAGCTCTTGAACGAGAGTCTTATCTTTTTCTAGTAAAGCAACGTACATTTCTTCTATATTATTTTTGCTGCAAGTTATTTTTTCTTTTTCGATATGGTGTACTAATCTATCCTTTGCAACCTTTTTCTTGAAGATTACTTTATGAACTGACATTGTATTTCCTCCCTTAAGCAAAAGGAAAACCCGCTAGGCTATAGACAATACAATTTGCATCAATTATAATAGCTATTGGGTAACTAATAATTTAGCAAATGGCATTGGGGGTTGTTCCTGATGTCATTTTTTTGTTGTAAGGCATTTCCATTATAGCATGACAAAAGCCTACATAAAAGGACATATTTCTAGCTTTCACAAAAATCAAAAAGAAATAAAAAAGCGCCCTCATCCAATGGACAGGGCGCTTCTTGCACTTTCAAACAAACTCAATATGTATTTCCAAGCTCCAACCTTGCTTACACTCACTACACCGCCCATCACCCCAAACCGTGCTGCCATATCTGATTCCTTGTAATTCAATCGCCGATTTTAAGCAACCTGGACATTTACCCCCTCTAATTTCTTGGGTTAAGAATTCTAGCAGATCATCGCTTCCGTCATACTTAACTTTGAAAGTGCACATGTCATCAATGCATGGATCGCAAATCGGAAGTTCCCATTCTTCTATTACTCCCGCGTCGCATATGCTGAATTGATGGTTACATACCAGACAAAAGACATCGCTCTTTTCCATATTCAACATAATATCCCCTCCCATCAATCTAGTTCGACAAGAAGTTATGTAAGTCCTTCTTTATGGAGAAACAAAAAAGCGCCTATATCACAACGGATAGGACGCTTTTACAGCCATCAATTTAATTTAGTATATACTTATTTCTGCAATTTATCATAAAACAACTTTCAAAATAGAAGCTAATTGTTGCCGGGTAATATTCTCCCGTGACCATTCACCATTAATGAAACATTTGTCAGTCACCCTTCCATGCCTCGTTATGCGTTTGGCTTAGGTGCTCCAAGATAGCGTTATCAACTGCAGCTACTTCCTATTGCTTAGGTTCTATTTATATTCCGCTAAACTTACGAAAACACTCAATCACAAATGGGCAATGACGGCAATCACTGGAAGGTGTGGAAAGAAATAAATTCTCCGCTTCTTTAGGCAACATATCTAGAATTTCACATTTAGAATTGATTTCGTTGGCCACTGCCAAAGCCCATTGTCGAGACTTTTCCATATCAGCTTGTTTGAAAACGTATGTGCTTGCTTTTCTAAACCGGAGGAAATACAAGTTTCCTTCAACCATTGATTGATTCTTCATTTGACTGATAGCCCAAGCATAAAGACCGACTTGGTGATTATCTTGAACATCGTATCTACTCCTGTTCGTTTTCCAATCCACTATATTACTGCCATCTTCAGATACCACATCAATATATCCCTGAATCATTGGGGCTGACTCATCTTCAGATAACGGAAGTTTGAAATGTACCTCTGTTGCACCCATGTTTTCTTGAATTGGAGACCGGCTGACTAAATCGGACATCTCCTCCAATGTAACTTCCGGATGAAAATCAGCTTCAATCATTCCGTTTAAAACTGCTTCTGTATGACTAATCCCATTGATTTTATCCTCTATTGCTTTATGAACCCCCTTACCCAACGCTAACGGGTAAGTCATCGGTTCCACATATCCCTGAATATATTTTTTATAAAACCGGTACTGACAAATTTCATACAAGTTCAATCGTGAAAAAGAGAATATCATACTGCTTTCTCCTTTCTATATTAAAAAAAGAGGACTGGCTGACCAATCCCCTTTCATCTTTATTAATCAGAACGGCAGATCCTCATCCTTCACTTCAAATGAACCTCCGACTGATCCATATTGATTGGCACGTTGACCATGAGTGTTTGTGTTACCAGCATAGGGATTCGGTTGCTGTTGGAAGCCCCCCTGCCCTTGTGGCTGCTGGTAGTTCTGCTGTCCCTGCTGATTTCCCTGTCCTTGAGATTTCGGGTCAAGGAATTGTACAAAGTCAGCGACAACCTCCGTAACATACACTCTGTCTCCTTTGTCGTTTTCATAATGGCGAGTATTAATGCGACCGTTCACCGCAGCTTGACTTCCCTTCTTAAGATAGTTCGCTGCATTTTCAGCGGCCTTCCTCCAGACCTGAACCATGATGAAATCCGCTTCGTTTTCTCCATTGGCATTTTTAAACGGACGGTTCACTGCAAGCGTGAAATTACACACAGCTACACCACTGTGCGTATATTTGATTTCCGGGTCTTTCGTCAGACGACCTACCAAACTCACGTTATTCATATTGTTCTCCTTTTCTCATGACTGCGTTTCAGCCATGACCCTATTTCTCATCCGTAAAGGGTGACGGATATTTTTAATTGGCTAGCGACACTTTATCGATTGTCACCGAATTTCTTTTACAATGCAGGTTTTTCATTTTCAACATGTAATAGAGAAACGTCACGTTAATTACGACTTTCTCCATTTCAAAGTCAAAAGTGGACAATGAGACTCTCCATGCCGCCCTACCTATTTCAGTACCTTCAATCGCCCAGCTTGTTCTTTCAGCATCTTCTTTCGCATATTCAGCCAATATTCTGTTGAATAGTAGATGAATCTGGGTTTCTCTACATGACTTCATGACAAATTGAAGCAATTCATCCTGCCGTTCCTCCTGATTTTCGATATGTGCGACAACAATGAACATGGCGTAGTGCTTTACCAGCTGTTCGTGTTCATATCTCTTCCAATCTCGAAGAACCGATTCCCTGTTCTTTTTGAACTCAGCCCGATTTTTCCGTTTATATTCAGCCCAGCCAATTGTACGGAGTTGTCGAGCATTCAACCTTTCAGCCGGATGGAGTTTTTTCATCCTTGTTCCGAAATACTTCTTACGTATATCGTCAAATGGAAGACCGGATAGCTTCGTTTCAAAGTCCAATACACCACCGGAAGTACCACAGAACCAACATTTATATAGTTGGTCCTGTGTGTTCAAGGACAAATAGAATTTATGTCCTTTGCCCGGTTTGGAGTCCTCTTCACAAAATACGCATTTGCATAGCGTTTCCTTTTTTCCATACGTACGCTGATTGAAGGTAACACCATATCCCTCTGCAATTTTTAGGATTTCAGGTAGCATGATTATGCCACCCCCTTGTCTGCATCCCCCAACTTCTCGAAGAACGTAAATCCGTTTTCTGTACGAGTCTTCATGGTGAACTTCTCGCCGACGGATAGATGTTTCGTTTGTTGAACAGCCTCTTTTCCTTGAGCGAAAACCATCGTTTGAGCATTACTGGCGACATTCTTCACATACATCTTCGCGAAGGAAATGCCGGCTGGTGTCGTACCTTGCTCGTACTTTTCCATGATGAACGTATCTAATGATTCGGAAGCTGTTTCTTTTTCCTGATGAACAGGTTCTTGAGCAATATCTTTTTGACCCGTTTGCATTTCAGATTCAGATTGTGCAGGGTTCTCGTTATTCTGGATAGAAGTGAACTCTACAAGGAAATTGAAACCACTCTCTTTTTTGATGACCATAGATAACTCTTCGCCCATCGGTACTTGGCTGAGTGATTCGATCATTTCCTGATTGCCTTTAACCAGAACTAGGCTCACTTCTTTGCTCTCTTTATCCATGACATTCAATTTTGCAAATTGAACATTTTGTGGACTTACTCCTTTTTCAAAACTTTGGAGAATGAATATCCCCTCAACATTTTGGTCCTTCGATTGCTGAGCAGTTGCCTCGGCAGCCTGTTGATCATCTTGACTATTGCTCTGCTTTTTAGGGGCTGAAGAAGAATTCATAGGTACATCCATGTTTCCGCCATTTCCGTTATCACCCTCTTCAAGAGACATTTCCTCACGGGTGTACAAACCACCCAACGGGAATTGACGACGTAGCACGAAGACCTCGGCAATCTTCTGGATCATCGCGGAAGGCATCCTATCCCACACATTTTTATTGCCATATCGGTTATTCAACTCCCCGGAGTTGGCTTGAAAATATTCCTGGAAGTCGACAAACACGGCTACCGGTCTGAATCGCTTATGATGCATGACTGCATAAGCGCCAAGGATCTGGCCCCGCTTCTGACCGAACTCGTGGCGCACGGTGCCTTCAGATGGAATAAACTCAAACTTATCTCCTTCCCGAACGACATTGGCAACGGGCGGTCCGACATATCCATCTTGGGTGGTTGCAACACGTAGAAGGCCATCTCTCGTAGTGATGAAGCTAGTCACGGGACCGTTTTTAGTTTCATACCGTTGGAACACAATATCACCAAGCAAAGGATTTAATCCAAAGGTCTCGCACACTTCAATATAGTGGTTCGCCTCTTCTTGCGTCCCATTTGTCGGCTGAACAAACCTGCTCCAAATCAATGATTTCTGCTCATTTGTAAACGACAACACTTTTTCCATTTCAACCATCTCCTTTTATAGTTTTAGAAAATAAAAAAAGCCGAAATCACCCGTAAGGGATCAATCGACTTTTAATAAACCATTTCGATAGAAAACGAAGCTATTTTGTTTTCATGTTTTTTACGCAGCACCCCTTCTGATTTTTTTAACAAAAAACCGATCTCTTCCAAAATGGAATCAATCGGCTTTTTAAATATATATCACGCAATTAATGCGTAAATATCAAATGGTGTATATCTATTTTTGACGCAAGACGTCTGCCCGAGTTTTCAATTGATATAAAAACTCGAATACAAAAAAATTATGCCGCATCTCCTTAAACAAAGCAAGGTTTAACGACTTTCACCTGGAAATTGGTGACGTAAAAACTAATAATATATGTCTACATTATATCCAGTTAAAAAAACGATAGCAAATCCAACGAGGGCTACACTATAGAGGATAGTAAATGAAACAGGTATCCAAATTTATGTATACTACCCTAGCTGCTCCCTATTATACATCGGTTTTATCCACAGAAGAAAAAAAGAACCCTAGCGGGTTCCTATGTATCGTCTATTCGTACTAATTACCATTGATAAGTTCTAAGAGCTCGAGTGGATAGTCTCCTTCTTTAATCCAAGAGAGATCCTCCGCTGACAAGCGAAACCATTCACCGTTCATCCGCTTCTTTTCAAAATGTCGGTGCAGCCACCCCTCCACTTGACGGTCGAAATTTGTGGGAATCAGGTGCACCACCTTCAACCTGTAAGGATTCTTCGCGCCTAAACCATTCGGAATTCGTTTCATCGGGTCTTTCGCTTTCCCAATCTTGATGAGTCCGTTCCCCTCTTCTTGAATTACATAGACATAACCTAGCTCTCGTTCGTTGTACAACTCATAGAAAGTAAGTTTTGCCTGCCTCTTCGCTGCTTTCTCCTTGCTAGTAATCCCGAACTTTTCAAAATCGAGGACCCGATTGATGGAATAAATCATCTTCTGAACCCATTTCTTTTGCGTTTCACTGTTGTAAGATAACAGCTCCTGCCTTCTTTTTTCAATTCGCTTCTGACGCCATTTGAAAATTCTCAATACAATCAATAAAATTACAACGGATGCACCAATGAAAAAGGATCGATTTTGCGTGTAGAGTTGCCAAAGGATTGAGACTGCAAAGAATAGAGCGAATGCAATGAAAAGTATTTGTTCCGAAGTAGAATTTTTGCGTCGTCTTCGAGTCATCTTCTCACCTCTTAGCCAGTGTCTCCATTTCCGAAGTGTTTAAACTATGGGGATAGGCTAAAACCATCACAATTATTTGATTAACGGTCAATAGTTGAACAAGAAAAAAGAACCGTCAAAGCAGCTCAGATCTTCAAATAAAGCCCGTTAGTTGAACAACTTAGAATGTATAAACTTTAATTTAAAGGTCCGTATATATCAATAAAACTTCCAGTATAGGCATCCATAACAATCGTTGGCTCAATGTCATTGTATTTTATTGTTACCTCCCACTGCATTCTATTCGTTAATTGATTCCAGAACCCGCTCTTTTGATTTAGCCAGCACTAACGTTTTCTATTGGGATTTCCTTTAAGTCAACATAAGAAATTGACTTACTCCACTCTTTTGGTGGGTTTTGCAAATATCTTTCTGCATTGGTTATCTCTTCAACTGTACTCATAATAGGCGACTGATATATGTATAAAAACATCATTGCCATTACAACAACTAAGCCTAGCAATATCTTTTTCAAGCGGACACCTCCATGAATAAGTTATTCAACTCTTTATTGAACTAACCTGCTGTGTTAGTTCAATAAGGATAAATGCTTTACTCCTTCTTGAAGTAAAGCACCCGTTAGTTGAATTAGAACAGCGACGCTTATTAAACAATCGTGCCCGATAATGACATAAGTATATACCATTAATTCCCATTACCATTAATCAAATTATAAATATAATCATAGTCAAACTTGGATTCCTCAATTTTATAATATCCACCCTTGAAACCAGGTATATTAGAACTGAAATGGAGGAAAGTAGGGTTTCCTTCAAGTATATCCGAAATAAGGATCACTTTATGTTGGTCAAACTCTAATTCACCTGTAAAATGTGTTGTATCTTCTTGCTTAGAGAACCTTTTTAGCGCTGCCTTCTGCTTTAAAGGTACTAAATTTAACTCGCTAAGGTATTTCAAAGCTTCGTCACAACTATTCGTGTCTTGGCATTTTACATCGACTGATTCACCACCATCAGGGTGTTTTGTAAAATGAAAACCAACCAAGGATTCAGATGCGTACTCTTTAATAGGATTGTAAGGAACCGTATAATATATAATACTTTTGTAAACATAAAACGATAACAAAATTAAGACTACCGCAAAGACTGCTGAATACATAAACTTCTTCTTCATCTTGAATCAATTCCTTTCAATTTATCATTAAGTTATTGCCAGCCCCCCACAAACTGGTCCGATAATGAAAAACGGACGCTTCTTTGTGCCGATTAAGCGCCAGTTTGCAGTTATAAAACAAACAGTTAATTATCCAAATCATCGTCAAGCCAGGATTTCTTCTTTTCCCCTTGATTAGACGTTTTATCGAGAGATTGACCTACAACAGAACTGTTAATACCGTCTTTGACAGCTTTAAAAATTACAAGATATAGGATGAATAACCCTGCAATCCAAATAACAATCATTCCAAAAACTTGACTTGTCATTATTTATCACTCCAATTCTTCTACAACAATTTGGCCCGATTGTTGAACACAAGTTAAACAACACTGTTCAACTAAACTTCTTTTGTTGAACATGAATAAAGGGCCATCTAAGCAGCTCTGATCTTCAAGTAAAGCACCCGTTAGTTGAATACTGAATCTATCCTCGAAACCGACAATAACAAGTGATAGTAAATATTAGACGCTATAAAACAGCATAGTGAAAATGGAATAATATCTTCTAGATAGATCTTTGGATTAAGTATACTTAGAAAAACAATACCAAAAAGTATACCAGCTAACGAATATAAACCTAACCCGAAAAAGTAACGTGTCCATTTTAAACTTTTGTTAAACTTCGCAACTAACTTATCAATAAAAATCGAAAGAGGTAATCCTACCAGAAAAAAAACAGGTCCAGCATAAATAATGGCTAAGGAAAACGTTTCTAAAAAACCAGAATAATAAACATTAGGTTCCCGTTGAGAATTAGGTACAAAGAAATACCAGGAAAATATTGTTGCAAATAAAATAGCAGATAGTGCTGCTGTTAAGAACCTTTTCATAATTTCACACCTCCATAAACCATTAAAAGATTTAGCTACTTTACTTTAAATTCATTTTATCATTCTTATTGAATTAAACACTGCCCCGTTAGTTGAACAAGGAATTATTTAACTTCCTTAATTTTAGAAACAGGAATTTCAATTTTTGTTCCTAATACATCATTTGAACCTAAGGAAAAATCAGCAATAGCTTCAAATTCATAAGTACCCGTCTTTAATTTAATTTTTTCTATCCCTTTAAATTTTACTCTGTGAGGCTCATTTCGAATCAGTGTTGTTGTTAATAATGGTTGATCCATAGCACCAAAATATTCAAAATCACCATCAAGTTGATAAACATTAAAGAAAAAAATACTTCCACCATGATATATATCTTTTTCAGCTGCTTCTCCTATATAAGTAATGGTGGCATAAACATTTAGGTCTTTTTCAACACTTATTGATACTCTGAAATCATCCACCTGTTTAGACTCATTCATAATTTTCGATTTACCACTTACACTTTCTTCATTGTTGTTATTTGTTACACAGCCAAATAGCCCAAAAATTAAAATTATAGAAACAATGATAAATAATCTTCTCATCGTTCCCACCCCCTTTTACGATTAGACGGAATCCTAGTCGATTTGTTTCATACTAAACTGCTACGTTAGTTGAAGAAGATATGAGCCCCAAGCAGCTCAATGATCTTCAATTAAAGCAACCGTTAGCTGAAGAAGAGCTAAGTTGTTATTTTTTCACTGAAGTTATCTTTATAAGAAAAAAAGAAATTGCTAAGGAAATAAACCCAAATATAAAGACATTTAGCCAAGATATTTCTAGATTGAAAGGAGATATTTCCTCCATATTATAAGTATATAAGGACCACCATTCATCCCCTGCCAGAAAGACAGAAGCAAACAACCAAACACCAAATAACATAACGGCATTTACCAACCAAAGAATTATTTTCATGTTTCACTCCCAAATTTAGACGTTTAACATTTAATTCATATTAGCATTCTTGTTAAACTAAACTGCTTCGTTACTTCAATAACTTCAAATCGAGTAGGAGGGAGCGATTAACTCCCGACCTCTCACACCACCGTACGTACCGTTCGGTATACGGCGGTTCAATTAAGATTGTTGACGCAAAGCTTCGTAACGAGATATTAGACTTTTGAGCCCTCGGGAACTCCAGTAGGAGTTCCCGAGGGTTCTGTGTAGTATAGGACTTTTAGAAATTCTCCAGTAGCTCTTGCGTGAATTTCCCCATTCATATGCCTTCCTTATCGGGATGCCTAATCCAATGAGTTTCCGCGTCTTTGTACTAGGTTTCTTCCAATCCTTCCATATACACATCCGGAGTCTTCTTCTAATCCAGGAATCGAACTTAACGAACACGCTTGGCGTGTCTGCCAAAGCGAAATATCCACACCAACCCATAAGGTATTGGTTAAGTTTGTTTATCCGATATTCCATGGAGTAAGGTTTCTTCCTTGAAGTGATTTCCCGGATTTTATTCTTCATCCGTTTCACACTTTCCTTGGCGATTCGAACCTTCGGTTCCTTACCACTCGTGAAACTGAATCCAAGGAATTTCCTCTTCCACGGACGGTCAACTGCGGATTTATTTAGATTCACCTTCAACTTAAGCTTTCCTTCGATAAAAGAGGTGATGGAACTCATGACCCGAATCCCTGCTTTCTTTGTTTTCACATAGATATTGCAGTCGTCAGCGTATCGGACAAATTTGTGACCTCTCTTCTCTAACTCTTTATCCAGTTCGTCAAGGACTATGTTGGAGAGAAGGGGACTCAATGATCCTCCTTGCGGAGTACCTTCTTCACTGTTTGTCACGAGACCATTTATCATGATGCCCGATTTCAAGTATTTACGGATCAACTTAAGAAGACGCTTGTCTTTGATTCTTTTCGCAAGTGTCCCCATGAGCCTGTGTCATGGTTTACCTTGTCAAAGAATTTCTCCAGGTCTATATCGACAACCCAACGATTTCCTTCCTGTATATATCCTTTCGCTTTCCTCACTCCGTCATGGGCACTTCGATTTGGTCGAAATCCGTAACTATGGTCTGAAAACGTAGGGTCGTATAGGGAAGTTACCACTTGGGCTATCGCCTGTTGAATGAAGCGGTCTATCACGGTAGGGATGCCTAATAGACGCATGCCTCCGTCAGGTTTCGGGATTTCGACCCTGCGGACAGGTTGCGGTTCATAGGTTCCCTGAAGGAGTTCCATTTTCATGGAATCCCAGTGTTTCAGGAAATGCTTCCGTAGGTTTTGTACAGGCATCTCATCCACACCGTGGCTTCCTTTATTGCGCTCCACCCGTTTTAGGGCAGAAAGCAAGTTTTCACGTGATAGTATTCGCTACATCAACATGTGTTACGCCTCTTTCCGTGAACAACGGTTCTTCTTATGCCAGTCCTGCTCCACCATCCCGAAGTCCCCAGTGGGATTCACCACTTCCTCCTTCGGGCATGCCTTATCGGTTATCTGTGTTCTTCACAGGTTGCTGAATGCCAAGATGTTGTTCTCTCTTAATTGTTCAGCCCTTCCCATTCTTCTCGAGTTCGAATGGTACTATGGCTTCTGCTGACTTCTGATTGTTCAGCTATCCATCACTGGATAGGTTACCAAGTGTACTTGGCGTATCAATCAGACCTCCCCAGGTAAGAACGTAGTCTTTCCCTCCACCTATCTGCTTCATCTACTACATACGACCTTCGGCAGAATGGGCTTTGTCTTGTTTGGCAAACTCACCCAATCGTATATAGCCTTATATGAAGTTCGTGTTCCTCAGACCGGAGGTTTGCCGCCCACTTCCTTCAGATTCCACGTCGCCATGGACACCCTTGCGTTAGGCTAACCGCTACTTCTGCCTTCGCGGTTCGGGACTTGCACCCTATAGACTACGCCCATGCTGGGCACACCAAGAAAACCCAGCTTGTTTAATTCGGCTGGGGTTTGTTTTGCTACATGAGTTTCAACTTCCGGGTAGATATTCAGCTTATTTCTATAGCATTTAGTTTTGAAAAACACTTGGCGATTTCCTCCTTCCAAAATAAAGACAATAAAAATAACACGTTTCATTCAATGGCAGAAAGGAACGTGTTTTCTGTGGTTAACAAGCATTATTTGATTTAACATCTAAAAAGCCAATCAGATTATAATGGATCCTTACGCTTGTTCAACTAAAGCACCCGTTAGTGAAAAATATTTATTATTATTCATCGATTTTATGCCACTTAAGATCTTCGCTTAAAAGCACATTTGTATCTTTTGGGTAGCCGTAATAATAAAGCTTTTTATCGTCATTATTAAATGCTACTGGGTAAAGAAAATCTATTTGCTTACTAAAAGGGAACAAGAAAGAAATACGTTCTCCTTTGTTTACTTCCTTTCTTTCCACATAAGGCTCGACACCCGCCTCTATATATGCGACTTCTTCATCGTATGAGATTACACTCAATAAGGTGACTTCACCATTACTAGTGATAACGCTCATACCTCCAACCGTTTGAATTTTATCAGAACTATACGGAATATCGGTTGATACACTACTACGAAAAAACACACCTGACTTTTCAGATAGTACAGTTTGATATCTTTCTTCTTCAGCGATATTAAATAAAAAAATACCGAATGAATCCGTTTCATATTGTTCCATCAACTCTGCATCTTTTGGAAGGTGAGAATTACTTTTAGCAGCACTTAACGCCGTAAACCTATACCCACTTAAAAAAAATATTAATGTGATTACAATTAACAATGGTATTACAAACTTCCGATTTTTCACTTATATCCCCCCCTAAAGATTCCTTCTCCTTTTGTTCAACTAAACTGCTGCGTTAGTTCAATTAGACATCCTCTCTAAATGCCTCATTCCGTCTGTATGCATTAGTTATCTTTCATCTTTATTGTGGGGCGTATAAATGATCCAAGAAGTGTGAAGAAAACTCCGATAGAAATCATTATGCGAAATATAAGTACAGATTCTAGATATCCCAGTGGATAAAGTACGGAGCTTGTCAATATACCTAAACCAAAAAAACTTATACCAATGCCAATTTGTGTTCTATTCATTGCCTTGCCACCCCTTTTTAGAGACCATGCAATTTAAATACTAGGTATACTGCTTATTTTACCTCTAACATAAATTTTCCCAAATGATTGTTATCAATATACACAGAAAGTTCCCACAGCCCCGATTTTCTAAACCCAGCATATGACGGCAACGTTTTAGTCGCTCCTAAGTTAGGTTGAGTAAATCCATTATTAAACTCCCACGTTGCATTTTTTATGTTTGGTCCACTAAATAATATAGGGAATTTTTCTCCCGTTTCTAAATGAGTTCCTTCTACACGAAATACTCCTTTGATTTCATCCGATTCTCCCTAAAAATGCCATACAGTCTTTTGAAATTCATTTTCTTTAAAGTTGTTGTTAAGGATACCTAGCTTACCTTTTACACCCACAAAAACCTGATTTTCTGAAACAAATTCATACGTTAAAGTTTCAATTAAAATAATTGAATTTTCCTCATTGAGTTTAACGTATTCATTTTCGTTCTTTACAATTTCGCCAATATAAACCTATAATCCGCAGGATGTTCCATATGAACTTTTGTGTTTTCCCATTCAATATCAAATAATATCTCTTTCACTTTTTGGACTTCAGCATTATCCGTAATTTCTTTGAAGTCTTTATAATTTTTTTCATCATCAAGTCGTATTTGAACTTCTATTTTTTGTTCCTTATTCACTCGTTCATTTGAACAACCAGAGACCATTATTAAAAATAATCCTATAAAAGCTAAGAGTAAACTTCGAGTAATCAAAATATCTCCCCCAATAAATTAGTGGACACTAAATAAAATTTAAATTAACCTGCACCGTTAGTTCAATATATTCAACGAAAAAGGTGCGTACTCCTTCTTGGATTAACGCACCCGTTAGCTTAATAAATACTGGACTGAAGTTTAAGGATTACCGACTGTTAGTTTAATAAATTAGACTTCTAACAGCTAAATTGGAACCAACCAGTTTCTCCCGGGAAATCCTCTCGGGATAAGACGTTCCCAGTAATTATTTGACGATATGAAGTAATCGTACCATCGTGGGAAATGATGTAGACTCTTTCATTATTTAGTTTTTTACATCTCCTAATAAAACTACGTGCTAAATCTTCAAATGTTTGTTCAGCCATAGTATTAATGCCATTGCTCCACAATTCAGCCGAAGACTCCAAATCCAAATCAAAGGTTGGAAATTCATTTTTTATTCTTTCTAAGCTAAGGATTTTATCACAAGGTAACGTCTTTTTGTAAGGGAGAATAGGAAACATTCGAGGAGATACTAATGGGCTAACAATCTTACGACAATTTACATCTTCACTAAAAATGGTCGCTGTTTCCAATGTTCTTCTAATTGGGCTAATGAAAATGACATCCTCTTCAATTAACTGGAATTGAGCTTTTAATTTTCTTGCTTGTTCAATACCTAAAGAAGTTAATGAAGGATCTCTATGCTGTAGGCTCCTGGGCAAATCCAATGTATGCTCTCCCTGTCCGTGTCGAATAAATATTAAGTCCATCCCATAACCACCAATTCATTTTCTTTAACTAAACTGCTACGTTAGTTGAATTACAGTATTAAAGAAAGGGAGTGGCAAAGGTTAGCTTGCCACTCCCTTGAAGCATGTTTTACTTTGAAATAATGAACACGCCACCACAATGAGATATCGGATAAAATTCACACTCGTTCTCTAATGAAGAATTAATTTCATCATAAACGAAATAAAACTCATCATCATCCCAATATTCAATACTATCCAGGCGACATTTATTAAGTTTTTCTCGTGTTTCAAAAGAAATGTCACCAATGAAAATTTTGCCGTCCTTTTTGAGCAAAGGTATTAAGTTGTTTATAAAAGTTATTTTCTTTTCATCTGTTAAGTGGTGCAATGCATAGGTGCTAATTATGGAATCATACCTCTTCCCAAGAAACTCAGGAGGTAAGCTCATTGAAAAATCCCATTCAATCAAATTCGCATTTGGCATTATAGATTGTGCAATAGAAATCATTTTCGAGGAAAAGTCTACGCCATCAATCTGGTGTCCATTTTTATATAGTTTACTTGTTAATACACCTGTTCCAAAACCAATATCTAAGATATCGGAATTCTCCTTTTGCATGGCTTCGTTAAAAATAACGTTTAGTATTTTCTTATACCCGGCAAAAGGATACAGGTTATTCTCCTCACTGATCTGAACTGTTTTATCATAGTTATCAGCCCACAAATCAAACCCTTGATTGCTTAACATGAATGCCCCTCCAATGAGATTAAAATTTACGAGCATTCAAATGTTTTATGAATTACTCGTAATGAACTCCAACAAAATGATTTTTCCGGTCACAAGTAAAAAGGTTTTTCATAATTTATCACGCCTTTCAATGGAGTTGATGTAATTTTAACATTATTTTCATAATACTACAATAAGCTGAAATACAAAAAAGTTCACCAGAAGTCATCTCGTCATCAAAAATAACGATATTATACTGACCTTCAACTTCGGACTTTAATTCATCAATTATTTTTTCTTCGCTGGAGCAACCCGCTAACAAGAAAGTTAAAATCACTATGGTTGCTAGTTTCTTCACTTTACCCCTCCTCTCTTATCGGAATAATCCACCACATGTTTTTCACAATATTTAGATTTATTTTACCACACAATATCCAAATTCCTTCTAAAATTAAACGAAACGAACCTTCTCGGGTATCCTTCGCTATCGCTCAACAAAAGAAAAAAACGCTCAGAAATGAGCGTTGATATTAATTACCCTTATTGAACTAAAGCACCCCTTAGTGCAATAAGAAAATAACTCATATATTATCGAAATGTATATTAACATAACTGAAATTAGGAAGGATATTATAAGACAAATAAAAATCGTCTAACCGTTAACCTTCATTACTAAGAACGAACGAAAAAATACGGACTTATTGTGCCACAGCTGGTTCTTGCTGAACTAATTTCAACTTAACTTCTTTGTGATGCAATATATCCTCAAAAAAAGTAGCCTTAAATTTTTTTTCTGTCTTTCTATTTAACACTAAAAGACCTACTTCGAGTGTATTATTTTCTTCATCTATTCCAATTGACGTCACCATTAAATCATCTTGTCTAAACACACTATTCGGATTATCCAACTCTTCACCCAATTTCTCCTTGGCTATATTTGCATCTAAGTATTCAGTTTCCACCTTTTGATTACAAGCTATTAACAAAAAAATTATAATTAGGTTTGACATTACTAATTTTAGTTTATTTGATTTCATATTCACACTCCCTGTTGAACTAATCTGTTTCGTTAGTTAAAAAAGCTTTAATCCTTCTTGAAGTAAAGCACCCGTTACTTGAAAAAGGTTATCTATTATTTTTTAGCTTATTTGACTTTCTCTAAGGTTAATCCTTTCGGAGACTCACTCCAATATCCAAGATGAGAGTACGCTTCGCTAAAAATAATGGAAAACATTAGCTTTTCTAAACCATTATTTGATGCACAATGGATCTCTGCGATGCTTATGACGACGTACCCTCCCATGTCTCTTGGCGTCTGAGCGCTGACATTCCTTCGTTCGGTCTATTCATAAGATAGAGGCCTGCTAAGCTGCCCCAGGGACTCTTGGTCTGAGTTTTAGTACTGTGCTGGCTTCTCCGTGTCATCCTTTTTGTCATAGATAGATTGATTTGAAATGTCTTACGTTGCCGTTGCGAGACAGTGGAGATCGTTCATCATATGCCGCTCATTGAAATGAACTTTCTTCTTACAAATTCCATGTAGCACTTTCAGTAATTTACCGCATAGCACGACCATCGATTGTTTTCCCCGTAGGGGATTTTGTTGGCGAGTCGTGTAGTATTCATGTAGCCGTTTTGTGCCTGATTAGTGGAACGATGACTTTAAATAGAACATTCCTTAACCTCTTCCGCCCTCGTTTAGAGATATGTTTTCGTCCCTTGTGTTGTCCAGAAGAATTTTCACGCAATGTTAATCCCGCGAGTTTGATGAGTTGGCGTGGATCTTCATAATCTGAAAAGCTACCGACTTCAGACAGTAGATCAACGATTGTAGCATCCCCTAAGCCGGGTACAGTGGAGAGGTATACATACTCTCCTGTAGACTTAGCCAACTCGGCTAATTGGCTATTTACCTCTTCTAATTCTTCCTCTAACAATCGGTACTGACGGATGAGAGTGGCGATTTCGAATCGTGCCATCTGCGATCCTTCCGTCAACCCGATAGATTGGTTGGCTACATCAACCAGAAGTCTTGCCTTTGGTAATTGCGGCGCTCTCATCCCCTCTACCCGACGATAGAGAAAGACTAACTCTTCAGCCGTCTTCCCTATGATGTCCTGTGGCAACGGTGTTTTTTTGAGGCTCGCCAAGTCCTCTGTCAGCTTTGAACGAAGTGTAGAGCCAATTCGCAACTCCGCCTCAATATCCTTTAGAATGCGGGGATAGCTGAAACGCCCGTCCTTCATGAGCCGAGCAATGACTACTGCATCTTTCTTATCCTTTGTCTGTAAGTTATCATCCAGTTCCTTTGAACGCTTGACGTGTAATTGGTTGACCATTACAAGCGGGATTCCATAGGAATCCAAGAAATAAGCAAGGTTCATCCAATAGTGGCCGGTAGGTTCAATCCCTACGATAACATCAGTTTTCTCATGTACTTTCATAGCACGAAGTACATTTTGATATAATGCTTCAAATCCTTCTTTGGATTGATGTACGGCAAAAGCTTTCTCAAGTATACGTCCGCGTTCATCTACAAAGCATGCGTAATGAGTACTCTTGGCGATATCCATCCCGACAATTAATGTGTTTTCAGTTACTTGATTTAGCCTTTCATTCCACTTAGAATACATAGAGTAGTCCTCCTGTTTGATGATGGGTCAATTCCACGTTGACACTCAGCATCATACAAGAGGGCTCTTTTTCTTTCAAGATGGCGCAAATCCTTCAAACAGGAATGCTGCTCCGTTAGTTGAACAAGAAAAAAGAGCCGTCTATGAAGCCCAACAATCTTCAAGTAAGCCCCCCTTAGTTCAAGAACATGAACTTACTTTTAAAGTTTCTAGTGAATCGGTCACTGACTTCCATGCCGATGATGACGGATCAATAACCATAAAATGTTCCACCTCTGGAAGTACCACCAAACAAACTTTATCGCCCTGTTCAATAGCCTTACGATGATACTCAACACTCAAATCAACTGGAACATGGCGATCTAATTCACCATGAATTAATATTTGTTCGACATTCAAAGGCAACAATTCTATCGGTGAAGCTAGCCTATAACGTTCAGATACTTCAAGGGGTGATCCGCCAATAAATGAAGCTACTGGACTAGCCATCCCTTTTTCTTCATGGATTTCCCACATCTTTCTCAAATCCACAACCCCTGCCAAACTTATTACACTCCGTATAGGTATAAGAAGAGTATTACCGATCCCGTCCGTTAGAACTTTGTTATACCTCGATGCCAGCCAAAGGGCCAAGTGTCCCCCTGCTGAATGCCCAAGAATAACCACCCGTGAGAGGTCGAGCTGAAATCGTTCCTCAAGTTGAGTGAGGTGATTCACAGCATCTATAACATCTATAAATGTTCCTGACCAACCCCCACCATCTTCTCCGACTCGACGATATTCAATATTCCAAGTTGCATAACCACGACGAGTCAAATCTTCATCAAGTGGTGTGTTTTCTTCAAGACCGTATTTTGATTGCCAAAAACCACCGTGAATTGTAACAACTACTGGACTGAGTCCAGAGTGATCTGGCAAACGCAATACACCGAATTGGGACGGGTGATCTCCATAAGGTATATGAAAAAATTTTGTCAATATAAAAACTCCCTTCTAACGCCACCTCTTTAATTCAACAAGAAGAACCACTACTCCTCTTTATTGAACTATCCCGCTCTTTTAGTTGAACAAGAAAAAAGAGCCGTCTAAGCAGCTTAACGCTCTTCAAGTAAAGCTACCCGTTAGTTGAAAAACAAGTTCTTGGTTGTTACGAGACATAAACGTTGAAGACGTCTTATCATTTAACAATCTATATACTTTAAGAAGTCATTAAATTGTCGGAATTCGTTTTCCGTACTTTATATGTTATGCTACACTGGATTAAACTGGGGTTTTTGAATAATTTGCAGTTTACTCTATTAAAGACATCGAAAAAATAGGTACTACAAGGAGTGGCATCATGTCTACAAGTTCATTAGTTAGTTTAAGTAATACGGCATTATATATTTCGTTTTTTATCTACTTAATAGCAATTATCCCTTTGGGCTTATCAGTAGGTACGAAAAGAAAGTTTTTTCCAAAACTCGGAATAACATTAACATCGGTTGGTTTTGTTTTGCAAATTGTCTACTTTATATCAAGATGGTCCGTTGCTGGACACGCCCCAGTAAGCAACCTGTATGAATTCATGACTTTCTTTGCCATTATGCTCGTCGGAAGTTCCCTGATTATGTATTATTTATATCATCAAATTGTAATTGGACTGTTCACCCTTCCGGTTGCACTCATAATTCTGGGCTATGCTAATGCATTTTCGAAAGAAATTACGCCCCTTATCCCGGCGTTACAAAGTAATTGGTTAACAATACATGTACTTACAGTAGCCTTTTCCAGTGCAGTGTTATCTATTGCCTTCGTGTCAGGTATTATCTATCTATTAAAAACAGTTAATCCTGCCGAAACGAGCAAGAATACTTTCTATCTAGAGCTTGTCATGTATTTTTTAGTTGTAGTAGTAGGCTTCATTGCAACGACAAGCACATTCGGTGCGATGGGTTATAATAAAAACCTACAATTTGAAAATCATGAATCAAAGATAGAAGTATCCAATTATAAGTTACCGACTATTACTGTTCCTAAAGACTCTAAAGTTGTTCAAGCAAAAGATGCTAACTCTTACAAGGTCGTCGATCAAAAAAATGGAGTGATAGAGATTCCTAATTCAATTGATGCACACCAATTGAATACAATAATTTGGTCTTTTCTGGTAGGGACCGTGCTTTATATATTGTTACGTCTCCTTACGAAACGAAAAGTCATCTCTCTACTAAAACCTCTCACTAATAAAGTAAATGTTGAAACAATGGATGAGATATCCTACCGAGCTGTCGTCATTGGTTTTCCTTTGTTCGCACTAGGTGGGCTAATTTTTGCAATGATATGGGCACAATATGCTTGGAGCCGATTCTGGGGTTGGGATCCAAAAGAAGTTTGGGCATTGATCACCTTTTTATTTTATGCTGCAATGCTACATTTAAGGATTGGAAAGGGTTGGGAAGGAGAAAGAACTGCTTGGATGGCAATCATCGGCTTCGGTCTTATTATGTTCAACCAGATCTTCGTTAATCTTGTAATTGCAGGACTACATTCCTATGCCTAGGGAATGAGAAAAAAAAATTTGAAAAAAGAAGAGGGATTTACTCCTTCTTCTTTTTGATTTGCTCTTGTAACTTCTTATTGAACTAACCTCCGTTAGTTTTTAAAAGTGTGCTCGGAAATATTTATTCCACCATACAATAAACAAAATGTATAACATTAATGCCACCCCTATGGTAGCCACGTAAAAATACCAAACTCCTAAATTGACCAGTTTTATCATTAAATAGCTTAGGAGTGCCGACAACCCCACTCCTAATATATGTTGAATGATTGTAGAAGGTAAAAATTTGTAACTTACTTCGTAAAATAAAGCTCCAATTGCAGCACTCATAGCCGCTGAAAACACAAGCATAGAGAAAACTGTTAGATATATTATCATAGAAATACTCCCTATAAATTTAATAGCTCAGCTTGAATGAACCGTGATTTTATTATACAACATATTCCAATATGAATTCTATAATTGGTATACTATTTTGTATTTCCTTTAAGGAGGATCCGAAACGTTCGGCTCCTCCTATTGTTTGTTCCTTCGCTCTCCATATCCCTTAGCATAAATCACCGTATAGGCAGATAATATGGAGAGGGTGATTAGAATATGCTAAAAATAATGATTGGTCATATTGTTGGTTTTGAACGTGAACCCTCGCCTTATCAAGTAACTTATAAGGCTGTTACTTGATATAATTAATTCTTATTGGACTAATCCGACTTCCTAGTTCGATAAGCCATATATTTCTTATGAACTTAGATATCTAGGTGTTGTTCAACATCTGCCTGTTGCCTGTTTGTTAATAAAAATTAACAAACTATTCTTTATCATTATTTTTTACATACGATTATAGCAAGTATCCTGTTTTACTCCAAAATAGAATATACCCCACGATTATACAAATTATGATAATATTCACACTCTATATTCTTTCATTAACAAACTGACCATTTTCATCAAAAAAATAAAAGGGATTTTGAGTATCCTCAATATCCTTCAGCAAATCCCCGTCAACAGTAACCCTCATTTTAAGGGTATTAGCAATTGGCTTTATTGGCTGTAGATGCTTAATTGATTCAGTAATAACGATAAGTCGCTCGTCGAAATGTTTCCCATTCCATTTAAAATACATGAGCAGATCGTTTATCTCACCTCGTACTACATACACATAAATTTGTTTGCCTTGAAATTGTATGGCACCAATGAACGGTTCCTGTGTTGGCTGAACTTTTGATTCCGAAAAATGTTTATATAATTGAAAGAACAGAAGACGTTTCAAAACATCTTCTGTTTTGTATTCGACCCAATAATTACTTTCATAACAATCATCCAGCCCGGCAACGACTGCCCCATTAATTCCTAAAGTATAAACAGGTTTGACCTGCTTGTTTCGATGGATTTCATGACGAACAATTTTCTTCTCGGCTACCATCCGCTTTATTCGTTTCTTATCTAAAGAAAATAACCGGGTAATTTGGTTTCCGCCAATTAATCCAACAGCTGCTAGTGCTTCTAACGCCTTGCGTTCTTTCGGTGATTCTCCATTCACAAAAGGCGATCGTTTAATATTGGATGGTATTCGTGTCCAATGCAAGGACCATTTGTGCGATATAGAATATGGACTGATATCCATGTGAAGTTCCTCCTCTAATTTATATTGAATAAGGGACACGTCGATTTGACGCACCCCATTGTTATTTACAGCACCCGCGTAATACGAGCACGGATTTGCTCTTTCTGTGCATCAGTTTCCAATACACGGACAAGCACTCGATCACCCTTTTTAACATTTTGAAATTTCAAGTGACGGGCCAATGAATCTACACCTGCCTCCAGGTTAATAAACACACCGTATTCGCGGACACCAGAGACCGTGCCAACGTATTCGTTGCCAGAGGTATATCGACCAATTGAACGGAGCCAAGGGTTATCCTGCAATGCCTTTGCACTGACAGTCACGGTCTTCTCTTCTTTGTTAATTTCCAACACTTTCACTTTTAGGTGGTCACCTTGCTTGACCTCCTCGGTTAAGTCGTCAATCCAACCATACCTGATCTCTTCGAGAGGAATCTTCACTTCTATACCTCCAATATCTGCACGGACAAGTGAGGGGCTGACACTGCGAACAACTGCAATGATTTCGTCCCCAACTTCTATTTTCCTTAGCGTGATTGCTGCCATGTGATCTAATGCAGCAGTTCTCGAACCTGTGAAAACCTCCGCTTCCCTGTCATAATTCAAGACCTTGAATGCAACGGATTGGCCTGTCATGGCACGTAAGTGACGAAGGTTGGCTGCTCCTGTAAATTCCATAGGAATGTATCCCCGAATATTCCCTACACTCACCACTGCGCACGGCTTATCAAGCAGTTTCTCAATACCGACGATAGGTGCTTGGATGATGGAATTGTTCTGATGTGCACCATAGACCTCTTTCCAATCCTTATCAAAGTTATTTACCGCTTCCACTTTCGACGGGTCAAAACCCTCAATTAATACTTGTACGTTGTTTTCAGCCATTTCAAATCTCTCCATTTCATTAGTTTTTGTGTTTTAAAAGTAATAAAAAACCACTGCCCTTAATTGAACAGTGCTGGGAAATTGAAAACCTTATTTTTTTGGATTGACATAAGGAAACAACTACCGTTTGCATCGAGCCCTTAATCCCAAAAGCCGTCATTCGATTTGATTGCACTCCCAGTTCGTTTCTGTTCTTCCTTAACCTCCTCTTCTTTGGTGACTAACACTTTTACGTTTGGCATCGGTGCAGGTTCAGCCTCCTTTTTATTTATAGGTCGGAACATAATTTCGTCTCGTTCTACCTTTTCTTTTTGTATAGCGGTAGGTGATTTATCACTACTTATTGCCTCGAAGGAGTGCAGCGGACTAAGTTCCGGCTGGATATTGGGTTGAGCTGGTGTTTCAAATTCAAGCGTTTGCTCCGTATTTTTATCCTTAGTCGTTTTTTCTCGTTTCTTATCAATGCGCTGTCTGAACCGACTTATAATATTACTCAATTTATTGCCAGAAGCTTCATCCTCCCACTCCCTTAGCTCTTTCCAATTGCGTGGAACAAATTGTCCCTTTGCCAAAGCGGGCTTCTGGGGTGTGCCATCCCGAAGAAGCTTATGAACAAAATTGAATCGAGGTATTCCGTCCTTCAAATCAGTTGGATCGAAACGGTATTCTTCATCCTCTGTGTCACGATATGAATCTGGAAACAAGCGGGGCAGCAAGACACGGTTCTTGTAAGTGCTCTGCCTCATAATGACCTTGTCCTTGCCGAACTCCTCCGCGAATTCCTTTGCATCTTGTGCAGAGATGCCCCCAAAACAAATTTTGTTTCTACATGATGTAAGAATCGCTTGCTTCATTGCCCTAGGACCAAGATTTCCCGACTCGATTTCAAGTTGGCCGAGCGATTGAGTCGCAAAGATACCCGCTACCCGATATTCGGCAGCGAGTGATAAAAAAATCTCAACGTCTGGATTAATGTATCGGCTGTATTCATCTACAATTAAAAAATGGGGGATACGTGTATCCTCCGTTCCCGGTCTCCTGAATGTACCGTTCTGCAGGTGCATGATCATAAATTGACCAAAGGCATCTCCGGCTTTTCTAAGCTTACCAAGTGCCGTATTGACCGCTAGGACACCGCCTGTTTCCAAATGTTCATCAATGTTCACATCGCTCCTTCCTGTCATGATGGTTCGTAAGGCTTCGTTACTGACAATGTTTTCAAGTTGCGCACGTAAACCTATAACGAACTGCTGGTACTTCTCACGCATGCTGCCGAGCAATTCCGATTCAAAGAAATGAACAAGATCTGTCATTCCGTCCCTGTGCTTGAGTTCCGCCACTTTTTGCTGTAGGACGTGCTGGTCACGCAACGTATTCATCACATCGATAATATCCATGTCGTCCCCGTGCAGTTCTTTCAGCAATTTGGTGACATTCCGGGCCGACAGTTCCTGTACAGTTGCAAAGAATGCATCCTGCTTGCCGAATAACCCTTTCAATACTACGACCGTCGCCTCCGCCACAGTATCGGTTTCTCCTTCCATCGGATTGAAACTGGCAGAATCGGTCTTGTTCGGGTCTACATGGATGCAAGGGATATCCATTTCGTAACACATTTCATTCACCATTTCAGCCACATCTCCTTTGGGTTCAACAACGGATAGCCCTAAAGGGACACCTCTTTTCTTTTGAAGCAGCAATTGATAAATCATCGGTTTCAATATTGTAGCTGTCTTACCGCAACGGGTCGGTCCAACTGCCAACATGTGAGTAAAACAGTCACTTCCCTGCCATACAATAGGCATTCCCATTTGACTCACCTCCTCTCAATGTCATTTCTTTTTCCAATCACACTTGCCGAAGAATTCATAAATCGAATCCATTTTGAAAGGCGTGCGTTTTGTATCTTTAAAACTGAAAAGGGTGTGGAGTGTTCTAGAAATCCTGTGTCTTAGTAACTGTAAATCCTCTTTACTCTGCTGTTTAACCTTCAAATGATTTGATTGATCACTCACCTCCCACAACAGTTCAGGTAGTCTTTGAACATCGTGTGAAATACGTTGAATCCAAAACCTCATCTTCTTGCTGTAATTTTTGGTTTTCAACGTTCTTAATAGCTGGATGGAAGTTTGAAGTACAAGAAAACCCAGCTCATTTAATTCGGCTGGGCTTTGTTTTGCAACGTGGGCTTCAACTTCCGGGTAGATGTGAAGCTTATTTCTACTTACTTTAGTTTTAAAAAACACTTTGCGATTTCCTCCTTCGGTAAAATGACAATAAAAATAACACGTTTCATTCAATGGCTGAATTAAACGTGTTTTGTATAGGTTTGCAACATGTTTTTTATTTATCATCTAAAATATAATGAGGTTGTTTTAAACCTTACACTGCACCCGTTAGCTGAAGAAGAACTAAGTTGTTATTTTTTTTACTGAAGTTATCTTCACAAGGAAAAAAGAAATTGCTAAGGAAATGAATCCAAATATAAAGACATTTAGCCAAGATATTTCTAAATTGAAAGGAGATATTTCCTCCATATTATAAGTGTATAAGGACCACCATTCATCCCCTGCCAGAAAGACAGATGCAAACAACCAAACACCAAATAACATAACAGCATTTACAAGCCAAAGGATTATTTTCATGTTTCACTCCCCAATTTAGACGCTTTACATTTAATTCATTTTAGTATTCTTGTTAAACTGAACTGCTCCGTTAGTTCAAGAAGAAAAAAGAGCTGTGTGAGCAACTCAACGATCTTCAAGTAAAGCACCCGTTAGCTTAAAAAGTGTAAATGGCAACAAAAAATGCAAATGTAGCCGCAAGGATAGAAAATATCGCGCTTGTTTTCTTTTTTGCTTGTAGTTCCGAAACCCCCGTAACCAACATAAACACACCTAAGAACAATATCATATATGGCATAAACTCAAAGTTTTTAGTAATTAGACCATAACCTGCTAATGCTATAACAATAGCTGATAAGATAACTCTTAATACTTTCAATATTTCCACTCCTCCCATTAAGTCCCTGTTCAAATTCTATCATATCATTTAGAACTCTATTTTTTGTTATAAAAATGGAATTCCTTATTGAACTAACCTGTCACGTTAGTTCAATAAGAATAAAGAGCAGTCCAATGATCTTGAATGAAAGCACACCGTTGGTCGAGGATGCTAAACTCAAAAAATACTAGTGTAGCTGTTATTCCTTGTGCAATTCGAGATTAATTTTAATGATTTACCGCTTGCAAGCCCTCTTTAGACACCGCCACGCCAAGATATTTTAATGCACAATGGAGGATCTTTCTTTTTCTTCTTCTAATTCTTCTAATACAAAATCAATAAATCGATCAAGGTAAAGCTGTACGCCTAATTTTGCGATTGCCGAAACGTTCTTCCCATACATTTCCGCTACTAGCTTGAGTTTTTTCATTTCGTAATCATTTAGAGTTACAGTGACCTTTGTTTTCATGCATTTAACCCCTTTACTATTTCCTTTGATAGCACGGATGTTGACGAATTCTATATTGATTATCAACATTAGGAAAACAATTTGCAATGGTAATTAAACGCAATTGTGATTACCCTTCTTCAATAAACCTGCCTCGTTAGTTCAAGAATAAAGGGCATTTCTCTAGCTATAACACACCAGAAGTTTCCTAGCCATTCTATAAACAGAATTATATCTTACATTTCAAAATATTCCAATGCCACCTCAACCCAAATAAATATACTGCAATTTCAACTTTTGATCAATTATCATCATTATCAGTTGATGCACCAAGCACGATTCTGACATCACCCCGTTTTATTCTCTCCCTTTCCTCCTTACGTTTTTCAAAATAACTTTTGTTCGGCTGTTGCTCAATTCGTTGGTTGCCACGTTTCTTCTTGTATGATATTTCGGCCCGGATGAAGACAACGTTTAAATAAACAGCAACTGTCACAAGCAACACCAAAGTCATTTTCATCATCGTTAATCGAGAAAGGAACTTTTCCATATTCCACGCTGCATGAACAAGGCTCGAAAGAAACATGGCCGCTAACAGGGACAGTGTCAACGACATTAACCTATCCAGTTTCTTATATTTCTGTTGTTGAAGTCGCCTAACGATGAAATAGATGACCGTGACTGTTAACCCAGAAATAAGGATCAATTTTGATGTCGGGATATAGACGGCATTGTACATGGATGTAATGCCCAATGCTGCCGTTAGAAAACTAATCGCCACTATAATAACTTGCAATAGAATCAACCCTTTCTGCTTCGAGCACTCGACACTTCCAGATTCAAGACGAATACGAGTTCATCAGTCAACAGTTCGCGCATGGTTCGGTACATTCTCTTTTGCTCCTTTTTGCCGAGATGTACGGCTATTTCATTATTGAGGAACTTTTCGTGTGCTGTGAGTTTTGTCATTTCTAGTAGTTCGGGAATGACTTGATTATTGGTTTCCATGTAACTTCCCCTTTCATAAGTTAGTTTGTGTAACTACAGAATGCATTTCAAAGGACGCTTTATATAGAAGTAACGGGTTGGATTGCCTTCAGATAATCGATCAGCTCCCTCGAATCAATTTCAAGGTAATCGACATGATGGATTTCGCCTAGTAATTGTTCGTGCATGCGCCTCGTCATGGAAGTGGTAATCAGGAGCACTTTACGACCGTCCATTTCGTACATTTCTTTACGGTATTGACGGACATTGTAGATTTTGACCAAATCGGTATCGAGTAGATTCACGAGATACTTTTCCTCACCTTCGTGACGGATGATTCGCTCCAATCCATCGTATATTTTCTTTCGGGTATCTTTAAAATTAGTTTTAAAGGATAAGTCGTATACTTCATAGTTCTCCAGAAACCTCATAACGTTTTGTTCATCTTCAAAATGGCGCAAATAGTATTTCGCGAACGTGTACGGGAAAACTTTCAGGCTTTGGCATTGGACGATGATAGACGTATTGGTTGAAAGGTGCTCGACGATTGTCTTGTAGCTAGCTGCGCTTTTGGCGAACAGGATGTAGTTTGAATTGCTGACATCCATCAGTTCGCTGGACACCTTCATAAGATTTTTCATTCCTACGCCGTGAAGAAACATGTAGAAGAGATATTCTGTTCCTCTTGGACTCTTCAGCATCCCTTGTACATTCGCTCCTCGGTTCAGTTTCAATTTTGCTTTCACACTTCTGCTATCTTCCATTTGCCAACCATACGCTTCCAAATCGATCATAACGTCATTGGTGGAAAGAAGGAAAGGTAAGTGACGGACGTTGATGCGTAATTGGTCTGCTCGCCGTTCAACAGGCACCCCCTGCTCTCGCAAGCAGGAAATACCCGTCTCACTGATACGGTGATATGAGCCTTGTCTGTTCTGATTCACTAGATAGCCGCTGATTGGATGCGTGCTGATCAATCTGGAATTCCGCAAGATGCGGAGTTTCTTGTACGTGTACCACCGTGACAGTTCGTAGCGTCGCATGATCTGCTCCGTACTCAATGCACGGTATTCGTAGAGTCCCGTCAGTATCGCAATATCCAAAGGTTGGAGTATCTTCACCACCTGTTTTTTGTTGACCCGCGTCATTGAATCCTCTCCTTTCGTTAATTCGTAAGGGCTGTTTATTTTCGGTCACTTCTACACGGTGTTACGAATTGCCTCAACTAAACCACTTGAATTTGTCCAATTCGACTGAATTTCTGTAAAGCCACTTCCTCCGTAATTTCAAATTGGAAGCAACGGGTACAATATAATGCTTAAATCGGGTACAACATTGCATTTTGATATGAATCCTTATATTGCACCCGAAAATGCCGTTAATTTGTTGGGTACAATATAGCAGAACCTTTCAATCGGTCAGCCCCAAAAATGAGTAGCTATGACATCCGATAATTGCTCCTCATTTTCATTGTCTTTCTCCTTGATACCATATTCGTATTTCTGCAATATCCCTTCCTTAATTGATGGGTCAGGAATATGGGCCAAGTGAAAATTTCTCTTTGTAAGGACCTTAATAAATTCTGCAAAATTCTCTTGTGACACTACATAAACCTGGACATGATTGCCTCGCGGATCCAAAAATCCGATATCCACATTCCATACTCGCCACCAGCTGTCATCACCAATTAAACCCGTGTGCCGGATTGCATCCTGAATTAGCTTTCTGTTGCGATTATCCAAATCGCGTATGATTTTATTCTCGTAATGCTGAGCAATGATAATGACAGATTTATCGAATTGGAAATCAATCTTTGAAAAATCATAAGCATCGAGGGTTGCTCTGAAATAATAGTGCCTAATCATTGCAAGGTAATCCCGGTCTTCTTCTTTATATAAAGGAAGAGCTCCCTCATAGGAAAATTGAAAAACGGGATAGTCATCGATTTCCATAGGCTTCACTTTCGCCAACGGATAGACCGTTGTCCGTCTAATTGCATTTCTGTTCCCGCCTGCCTCATTGATTCGGGACATTAGGTAAACCTTCATTCTCTCGATATTCTTCAGCTGTTCGAGCAGCAACGTCTTTT
This sequence comes from Sporosarcina pasadenensis, assembly GCF_047228845.1. Lineage (NCBI taxonomy): Bacteria > Bacillati > Bacillota > Bacilli > Caryophanales > Caryophanaceae > Sporosarcina > Sporosarcina pasadenensis. The sequence goes on from NZ_JBFEGM010000004.1 coordinate 66,093, forward strand.
CTTCATCCATCTATTTCATTCCTTTCTGCATCGGGGACGTTATTTCATATCATGAACCCTTGCTATGACTACATTTTGAATATCTAACGTCGGACGTTATCGATATTTTTGAAACACAAATAACCCAACGTCGGACGTTAGGAGGTAGAAACCTTATAGCATCAAAGGTAAATCAATCTTTTTACGTCAGACGTTCATTTTGTTCAACGTCGGACGTTAACAGTTGAAATTGCTTTACTATCAACGATTAAAGGCTATATTAACGTCGGACAAAAGGTTATTCATCATCGACCGGCTTGTATTCCGACAAATAAGGCATCGGATCTTCCTTCTCACCAGCCCGAATGATTTCAAAGTGGAGATGATTGCCAGTTGATGTTCCTGTTGAACCGCAAGTGCCGATCACATCACCTTGGGAAACAGTCTTATTTATCCCAACTGCTACCGAATCCATATGAGCGTATAGCGTAGTGATTTCCCCGTGATTGATTATTACATGAAGGCCATAACCGTTTGACCACCCGTTCTCGGAGGCGAAAATGACGTTTCCGCTTTGTGCAGCAAGTATCGGATCGCCATTCGTACAGGCAAGGTCTACACCTGTATGGAATCGTTCATCACCGTAGACAGGGTGTATCCGATAACCGAAAGGGCTGTTTATCTTTAATCCCGTCAATAAGGGAATCATCCAGTCACCTACAACATGAGCCTCGCAGTTCATTGTCAAACCGCCAAATTGAGCAACGAATTTTGTAACTGCTGGCACCCAATGGTTGTTAAGACCAGTGGGATCATTCTCAGCCCCAATTGGCGCATAGGCGCTTCCTAAATCGTCAATCGTAATCAATCCATCCTTTATAATTCGATTGTGCAATGTTTTCCCCATGGCTTCTATGCCATCTTCAATCGTCAAGAAGGAATATAAAAAACGACTGCCGGTTGCAGGGTCCATCAAGCCACCTGGATTGTTCTTTAACATGACAGCTGCAGACGTTCCTGAACCGGTTTCATGAAAAGCGATAGCAGCCATCAATACCGGGTCTATGCCATATTTTTCAGCAACCTCAATAAAAACCGCTCCCTTGTCCGTAAATTTGCCGGCATTGTTGAACTGGGAGAAAAACAATTCCTCACTGATTTCCCCATCCGGTCGGCATACTGCACCTCCTGCAAAATTCCATCTTTCATCATCTTCCTCAGTAAAAACTATGAACACGCTAAAAAAGAGGAAAAGGGCGAGTATGGATAACAGAAGAAGCAAACCCGGACTGGCTAAGATAGGCACCAGCCATAGCAACCTTTTCATATCCCTTGGTTCCCCCTATCTTTTTTGGTCATAGTTCAAATAGAAATCAGTGATCTGGAATTTTCCGTTACTGTCCTTTTCAAACATCATGCTGTAAATATCAGTGTCCTTTCTGACATTGCCATCCCTATCCAACACTTCGCTTACAACGATCCCATCCCATGAGATAGCAATCAAAGTAGGCGCGGCAGGTTCTTTTATTTCTACGGATAGAACTTTTCGTGAAACGATACCTTCAACATCCTTCATCCCTTCGATTTTTTCAGCCTTGGCATCTCTCAGGTAATCAATATGGCTTTGAATCAAAATCCCCTCAACAGAATTTAATTGTTCGGTTGGTTTCTTCCTATCAAACATGTGGAATTTGGTTACAAAGTCTTCGGCCAGCATCTTCGTTTCATCTAAATACTTTTCAGGAAACATATCAATTTGTGTTGGTTTTTTAGTGACTTCATCGGGTACTTCCAAATAGTTTTTGGTAAAATTATCATCCGTGTTTTTGTTCACTTCTTCAGATTTCATTTCTTTATTACTGACGTTTTGATTTTCTGATCCACCTTCCTTCGAGGTGTATTGCCAAATCCTACGATTCTCGCTTGACGCTAAATCCTCAACTGCATTCACTTCTTTTTTCTTCTCCTTCGCCTTATCAACGACACCCACAATAAATCCCAATAATAAAAGCGTGACAGAGAGACCTATCACGCTAATCATTATTATCCGTTTTGTTTGTTCATTCACACGGTTCCAACTCCTTCATTAACATTTCTTGCTTACAAAGGCAGACAGTTATTATTTTTGAAGATCACGAAGTGATTTTAGGTTATTTTCTTTCATAAGGGCTTTACGTTCTTTCTCCTCAACAGTATTTCTTTCATTTTGGATATTCGCGACAAACGTATCGGCAAACCCATTTTCCCATTCGCCCTGCTCTGCTTTATCTACAACTAAATCAAAATGCCTTTCCATTTCCGACTGACTAAGGTCATCTATTCCTTGTGATTTCAAAGTATTTAACGTCAGGTCAATCATTTCTGACGGGAGACCCCTGTTCGAAAGCTCGTTGGTTATCATTGTTCTGTTCATGGGAAGTCCGTTTTCCTCTTCACCGTATAAATTCTGCTTTTCTGCTTGCAACTGAAATGATCTTCTTTCATCGGTAATACTTCCATTTTCAATTGTTTTAGCGAAATTTCCTTCACTACTGTTCTTCTCAATTTGCTCAGCAAGCTCATCATCTGAAAGTTGATTAAGTCCTGCCTTTTCGAATGTCTTCATCGCTTCTTTCTTCATCTGAGGGTTATGTTCTTTACCAGTCAGGACGTTTTCTGGCCTACTCTTATCCATACCGGATAATGTTTTGTCTTTTCCTGACTGAGACATCTTGCTTAGATGGACTAGATGCTGAGCCTTCATAGCGGAACCTGCCACATCACTTACGCTACCTTCACCAGTCACGACTCTACCAACCGAACCTCCGATTGCTGCTCCTGTCATTGCTCCAGCTGGGCCGCCAGTAACAGCCCCTGCGACGGCACCGCCCGCTGTTGCGACATTTTGCATTCCCTTTTTAAATGGTGCGTTGAATGTTCCCGAACTCTCTCGAAGTGCTCGAATGGTATTTGAACCTGACGAGAAGATGTCCTTGATCCTGTTCCTTAATATGAAGATTGTAGCAAACAACAACAGATTGAAAGTTGCTGCACCTACATAGCTATAAAACGGATTGGATCCTCCTGTGAGTGATTTGAAATCTGCAGCATATATGATGTCTGAGATAACAAATACAATCAACGCAACGAACGAAACAAATATCTTCAAGGCCAATGGTATGCCCAACTCAATGAAATATCGTTTCATTACATTGAACTGACCTGGAATGGCCGCTATGAGTAAAGCAAAGGGTGCAAGAGTAGCAATCACCATGAACCAAAACTGAAAGAGTATTAAACAAAGTGATAATAAGTAGATAGGAAGCGAAACAAGACCGTTAATTACCATGTAAAAATAAGTAAAGGCTAAACGGCTGTTCACAGCGGAATATTTCATCATGTTATTACCTTTTCCACTTTTTTCGGAAGCCTCATCCTCAACTACTTTCGTAAGTCTGCTTTCACCTACAGGCTCTTTCAGTATACTTTTGACTCGTTCAACTCCCATAGATCTATCTCCACCTCCAAGAGCAGCAACATCATGCGTACCATACTGCATATAAAGGTAAGGCCTATCAACAAACATTCCCCAAATACTGTCTTTCATTTTTGTTCTTGGGTCCTCAATATTCGATTCTTGACCTTCTGAATGACTAGGAAGACTCACAACAAAACCACTTAGTTCAGTTGTAATCTTGTTAGCTCCTGTTAAAAGAGCTGTATAATTCGCAAACATGAAAATCGCAACTGTAAGTGCAATGACTGTCTGAAAAACAGAAGAAAACGTCTCAAAGAAAGCTCTCTTTACGATGAATATATACAACGCATACATACCGGTCAAAACAGCAATAAGCTTTACGAGATTCCCGAAAAGACCAGTTCCAATATTAAAGGTACCTCCGGAAATGCCTGTGATATTATCCATAATTGACTCTAATTCAATTATGATCTTCTCAGTAAAGTCCGCTGTATATGCCAAGTCGTACATGACCAACATGGTATAGGTCAAAAATATATTTATATCAAAAACGATATTGTTTACAAGATTGACCATTTCACTTAGTTTGTTTCCAACGTTTTCTTTTACATCTGCCCAACCAAATAATTTGTCATAGGTATCAGCCCAGAAATCAGCTCCGTCATCGAATGTCTCAACATCTTTATCCGAAACCGCATCTAAGTGATAATAAGATTTTCCATCGTCTTTAAATTCACCGTATTGATCAGTAATAATATCCATGATGTCAGACTTCTTACTATTAGTCTGGCCTTCATTCGCCATTCCTAATTCTGTAGTTCCAACTCCAAAAGAAAAAAGAATCAGCGTTAGTAACAAAATTATTTTCTTGTAGTGAGATTTCATTTGATTTCAGGCCATAAAAATAACCCTTCGCTTATTGCAAAGGGTTTAATGGGGCCTACTGCCTCCTCTCGGACTTAGTGAAAATCCTTTTATTCTTTTTGAGAGAGTTCATGAATTATTGTTCCAGTTTCGGCATCTCCATCATTGATCATCTCCGGTCTTTGACCATAAAACGACTCTACTTTCCATTCTTTTTCATCATTTTGTTTTAGGATAATCCAATCATTAATTAAATCACCATTATCGTTTTTTCTGCTATATCGATAGATCGCTTCTCCGATATTCTCATCATAAAAATTATCATATCTTCTGAGTTCATAATTACCATCTAGTTCTTCAAACTTGTTCGGAAATTCATGAGCCTCCAATAAATAATTCTTTTTCTCCTTCAGCTCTTCAACACCATCAGAGGACAAGTACTTTAAGATTTCGGGATAATTTTGTTCAATCTTCGCAACCATAAAATCATGAGCTATCTTATCCGTCTCTTTAAATACATCCGCATACTTCTCCGTATTATCAACAGATTTCTCATTCGTTCCTTCTTTGCTTTCAGCGGAGCACGCTGCCATAAGAAAAGTCATGGCTATGAGCAGAAAGAAACTCCGCATACTTTTTTTATACAATTCAACACTCCCTTTCAATGGTTTTTATGTTATCATACAACTCTCACTTTTTCACGTTCCCTTTCCTCTTCGGATGAAGTTGAGGAATCGAAAGCATCTAGCAATTCAACAAAGACAGGATTGATTTTCACAACGGCTGACCGACCATAAATGTCTTGGAATAATGCTTCACCACGATCCAACGACTTCAATATGTCGATATTTGCATTTGTTTTGGGAAGATTGAGATAGTCCAGCATCTCTTCCGCTTCACTCGTCTTACGTAAACCAAAGCTGAATTTCATCCCCATATTTGCGACGTCGTTCCCATGGTCGGAAGCATTCTGAGACCCCTTCATAAGCGTAGTATTATAGAAACGACCCATACGAACAATGAAATCCATTAGTTCAGAACCAATAGCACTCCGCTCAATGGCGCTCGCTTCATCCTGAAGGATGAATTTATGGGTCCCCCTATCCCCTTTGAACATGTATTGCTTTGTCCAAGCGGTGATGGATATCATAATGGCTTCGGAGATCTTATGGACTGTTCGCGGATTCTTCTTTTCACTGGATGAAGGAAGATTCAAGTTCTGTATCATCAATACCTGAATCGGTTTATCGTGACCCAAGACTTTGAAGTCTTGACCTACCTCACCAAATAGCAACATAGACAACTGATTGCGTTTCAAAGTTTCTAAAGTACCTCTCAACCTTTCCAATGACTCATAACGGCTACTCGACATGCTTTCAGGGCGATCCTCATACAAGTCATGGAGATATGTCAAGACGCGGCCTATACACGGGTCAGGCATATTAGCGACTTCCTCCACTGCTTCGCTCAAGATATTGTAGGCATCATCATTCAGACCGATGTTTGATAGATACGATAGAATGTCCATTGTGATATCTTTTGCCTCCTCGATGCTTGTACTCGTCCTAAATGGATCGAGCGAGCCAGCATCATCAGGGTCAGAGCCAAGTGTCCATACCTCAATGAACTCTTTCGGAATGAACGGCAGCCCCTTATCCCATCCAGTCCTGTCTCCTTTCGGATCAATTATCAACCCTTTCGAACCTGTCAATGTGGCTAGATAAATGAACAGATTCATGAAAAACGATTTCCCTCGCCCTGTCATCCCTGCTACGAGTACAGATATGGAATCCACTACGTTCCCTAATCCATCGAAAGCCTTTGCTGCTAGATCGGGCTGGATAAAGACAGGCTTGGAAAACTGTGAAGTATGACCGATATAAAACCCTCTATTATCCCCGATATTCGTGGTGGCACCGAACATCATGCCAGCAAGCACTCCCGGGGCGACTTCCATCTTATAATCGTCATGGTATTTTCGTGAGCCGGGTATTGACTCCAACAAAAGGTGAAGCTGTTCACCATATGGTGCCACGATTTTCAAGCCGAACTTAGACAATTCATTTCTTAATAAACCGACGCGAGTCTTCAACTGTTCCTCGGATTCAGCGGTAACCTTGAAAATAAACGAACAGGCGAAACCAGGGAATCCAGTTTGTTTGAAATAGTTTTCCATCTGTATGGTTCCGCTTTGGGATACATCCACGCTCATATCAACGACTTGTCCGCCTTTTTCAGCCTCTTTTCGTTGGTCCCTGAATTCTAGTTTTGCGTTCGTCAATTTCTTCTTTATCATTTCATTCGGTTGATTTTCTGCACGTATGGAAATTGTCAAAGGGAATGGCATGCGTAATTGAATACGATACAGCCATTCGCTGCCGGGATGATGTTGCACGTCATCCATATATTCTATGGTCAAGTATTGACAGTACAGGTCTTCAATTTCATTGTCGTCTGTGATTCGGCTCAGCTGCAAAGTCTTCGGTCCGATTTCCCTAATATTCGTATTCTGCAAGTCGAAAAAATCTCTTTTATTATTTCGAATTGCTTTATGTTTGGTCCCATGCTTGTCCATCCCCTCAACAACAGTCCCAATTTCGAAAGAAGTTCGAGGTTTAACATCCGTGTTATTGTTTCGTGTACTAAAAGCCTTTTCGGTAATGAAGACCAGTTCTTCCGTTGTGACTTTTTGGATACGTGAGCCAAATGAATTCGCAACTGTGGATTCTATAGAAACCGCTTGGCTTTGGTATGCTCTAATCTCACTTTCAAGGATGTCATCCGGATACAAACCTACAGCCTGGTAAAGCGGTGAACTAAATCCTTCAAAGAACTTCTTGATGGAAGTCAATGCATTGATACCGGCATTACCTGAAACGTATCTGTTTTTCTCAGGATCTAATTGAATACCGATATAATGATGGTATTCACTTGATTCATTCAATTCCCGTTCATTTTCAAGGGCTTTTTTGACTTGCTCAATAAATTGAATCCCATTCTCTTTCAGGGGATAATCTTTCAATTTCATTTCCTCGATTGTCGAGTTCAAAATTCCTTTTATATTTGTTGGGTTAGGTACGACAAGAAAATGAAGGTCAAGCCCTACATTCGTCAGGAACGACATTTGCTGTTGGAAGGGTAGAATCTTCTCGTCATCTTCCAAAAAGTCATAGTTGAACCCGTCTATTTTATAGTAAGCCCAAACGGTACCGTCATGGGAGAAGATCAAGTTATTTTCTATATGTTTTACGGGAAACTCGATTTTCATGTTAACCACTTCCTTTGATTTTTATTAGAAAGAAGAAAGCTGCCCTTAGAGAACAGCTTCTTCCCGATTTACGTCATTGACGTATTTTCCTCATGCACTTTTATCGTCTCCTCAACTTCCCCCTTTGCATCAGTGGTTGGTACCTCAATTAACTCCGGGTCGTCGTTTAAGATACGGGTCAGATAATTCATAGCTATTGCATGCTCTTCATCAACTTCTCTAGGCAAAACAAACAATTCGTCAGCCATGTTTGATCCGGCATAGGTATAATAGTTATTGAATTGATAATCCCTTTCTATTTCCACTTCCCGTCCTCTATAAGATGTACTGTTCTTCAATTTCCTTATTTGATAGGAAAAGAATGAACGGAAAAAGTGAATTGGTGACCTTCCTTCCGTCCCGACGTCCGCAAGTAACCAAGCAAGTCCAATCGGAATTAGAATCAAAATCCCCACCGGCATCCAATTGATTAAGCGACCGATTCCAGGCGTAAAGTAAATGGCTGCTTCCAATATTGCAATTGAAATGAAATACAGGACTGTTTTCAACCGTAGCGGTCTTCCTAATTCCAAACCGAAAATTTGATAAAGCTGCCTTTCAAAACGAATGAAATTGTTCAGCACATAAAGCGGAATCCTATTAATGAGCTTTCACCCCCATGCTTTTCACTATCAAGGAACGGCAAAGAGGTTACTGAACCCTCCTTGCCGTTAAATAAATGCTGGTTTTTATTTGCCTAAATTCAATTTCTCCGCAAAAAACTCGGAAATACCAATCAAGACATCCGGATTCACGATGAAAATTCCAATAAAGGCAAGACCGATAACAACACCGATCATCGCGATCCACGCTCTCTTAAAAGCCGTGACAATCAGGGCAACAAACAGAACGATGAACAACGCCCACTTGATTTCCTGTGAAAACCATGTAAACAGTCCTTCTAAACTCATTCAATTCACCTCCCTACACAATAAAAAAACAGACGATTGTCTGCATCATCCTTACCTATTCATCTAGTTGACCCTTTTCCAGACCATCTTCCATATGGGGCCGGGACTCTCAATCTTCAGTCGCTTTACTATCCTCTTCAAATTTAATATCTTTCAGTTCATCGATGTATGACTTATTATTGATGGACAATACGGTGTAACGTCCTTCCTTCTCGGCCAACACTAAGAGATAGGAGGAAGTGAATTCAATTCCAGTATCCGGTTCAGCAAGGATAACTTCGGTTCTAATCACCTTTTCTTCCGCTTTTTTCCCTGTAAATATTTCCGTGTTGTTCAATCTGACAAAATTCATTGTCTGGTTCAGTCCATTTTGGTGTTTCGGATCTTCCACGATATAAGTTAGCTTGTCCTTGGAGTCTGTTGAATAAGCTTCAAAGAACGTGTCTAGGAATGCCTTGATGTTTTGAGTACTACCGTCTGTGACTGACTTTAGACCGTCTGTTTCAAGAGCAATCGATCCATCAATCTTCTCCTGCTCCACGTAGGTGAAACTTGGCAATTCATAAATAATAAAACGATTTTCTTCCTCGTCAAATAAAACAGGGACGGAAATAAACTTATCAGCCTTCACCTTTTCCGGAGCGACTTTCGCTTTGTCTTCCGTCTGGTTATTGATTGCCGTTTGTTGGAACAACACTTTCACTTGAAATGTGATAAGTGCTTTGGAATCTCCAAGATTATCTATATCCTTCAGCACAATGTTTTCACGGGTAAGTGTCGAGTTCCAGTTGCTACCGCCTGTTACCGCCTGCTCACTCAATTTATATGGAAGATAACGACCAAGCCGCCCGATTCGATCACTCCTTTTCTCGTTATCTAAATTCCAATTGAAATAGGTTACGAGGAAACTTTTTGAGAACTCAATTCCCTCGGCGGAAGTTGCTTTGTTTATTTCTGACTTATCTCCTTCATTCTCTGCATTCGAGAGACGATTAGAAGAAAACAGACTAACGAAAACAGTCAGCAGCATAAATGAAAAAAGCAACCAGAAAGTGAATGCCCCAAGCTTCTTAGCCCGGTATCCTTTCGGTCTGCTTTTGTTTTCCCGTATTCTAAATTCTTTCTTTCGTTTTTCATTTTCATTCGCTCTTTTGAAAATCTCAATTGCCGTTTTTAAAAGACCGTCCTTTGGAGTTCCCGACTTATTTAATCTCTTCCTCAATATCGATTACCTCCCTCCATTTTTCTCGTTCTCCTATCGTTAAAACTTCTTCGAGCTACCAACGACGATAAAAATCGCGACAATCAATACAAGTGTAGTCACTGTCCCGTATTTAACTAATGATGACTCATAAAGATTGATAACGTGCATCTTCAGTTCTTTCCATAAAGGGATTAACGTTGGAAATTGCTCCAACAACAGGCTACCAATCACAACGATTAGGAAGACCATAAGAATAGTCCCGATAATTAGCTTAAACATTCATTCACCCCCTTTCACAGAATCGTGCATCACCATCCCTTGCGATATTTTCGGTGGTCATCAATACCGTTGGTAAAAAAAGATGCAGCTGCCAGCGTTCCTATGAATTTTCGAATGAGCAAACTCAATGCTGTTAATCGTCTTCCTGATTTTGAAGATACAGGCCGAGCATGTGCAGGATATTCCTTTGCAAACAGATTGATAGCATCATCATCGGTTTTCGCTCTCCCCTCCCTCTTATAAGCAATCAATTGCTCCAAAACCTCTTTGGAATGATATTTCGGCATCAATGAAGATTGATTTTTCAAGGCCTGCTCAACAGTTTCGATATTCACCTGGACGGCTTTTTTATTTTGCTCATAAAACGCCAACTCTTTAGGGTTCTTCTTTGCCCTAAGAAAGCACCTGACGCCTGTATTGTAAATCCATATGAAAAAGACTATTACACTTATATAGACAGAAGTGTAATACAGGAACACAGGTGCATAGATGAAGATAAAAGGGTCAATTCCATTTCGTGCATAATTCACGAAGATCATAAAAACAGGTAACCAGATGAACGATCGTTTCACGATCTTACGCATGGTTGCCTTGCTTATCGTTTTTTCACTACCCATGTTTTTTTGAACGGATTCAAGTTCCATTAATTCCTGTTCCAGCATTTCTTTCAGGACAACCGCCTTATAGGTCTGTTCTAAATTCATCTGCATATTCCTCACTCCTTTCACAATGAAATCGTCAGAAAGCAGCCCTATACCGAGCTTTCAATCCTTCCAGTTTGATATAAGGTATATCAACGCAGTAATAGTCACCTCCACGATGTTCGATCCGAGAAGAAATATAAAAGCCTCCATCTTTCATATCCGAGTCTTCGCGCCACACATCAATCAAGGAACCACTCGTAAATTCTTTCCCACATAGCTCATAGCGACCTCGGTCATTCTTCACCAAGTGCCCTTCTATCAAAACCTTCTTATTTAAATCGACGATGGAGGAATAAGCCTTTTCAAGTCCCTCCATTGCTTTGTACAATATGTGATATTTTTGGACATCTTCGGCATTCAAATTGAACACGTTTATATTATCCATGAGCTTCCGCGTATCTGTTAAAAGACGTTTGATTTGATATTCAGCTTCAACATAAGAATTGATCGTTGTTTCTAGTAGCTTCATTGGTACAGCCTCCTTTCATTTTCAACAAGTCCCGAAATAAATGTTCTGAACTCCATCACCGAACGGATTCCCAGCGCTTCTCTAATTCTCCTCTTTGGTATCCCCTCCTCAAGTAGCGTTAATATTTCCTGGGTGGTTATATCCTGTTTTTTCTCAAGGATAGCTTCAAGATACGTATCTGTATTCCAAAGTTCATCACCTACTTTGCGCATTTCTATATAATTGGGACAGCCGCCGCATAGAGCTTCGACCATCTCCCTATCATTTGATCGATCCCCCATCATTACCATTTCTTTAAACAGACAGGAATCACACACCCTCAACGTTTCACAAACTTTCAAGAACTTTTTCTTCTTACGCATACGTAGCTCTTCCTTAGTCTTCAATGTTTCGCACCTCCATAAATGATTAGAATTCAATGCCAAAAGACGACAGCATCGCACTAGCGCTGTCGTCTATCGCTCGTTCAGTTATTATTGAATCTTTATTGGTATCATCCAACTGGACAGACCCGGCTGAAAGACCGCCTTCGATTTTCGTCAATAGTTCCAAATGTTGTTTCGCCAAGTCTTCACGTAATAGCTGCACTTCTTTTAACAATCGCCTGTTTTCCTCATTCGATTTTTGATCTCTTGATATTGTCCGTACAGCCAAACGTAGCATCTGCCTGATGGTCTCGCTTCGCTTCTTGTCCGGAACGCGTGCCAACAAGTTATAGATTTCTTCATCCTCTTCTTGAAGACGGAAGCTATACCGCTTTTCCCAATTTGCATTCATATCACATCACTGACTTATGACGGCGATCCAACTGATCGAATACTGACTTGCCTAATCTCAAATAGCCGATTGTGTTTGCAAATTGGCTTTCCGTTATCTTCAACAAACGGTTATCAAAATGGGGCTGGATAAAAGGCTCGAACAGTTCGCCACCCCCACCTGCCAAGAAAATCGCGTCAAACAGATCTGATTCTTCGGCCCATACGTTTTTCAAGCGATCCACAATGTTAGAGGCTATGGACTTCTTACTGGATTGAATAATTTGGCTGAAATCAATACTGTTTCCTTTATACTTCAATTGATCATCCTTTAAAATTCGATTGATATAAAGCTCACTCAAATCCGCGCCACCTGTTTGCGCCTTGAAGGATTGTCGAATATCCCTATACAAATTATTTACACCGTCATCCACAGTACCGGATAATTTCGCCTTTGGAACAAACGATCCGTTCTCCTGTATCTCAACTACAACAAAATCAGTTGTTCTAAAACCGATATCAATTAATCCAATCAGAGACCCTTGATTCATGAATTGAGAATAAGTGAATTTCCCTTCATGATTGATCAGGGCTGAAAAGATGGCTGAAGCACCCTGCGGAAATACTAATGCACGTTCTACGTTCACTTGTTTCGCCCCTTCAACTAACGGACCTGACTTCCATTCAATAAACGACTGGATGCCAGTAATGGAAGATTGAAAGTCCTTGGCTTGTGCCTGATAGAAGTCAAGCGGTAAACCGGTTGAAAGATTGACTGAGCCTCCTCTGCCACTCGTGACAAGTTGTATGGCTGTATTCAAAAGGATATGTGTGTAAACATGATTGAACCGTTCACGTTCAAAGATACGGGATAACGAACGTGATTCATTGGCAAGTTCACCTACAAAATAATCTTCATTCTCAATGGTTACATGCATGTTTGCCATGTCATTCGGTGTATCTCCGAGTATATTCGTAATTCCCCTGTCGTACCCTTTCCCGACCAATGAAGGGAAAATGACACGCTTCCCTGATGATGATATCGCCTTAACAAAACCATAGCCCAAATCGACTGCAACGTTCTCCAACCTAATTACCTCCTAGAATTTCATATTCAACTTTGCTACGATGACCCAGCATACATAAATAATGAGTGATAGCCTTGCGATTCTATCAATTAATGTAAAACTCAAAGACGGTATTGAAATGCCCACGTATTTACTGGAGGGATAGAACAGCTTCACTTTTCCGGTCAGCATGTCTCCTGTAATGTGAGCCAGGATGCCACCAATACATGCATATGTCACCCACCACTCGGCAAATGGATAAACCAGTATGCCGACAACGAAAGCAAATAGAAGCGAATGAGTAAAGGTACGATGACCAAACAATGAATGGATTGGAAGGGATACAAAGAAAAACAGCTTCCCAAACTTTGATTTCGGTTCATCAAGATCTGGAATGACTCCTGCAACAGCTCCAACAGCAGCCCCTTTCCAATCACCCCCTGTCACCGTATATCCTGCTACCATTCCCGAAATAGCGTGAGTGGACCACTCCACCAGGCAACACCTCACCTTTTAATTCATCAGCCTCCATGTCCCTTCCATCTCCGTTCTCACCTATCCTTTTTCCTAACAAAGGAAAACATGGGCTGAAAAATTGAAGGAGAGCGAACAATACATCGCTACACCATCCTTTTTCCAGCCCATGTTTCAGATTGTTTTTTGTATCTTCTGATTAGGCAGCCTGACGCTGAAATATTCCAGTACTCAATAAGAAAAAGCTGCCATGTAAAGGCAGCCGATTCTTCAACTTAAGCAACCGTTAGTTGAATAACAAAACTTTCAATTTGAATCAATAATCAATTGAATTGGCTATATCTAACAAGGTTTCAGGTGTAACTTTATCTGATACTCGTTTATCAATACTTAACATATATTGCCAATCATCTATCTCGAAAACAAGCACATTAAATCCTGAAATAGTCATATAAGTGGCTATAACCCCATTTTTTAATTCAAAGGTTTTTACCACGTACTTCTCCCTTATAGGAATATTATTCTTTATCGGTCGAACATTAATTTTATAATGATTTTCAGATATTTGATCATTTATAAACATCACTTCAAATGAGTCATTAATGTCGCCATCTAAATCATTAAACCTGCCAAAATGATGGGTAAAGCTTATTGGTGGTACTCTAAGCGGAAGCTTAAGTTTTTGTTTGAAATGCTGTTCAAAATCGTCCAACGCAGCTTCCACAGTTTTGTAACCTCCTTCAGAATAAATTTCTTCATAAGAACTGGGTTTATCGTTTGCAGTTGCATATATGGTCAAGAAAAAAAACAAACAAAATGAAATCAACAATAGCGGAATAGTTCTGGTCATTTTTAATCACCTCAAATTATCTTTAGGTGTAGTCTTCCCAGATTCGCTAAAATCATCAAATTGACATTGCTTGTTAAACTAAACTGCCCCGTTAGTTCAATAAGAAAAAAGCTTTACTCCTTCTTCAAGTAAAGCACCCGTTAGTTAAATAAATTCAATCAACTGGACGTTCTTTTTCTTCTGGTTCAACGTTCCCGAGATTTAAATAATTATAAATCTCTTTCTTAAAAGTAATAAATAACAATACAATTCCAATTAACAAAAATAACCACGTGAATATGTTCCCAAAATACAATGGTTCAGGAACAGTAGGATACGAACTCGAATTGGTTTTTTGTGCAAACCAATAAATATAGGAACTTAACCGTTCGATTGTAAAAATCAATCCACTTGTCAAAATGAAGATTAAACCCATAATTACACTTGTATTTCTATTCATATTACCCCCCCTTTTTTCAATTATAATTCTACGTCAATCCAAATACTCCCTTCTTCAACTAACCTGCTCCGTTAGTTTAAGTGAGAACCTTCGCAACATTTAAATTTACTTTACCATAAGTCTCCAAATACAACACTGCAAATTTATTCGGTCGCTTCAATTTGTATTCGATTAATGTGCTAATTCATGGGTTACCCCAACAACCGAACCTGTTATGGTGAGTGTCATTTTTTCTTTATCCACCCGCCTTTGCTTCGATGATATTAACCTGCATTTGATGAGTGCATTTCCGAAGTGTAGCCCTATATATAAGAGTGAGATAGGACACCATTGGAAAAACGGCCAAGAATCCCTTTATGACAACGTTTGTTGCCGTTTTAGGGTGTGACAGAAAAGTCACAGGGGTGTGATTTAATTGTCACACCCACTTCCGAGAAATTCCCCTTCATTTCAAAAAGTCAAGGGGTGTGATAAATATGTCACACCCTAAAAGGTCATTTACCGGTTTTTTGCTTCTTTTTGAACTCCAAAAAGGTTTTCCTTTTATACAGTTTCCCGTGTTCTTCGTTCTGGTTAATCCATAATTTCCACGGCAGCAATACTTTCTTCCTTTCCAATCGATCAAAGGTGGTAATCAGTTTGGATAAAGTTGCATCCACCTTGTTTCGGTCACCTGCATAGATAATTTCAGGATTCATGAACAAAGGTCTTCGTGAAACATTCCGGTTAAACTCTTTAATTTCCTGGGCGTCCACAAATTCATAAACCACCCCTTTTTCGATTAACTTGCTTAATACTCGGCTACAACTCTCCCTGCTCCTGTTCAAATAAATTGCTAAATCTGATACAGTCATAAATTGTCCAGTCTCTTGATCCGTGACTGCATTCGAATGAAACTCAACTAATGGCGACAGTGAAAATAAAAAACCTAGCTCTGCATTCGTCAGGTATTCATTCCTGACTAGCACATCTAGGTTATCTTTGATTCCCTGCACAAAGGTCGCCTTGTTCTTCTGTTCCAGTTTATAGAGGCCGTACCCCTGCTCATTCGCTTTACGTTCCTCATTGGCTACACTCAATAAATCAACGACTGACTTACTATCACGCAATCTAGCTTTCTTTTCCGCTGACTCTAGATGCTCCTTCAAATTCATACATTCACCGCCTACCTGTGCTTGCTTCATTTGCAAATCGATTATTGTAATCCATATATGCCCTAATCCGGTGTGCCAACCCGCTATTTCTTTCAGCCAATTTGTTATTCTGGATAGCCATATTCATGGCCTTCAGTGTGCCGATTAGAACAATCTTCTCCTTTGCCCTTGTCATTCCTGTATACATAAGATTGCGAGCAAGCATGACATAATGGCTGGTAGTAGCGGGGATAATGACAATCGGTGCTTCACCCCCTTGTGACTTGTGGATGGTAATGGCATAGCCAAGCTCCAATTCTTTTGTATCCGTTTTTTCGTATGTCACTGTTAATCCAGAAAAATCGCAAGTCATCACTTCCACTGTTTCGTTATCTTGATTCACCTTACTTGAAATTTGGAGGATGACCCCAATATCTCCATTGAAAACGCCTTTTGTTTTATTGTTCTTAATCTGGATTACTTTATCACCTTGACGGAAAAGCCTTTTGCCGACTTTCCATTCACTTTTCGTTTGATCAGCAGGATTTAAGGCTTCCCGAAGCTGTTCATTCAACGTGACTGTGCCGACGGGACCTTTTTTCATCGGGCTTAAAATTAAGATATCGGACAAGGGGTGCCCCAACTCTTGAAAACGGAGAGCACTTCTGACAATCAGTTTAGCTATCCGCTTCGGGTCTTCTTGTTTGATAAAATAAAAATCACCTTTATCTTGATCGATAAGAAGTGATTTCCCTTTATTGACTCTATGGGCGTTGCTGATAATCTGACTTTCTTCAGCTTGCCTGAATACTTCTGTCAGGCTGACTGTAGGGAGACCAGCCTTAATCATATCGCTGAGAACATTACCTGGGCTTACGGAAGGCAGTTGATCAATATCACCAACAAAGAGAATCTTCGTGTCGCGCTCAAGTGCATCCAGCAACAAACTGGCCAACTGAACATCAACCATCGACATCTCATCAACGATCAAGAAATCGCAAGGCAGCTTGTCTTCCCAATTGTATAGGGGAATCTCTCCTTGCTGGAATCCAATTAATCGATGAATTGTCGAAGCTTCACACCCTGCCACTTCAGACAGTTGACGACTTGCTTTACCGGTGGGGGCTGCCAAGCAGACATTTTTTTGGGGAAACATATCTTTATACATATCCAACATGGCACGAATAACAGTTGTTTTCCCAGTTCCAGGTCCACCGGTGAGTATTAGAATCTGTTCCTCGAATAAGCGCCTAACTGCTACTCGTTGCTTTTCAGCCAGGATGATTCCTTGTTTCCTCTGATACTTCATTATCTGCTTTTCGAGCGAAGGCAATGCTTCGCCACCCCGAGAACCCTTCATTTCTGAAAGTTTCCGGGCTAATCTGTCTTCATATGTGAATAAAAACTTTGGATAAACACACCCATCTTCAATTACGATGTGTTTTTCTTCTAAGCGATAGATACTTTGAGTCAATTCATCCATAGAAACCTTATCAGCATCTAAGGCATTATGGTTTAAGGCTCGTTCCGCTTCCGTGAATAACTCGTCTTCCGGAACGAAACAATGACCGGAACTAAAACACGTTTCCTTCAGGATATAATTTACACAAGCATCAATTCGAAATCCAGACAAAGGGGAAATCCCCATCTTGCGAGCAATTTCATCAGCCTTTAGAAATCCTATCAGATTCAACTCTGTGAGCTTATATGGATTTTCGGTAATTATGGCAACCGTATTGGATTCATATTCCCTATACAAGCGCATAGCCATATTTGCCGTTATCCCATAGCCAAGCAACTCCGCAAGAATTCTTTGGACTTCAAATGTGGACCTGATACTTTCAACAATTTGATTGGCCCTCTTCTTTCCTATCCCTTTGATGCCCTGTAAACTTTGTTCTCCTTGTTGAGAAATGATGGGTAACGCTTCTTCGCCCAACTTCTCAACAATGAGTGCCGCTTGTTTGGCTCCGCACCCCTTTACAAGTGGAGAGGAAAGGAATGCGATAATCTGGTCTTTCGTTTGCGGGATTGGCCTTTCCCAAAAAGCTACAGCAAGTTGTTTGCCGAATTTCGGATGCATCTCCCAAGTACCTTGCACTTGGATTTCCTCACCTTTATCCACCCCATAGATATTTCCTTTAACAATGAATTCCTCTTCTTCGGTCTTTAATTTAGCGATTAAAAACTCTTCATTTCGATACAGCACTTTAGAGACTTTCCCAATATAGACGTTCATTCCATTCTCACCTCGTTACTATGCCGGAAGATCCAATCCTTTAACCGATGGAGAAAATCATCGGCATTTGTGGCTGGATAGAGGTTCTGTATTTCAATTTCATTGTATAGGCTCAGAAACAAGGTGCGCGGCAAGATAACTGATTGACGTTTTCGACGAACCAACGCTTTGCAACGCTCTACCAGACTCCTAAGTGGACTGGAAGTCTCGACTGTCGCTTTCATCTCATTTAAAGATTCACTCAGCGTAGTTTCAAGTGAATCAATACTTTCAAGCAACTCACCTTCTTCTTCAGTCCCTATAACCGTGTTCGCTTCATGAAGCATTTCTTTTTTCGTATCTTGGATTTCCTCATGGGAGAGTAGTTCATCTAGCTGCATTTCCACTTCTGGGCTAACATCAACCTGAGTAAAGAAAGCATCCACTTCTTCTTGAGGGATATTATACTTACTTGGAATCCCAGCTACATTCGGAATCGATTTAACTAGATGCCAAAGATTATCCGGGAAATAATGAAAGTTAACATTCAATTCAACTAAAATGTACCCACTTAAAACGCTACTGATTTTCCTTGCACCTTTACGAGCTTCCCGTAACTCAGTCGATAGTTCCCGGATGTTCTCCTTATAACTGTTGAGCAATTTAAGCGAGTTGGCATCTTCATATACTTTGAGATTGTCACAAGCTGCACGGAGGTTACTTAAACCGGCCTGAATCCGTTTCATATATAAATGATCCGAAATGTCTTCGGTTTTTAATGCAGATAGATCAATCATGTCATGTTCATTTCGAACGATTTCAGTGAATGTTTCCATTGCATATATTGCTTTGACCATAGATTCACCTGTCCTCAACAAGACCGCTTTCAACATTTCTTTTACTTCGATCTCTTTGCCGGAACGCACTTGGACTACAAAGTATGCCATCTCTCTTCATCCTTTCAAAAGTTATATATCAGAACTGGAATGCAACTGTTATCGAAAAACGAGATGAAAATTTCTGTCCAGGAAAATCGCCATCTTTGATGCTTGAAATGACCAAGTCTGTCCTTTGCCTTTTGGATAATAGACAAATCCACCGTTCTGACTGTCGAGTTCTTTTTTAAACACTGGTCTAAATAGGATATTTTCTTTAAGCCATTCACTTTTCTTGCCTGTCCTTTTTTCAAGATCCTTCATGCTCCAGTAGACCCCCACCAACTCGCGGCTCCTCAATTCTTCAAGTTCCACCTTCCGGATTAAGACTTTGTCATTTGGTATAGGAATTGTAAGATTCACTTCCAGCTGCTGTTCCATCAGTTCTTGCCTCCTTGAATAGTAGATTTTGTAGGTAATGTATACATTGAGATAAATAACAGTTACTCATTATGCGTAACTAAAGTGTAAAAAAATTTACCAAATGAGTCGTTTAGTAACTCAAAATTAAAGAAACAAGAATTAAGAGCTACTTTCTACTCTTTTTGAGTAACCTTACAGATTACTATACTTACTCATTTCGCGTAAGTCAAATAATTCGTTACTCTTTTCGAGTAATAAACATATTTCGTTACTCATTATGAGTATTTTAGTAGATAAATGTTACTCTTCCCGGGTAAAAATGCTATAAGAATCAGGAAAACTATGATAGAATATAGAAAATGATCATGAGATGGTGTTTAATATGGCTAAAAAACTTTCCGAGAAATTAGAAGCACTTAGGAAAGAAAGAAAATGGACCAAAACTGAGGCGGCAAGAAGACTAGGTATTAAAACTGTATCTACCTATGCCAGTTGGGAATACGGCACAAGACATCCAGATCGTAACATGATTAAGGAAATTGCTACACTCTATAACGTTTCAACTGACTTTCTTTACGGCCTTTCTGACAGTCCTAATCCAGCTGATGATGACCAGGATGACCAGGAGTTTGAAAGTGTTATAAAAGACCCTGACCTCAAAAGATGGTATTTGGAACTACCTAATTCTGATGAGGAAGACTTAAGGAAGTTGAGAAAAATGTGGGAACTCATTAAAAATAAGGACAAATGAAACGTATTTTAAAAATATGATTAAATTACCCTATCTTTTATTTTTAGATAGGGTATCATTATAATTTAAAAGCGAACATACATTCGTTTAACGTTGTAAGGAGATGTGTAAATTTGAGGATTGCAAATTTTAGTCTCTTAGAAGATATGGTTTTATCAATATATCATTCACTCGCTGTAACAGATCCAGATTCATTTAATTGCGATGAATTGATTGCTATGATTTCCGAGAAGTTTGATATAAGCACTTATTACTTTGATGAGGCAAGCGAGGCAAACAATTTAGGGGGAAAGTATCGGATCTTTTTAAATGAAAATCAAACCTCACAAAAGATTTGGCAGGATTTCGCTCATGAACTAGGACACATTCTTATACATGAAGGGCATCAGAAATTCATGTTTGAACCCTTTCGCAATTATCAAGAATGGCAGGCAATACAATTTGCTCACCATTTTTGCATACCCACATTTATGTTGAATGAATTAGATCTGCCACAACTACGGTGTGAGGCTGTCTGGCTCATTGCGAATACTTTTAACGTGGAATTAAATTTTGCAGCTGAACGATTGGACAAATGGTTACTAAACAGAAAGGCTCTTCTATACAGTTCGTAATTTAATATAGAAAAGAGGTAATTTTTTATGGCTACATTTCAACAGAGGGGAAAGACATGGCAATACACCATCAGCCGATACACTGAAGGAAAATATGATCCTATTCGAAAAGGAGGGTTTCGTACAAAAGGAGAGGCGAAAGTAGCGGCTGATATAATTGAGGGCGAATTGGCACGAGGTATATCCCCTGTTTTATCAAAAGACGTCTTTGCTGACTATTTCTATGAGTGGGTAAAGGATTTAAAGTCACCGAAAGAAAAAGTCACATATGAGCGCTACCTAAATACGTATAAAAACATAAAAGAATCTTTTGGCAGGACAACACTACAAGACATGACAAAACGAAAATATCAACGATTTTTGAATGAGTATGGGAAAACACGATCATATGAAACGATCAGGAAATTAAACATGCATATTAGGGCCTGTGTGAAGGATGCAGTCGACGAGGGAAGAATCCGGGTAGACTTTACCCGTGGAGTGGAATTCAACAGCAGCGTCGTTTCTAAGAGGCCTGAAGAGCGTCACTTGAATTATGAAGAAAGTGTAGCGTTGATTGCCGAATTGAAAAATCGGTTAGATAGAAGTTTGGGGTATTATTTATTATTGCTGGCAATAGTGTCGGGTTTGAGGTTCGGAGAATTATGTGGATTGAAAAGAAGTGATTTCGATTTTAAGAATAACATTATAAAAGTTAGACAGGCTTGGGACTATAAAGAAGGGACTGGATTCACCTCCCTAAAAAACCTTCAGTCTAAAAGGGACGTTGCTATCGATGAAGTAACAATGGCTCTATTCAAAGACCTGTTTTCCAAATTACCATCAAATATTTACGAAACCGTATTCTTCAACCCCCAATCGATCAAAGGTACTTTAACGAATGAAGCAACAAACAAACTGCTCCGCAACACTTTAAAAAAGTTAGGGATTCAACCCATATCCATTCACGGGCTACGGCATACGCATATTTCAGTTCTGTTATACAAAGGGGTATCAATACAGTTTATTTCGGAAAGAGCAGGTCATAAGGATATAGAGACCACATTGAAGTATTATACGCATGTGTTAAAAGAGATGCGGAAAGAGGAAGAGGAGAAATCGGTAAGCATAATGACTTCGATGCATGCTTGATTGTGCTTATAATGTGTTGCATTTGTGTTGTGTTCGTTTAATTCTAATCGTTTTTAAACGTATACCCCCAAAATGAAGAACGGCCGTAAACGCTGTTAAATCAACGTTTACGGCCATCTTGCTTTTTCTTAACGTGTTTAACTTTAACTCAAAAACGTCCCAGGAGGGATTCGAACCCCCGACCCACAGCTTAGAAGGCTGTTGCTCTATCCAACTGAGCTACTGAGACATGTTGTTTGGCAACTGTTGATTGCCTAACGACAAGTTTTATTATAGGCAGGCCCGCTGGAAAAGTCAACACTAATTTGCGATATTTTTCATTTCCGCTGTAATAACAGGTTCCATGTCCATGTTTTTGAAGTGAATTCGGTATCCGTCGTCCCATTCTATTTCGGCGAAAGTCGGCTGCTTACCTTCCCTCGGAAGCAATGTGCTTCCCGGATTGACGAATAATATCCCCTCCCTCAGTTCAGCTGCATACGAATGGGAATGACCAAACAAGACGATGTTGGCCCCGATTTCCTGAGCCCCATAATACAATGGTAGCATTGTCCGTTTGCAATCATGCTCATGCCCATGCACCATCCATATTATTTTGCCGCCCAATTGAATGATGACCGAATCCGGAAAACGATCATCCCTATCACAATTACCCTTCACAATATGGATGTTTTGTATTACCGGATCGTCCCATGACAATTCACTATCCCCGCAATGGAAAAGTGCATCCGCCTGCAACGCGGAAACGGCCTTCACCGTTTCCTTATCGCCATGCGAATCGCTCATTACAACGATCTTCATTGCCCATCTCCTAAATCGAGCAACTGTGGCAAATGTTCCTTCAACTGGCGAAGTGCCGCACCCCGATGTGAAATTTCACCTTTTTCTTCCGGTGACAACTCAGCCATCGAACTTCCCTTTTCAACAGAATAGAAAATCGGGTCATAACCGAAGCCGTTCGAACCTCTTCTCTCTTCTAAAATCACTCCATCGCAGCTTCCTGAAAACGTGACTGTCTCCCTATCAGGTCCTGCTACGGCGAGTACGCAACGGAAACGTGCCGTACGTTCCTCCTCAGGTACTCCCTGAAGCTTTGAGAGCACCTTGTCGATATTCGCCTCGTCATTCTTCGGCTCGCCCGCATAACGCGCAGAATAGACGCCTGGAGCCCCTTGCAGCTTATCGATTTCCAGACCGCTATCATCTGCAATGACCATGATTCCCAGAAGTTTAGAAACCGTTTCGGCCTTCAAAATAGCATTTTCTTCGAAAGTAACACCCGTCTCTTCTACATCGATATCCTGTTCCAAGTCATTCAAAGTCTGCACTTTGAAGCCGTAAGGACTGAAAAGCGTTTCAAAATCCTTTGCCTTCCCTTTATTGTTCGTGGCAATCAATATCTTCTTCACCGTTCTTCATCCTTTCCGCCAATAAGCGTACCAATTTCACCAAGCACATCTTTTTGGATACTGATCAGTCGTTGGATGCCCGCTTCTGCAAGCTCGACGAGATCATTCATTTCCTGTCTCGTGAATGTCGCTTCCTCGCCAGTCCCTTGTAATTCAACAAATTCCCCCGCCCCCGTCATGACGACGTTCATATCGACAGCTGCCGTCGAGTCTTCTGGATAATCGAGATCAAGCAGCAAGATGCCTTCCGCTGTCTTCCCTACACTTGTAGCGGCCAAATAGTCACGGATCGGAAATTGGGTTAATCCTTTCTCTTTCACTAACTTGGAGACCGCCATGCTCATAGCGACAAACGCCCCTGTAATGGAAGCTGTTCGTGTCCCCCCGTCTGCCTGAATAACGTCGCAGTCAATCCAGATTGTCCGTTCTCCAAGTGCACGAAGGTCTATTACCGCTCGCATCGCGCGGCCGATCAAACGCTGGATTTCCATCGTTCTTCCGCCAACTTTTCCACGTGACGATTCCCGTTGAGTCCGCTGACCAGTCGCTCGCGGGAGCATTGAATACTCAGCGGTCACCCAGCCTTGTCCACTTCCTCTTAGAAACGGTGGAACTCTTTCCTCTATGGATGCCGTGCAAATTACCTTCGTATTTCCGACAGAAATTAGCACCGATCCTTCAGGATGGATTAAATAATCCGTATCAATTGTAACCAGCCTTCCCATATCTGCAGTTCTTCCATCATGCCTCATATTGGACAACCTCCACTATTCGAATTCAGCATCCATCTTACCATACTCATTTTCGGCATAGCAAAACCCCGGTTGCCTTTATTGGCATCCGGGGTTACTTAGAACAATATGCCTGACATCAGGGTTTTCAATACCGAGCCAATCGATTGCGATCGATGTAAAGCCATCCAATTGTCCGGTCGTGTAAAATATCGGCTCATTTCGATTACCGGAGATGTTTGCAAGGTCAAGGCCGGATAAAGTACTCTCCACATCCCGCACCGTCTCGTACGCAGACGATACGATTTTCACACCAACCGGTAATTGTTCTTTAATAGGATCATGTAGAAGTGGATAATGTGTGCAGCCTAAAATGGCTGTGTCAAATTCCAAATGTGCTATCGGCTGCAATGACCGTTTTATTATCGGTCGAATGTCCATTTGTTTGTATTGGCCGCTTTCAACAAGAGGCACAAACTCAGGACAGGCAAGAGGAATAATATCCACCTCTTCCGAAATAGCGGAGATAGCATTCTCATACGCCTTGCTTTTAATTGTGCCGACTGTCCCTAACACCGCAATTTTCCCGGTAGATGATGCGAGTGCGGCGGCCCTTGCCCCCGGCTCGATTACTCCTAACACAGGGAAAGGGAACCTAGCTCGCAACATATCTAGCGTCACGGCTGTCGCGGTATTGCAAGCGACCACCAGCATTTTAACACCCATTTTGGCAAGAGCAGTAGCCATTTCCATCGTAAATTCCTTCACTTCTTCTACTGAACGTGGCCCGTATGGACAACGCGCATCATCGCCTATATATATAATTGTTTCATCGGGTAAAAAATGTAATATTTCTTTTGCGACGGTCAATCCGCCTACACCGGAATCAATGACTCCGATTGGTGCATTTTTCGGGATCTTCAATCCTTGATCATCTCTTTGTGCAGTTTTGTCAACAATCGGGAAAACTCGTTTATTTCCACCTCTGAAAAATCCTCGAGAACTGCATTCAAATATTTCCGTCGTTTGTCGATTACTTCTTCGATAATACGTTCACCCTCACCCAATAAATGGATGCGCACGACACGACGGTCCTGCTCATCCCGCACCCTCTTCACGAGCTTGTTGTTTTCCATGCGATCGACAAGATCCGTCGTCGTGCTGAACGCCAGATACATTTTATTCGACAAGTCGCCGATCGTCATGTCCCCATGCTCGAACAACCATTGCAATGCAATGAATTGAGGAGGTGTGATCGTATAATTACTTAATATTTTTCGGCCTTGCTGCTTTATGATCCCAGATATATATCGAAGTTCCTTTTCCATCCGAGCAATGTTCTCGGCGCCGTCAAGACTCATTGCGTTATGTTCCGCCACATATACCAGCTCCCTGAAAACAAATACTGTTTACTTATTGTCACCTTTTTCGCCATAGAACGCAACAGTTTTAAAAGGTTTATAAGTATTGGAAGTTTTTTCAGGGAACTGAGCATACACATGTAAATGACGGTTCATTTGAGCCTTATAATTAAGGAACGACAATAGATTTGCTTAATTCAGTTTCAGTTCCCCTAATCGCAACAATTCGACAATCGCTTGTGCCCTTCCGGATACTCCTAATTTCTGAATGGTATTCGAAATATGATTCCGGACGGTTTTTTCGCTAATGCCGAGCCGTCCTGCGATTTCTTTCGTCGTATGATCATCCACTAATAGATGAAAGATTTCTCGCTCCCTTGCTGTAAGCAAAGAACGGTTTTTCATTTCTCCTGTCAAGACGCGCCCCCTCCTATCCACGTTCACTTTACAATATGTGAAGATGGTTTAGGCTGTGCCGGCTCGTTCATCATTTTAAAAGGAAAACCCGGATTTTTGATTACTTTTCCATGGAACCGATTTGCCTGTTGTCCTATCGATTTGGACAATCGTTCCTCTTCCCGTAAACACTATTTCGTTCTTCGCATTTTTTGCCATATAATGAATGTCGACGGAGCTGTTTCCGACAGATTCTGCTTTGACAAATATCGACAACTGTTCGTCAAAGAATACTTGCTTCATATAGTCGCATTGCAGATCAGCAACGACTGGTATTGTCGTTCCATTGGGGTCAAGCCACTCTTCCATATGGCCGACGTGCTTTAAGTATTCAATCCGTGCATATTCAAAATATGCGAAGGTGACAGTATTGTTTAAATGGCCGTACATGTCCGTTTCTGAAAACCTAACGGACACAGGTACGGAAAACGTGAACTCTTCCATCCACTTCTCCATGTTATCAATATATGCAATCCTCAACATTCCCACTCCCTTTACTAAAATGAATGAACATTCATTCTTTTATTATAGCAAATAGTTGGCAAACATCCAATATAACATTAGATTTCCAAAATCTGCAGCTGGCTTTGGGCGCGGGGCTGGCTACTTTGGTCGCGGAAGCAGCCACTTTGGACGCAGAACGTCTCACTTTGAGCGCGAAACCGGCTTCTTTGGTCGCGGAACCCCTCACTTTGGACGCAAAAGCGGCTTCTTTGGACGCACGTCCGGTTGCTTTGGGCGCAGGGCCACTTGATTACAAAAAAAGAACTGTCGCGGAAAGTCATTTTATGACTTTCCGGACAGTTCCTTAAAAAAGTATAATCAGTCAACCATATGGTCGCTTCCGAAGAAGTTTTTGAACATTTGTACTGTCGTTGCGCGGTTCATCGCAGCAATGGATGTTGTCAAAGGAATGCCTTTTGGACATGCGACGACACAGTTTTGTGAGTTACCGCATTCTCCAATACCTCCGTCAGACATAATTGTCTCCAAGCGCTCGTCTTTGTTCATTGCACCTGTTGGATGCGAGTTGAATAGGCGAACTTGAGACAATAATGCTGGTCCGATGAAGTTCGTTTTGTCGTTGACGTTCGGACAAGCTTCTAGGCAGACGCCGCACGTCATGCATTTTGACAATTCGTAAGCCCATTGGCGTTTACGTTCCGGCATACGTGGACCTTCGCCCAAATCGTATGTGCCATCGATCGGAATCCAAGCTTTGATTCTCTTGAGGGAATCAAACATGAATTCACGGTCTACAACCAAGTCACGTACTACCGGGAATGTTCTCATCGGCTCAAGGCGGATCGGCTGTGTAAGCTGATCGACCAAAGCTGTACAAGATTGGCGAGGGCGTCCGTTGATCACCATAGAACATGCGCCGCAAACTTCTTCAAGGCAGTTCATGTCCCAGTTGACTGGCGTCGTTTTCTTCCCTTCAGCATTCACCGGGTTACGACGGATTTCCATTAGTGCGGAAATGACGTTCATATTCGGTCTGTATGGGATTTTAAAGCTTTCCCAATACGGTTTTGAATCAGGCGTGTCTTGACGCTGGATTTCAAAATGGACCGTTTTCTCTGCAGTTTGCTGCTCAAGGACAGCAGTTGTTTGCTCAGTCACTTATGTCAATCTCCTTTCTTCGCTGAATAGTCACGTTTACGCGGCGGAATCAAGGATACATCCACTTCTTCATAAGATAGGATCGGCGCAGATTTCCCGTCGAATTCTGCAATCGTCGTTTTCAAGAAGTTTTCGTCGTCACGTTCAGGGAAGTCCGGTTTGTAATGTGCACCACGGCTCTCATTACGATTCAGTGCTCCTAAAGTGATGACTCGTGCCAAGTATAGCATGTTTTTCAACTGGCGAGTGAATGTCGCGCCTTGGTTAGACCATTGTTGTGTATCTACAATATTGATGTTTTCATAACGTTCTAGAAGCTCTTGAATCTTGTAGTCTGTTTCTTGCAATTTATCGTTGTAACGGACAACCGTCACGTTATCTGTCATGATTTCTCCGAGTTCCCTATGCAGAATATACGCATTCTCGTTTCCATCCATCTTCAATGTCGCGTCCCATTTTTGCTGTTCGTCTTTCACAGCTGTTTCGAACAATGTCGATGGAAGCTCGTCTGCAGTGCGTTTTACTCCACGCATATACTTGACCGCTTCCGGACCTGCAACCATTCCGCCATAAATAGCAGATAGCAATGAGTTCGCTCCAAGACGGTTCGCACCGTGTTGGGAGTAATCACACTCACCAGCAGCAAACAGACCAGGGATATTCGTATGCTGCTCATAGTCGACCCATAGTCCGCCCATCGAATAGTGGACCGCAGGGAAGATTTTCATCGGCAGTTTGCGTGGATCATCGCCTGTGAATTTCTCATAGATTTCAATGATGCCGCCAAGTTTGATATCAAGCTCTTTAGGATCTTTATGGGAAAGGTCAAGGTAGACCATGTTTTCCCCGTTAATACCCAATTTCTGATTAACGCAGACATCAAAAATTTCACGTGTCGCAATGTCACGTGGTACCAAGTTTCCATAATCAGGATATTTTTCTTCAAGGAAGTACCATGGCTTACCGTCTTTATACGTCCATATACGGCCACCTTCACCACGTGCTGATTCACTCATAAGACGAAGTTTGTCATCTCCAGGAATAGCAGTCGGGTGAATTTGGATGAATTCACCATTCGCATATTTAGCCCCTTGCTGATAAACTATCGAAGCTGCGGAACCTGTATTGATTACTGAGTTTGTCGATTTACCGAAAATGATTCCAGGTCCGCCAGTCGCCATAATGACCGCGTCTCCAGGGAACGCCTTAATTTCCATAGACTGCATGTTTTGCGCTTTGATGCCTCGGCAAATTCCTTCATCATCCATGATGATACCAAGAAATTCCCAGTGCTCGAACTTTTGAACAAGACCCGCAACCTCATGACGGCGAACTTGCTCGTCCAATGCATATAGAAGTTGTTGGCCTGTCGTAGCGCCAGCAAAAGCTGTACGGTGATGCAACGTACCGCCAAAACGGCGGAAATCCAATAATCCTTCAGGTGTACGGTTGAACATGACACCCATCCGGTCCATTAAGTGAATGATTCCTGGAGCAGCCTCAGCCATAGCTTTGACAGGAGGTTGGTTCGCAAGGAAGTCCCCACCATATACAGTGTCATCAAAGTGTATTGCAGGCGAGTCGCCCTCACCTTTCGTATTCACTGCGCCGTTGATGCCGCCTTGTGCACAAACGGAGTGGGAGCGTTTAACCGGAACGAGTGAGAACAGGTCTACCCCGACCCCTTCTTCCGCAGCTTTGATAGTTGCCATCAAGCCGGCAAGTCCGCCACCGACGACAATCAATCTGCCTTTTGCCATTGTTGTTTCACTCCTCAAATTTTACATATACTTGTAATTCAGGAACTAGATTGTATTAGACGAATGCCAATAATGCTTGTATACCTATTACGGAAAGTACTAAGAATGCTAGGATTGTAATGTAGGAAACGATTTTTTGTGAACGTGGCGATTGTGCTATCCCCCACGTCACAGCGAACGACCATAGGCCATTTGCCAAGTGGAATGTCGCTGCCAAAACACCTGCAATATAGAACGCAAGCATGAACGGATTAGAAAGGATCTCTTCCATCATGTTGAAGTTCACTTCTGCTCCAAGTGCTTTCTGGATTCTCGTTTCATAGATATGCCACGCTATGAAAATGACTAAGAAAACACCTGTTACACGTTGCAACATGAACATCCAGTTACGGAATGTGCCGTAGCGCTGAACATTATTTTTCGCAGTGAAAGCTATGTACACACCATAAAACGCATGGAACATTAACGGAATATAGATAATGAACCATTCCAAGAACAGGACGAACGGCAAGCTCCCCATGAAATTGGATGCGTTATTGAACGCTTCTTCACCGCGCGTTGCAAAATGGTTGATGACCAAGTGTTGAGTTAGGAACAACCCAACCGGAATAACTCCGAGCAATGAATGAAGTCGGCGCAAGTAAAAATCTGATTCTCTCGACAAGTCTTTTACCCTCCCTTATTTAAGAGATATGTCCGATTGCGTCGTCACTGTTTGTACAAATGAAGGACGTTGACGGCATGCCTCTTAATGGTACAATATGATAACATGTTCATTGTACTCCTCACTTTTGAGGAGGTCAAGGCGATCTGGACTTTTTGCAGACCGTTGTCAAAAAGTTCATACACGACCCGATTCTCCTGAAAGGACTGCATAATCGTTGACTAAACAAACATATGAAGCTCCGACACGATTAGGATATGAAATCATAAGGGACCATGTGCTCCCTAACATACTAGGTAAACATGAAGATGAGATCCTCTACTGGTCTGGTAAAGATATTGCGAGGAAATTCCCCATTTTTTCAATCGATGAACTCCCGGATTTTTTCCAAGAGGCAGGTTGGGGTATTCTCGTATCTCATGAAGGCAAGACTGCAAAGGACGAGGCATTGTTCATTTTGGAGCAAAGTGATGCAACATTGATTGAGAACAGATCATACCAGTTGGAAGCCGGCTTCATTGCTGAACAGTTCCAAAAGCTGAATGGAGTCCTCACGGAATGCTATGGTGAGAAATTCCCGAAAGAGAAGCTTGTCCGCTTTCTTGTAAAATGGGACTTGAAAACAAAAATATGAATTTTCTTGCTACCCATCATTCTTCTTAATATGAAAAATTGCTAGATAGGGAAAAGGGCTCATCGTTAATCGATCAGAGCCCTTTTTCATTTTCCTCTTTAAAATACTCCATCACCGTTTCGGCAACTTTCATTGGGAGACCTGCATCATTCAGCTCGGCTACAGTTGCATCGCGTATTTTCTTAATTGAACCAAAATGCTTTAACAGTTGCTGCTTCCGCTTTGGTCCAACTCCTGGCAATCCGTCCAAAACAGATGTTAATGAATTGGAATCCCTACGTTGTCTATGGAACGTAATGACGAACCGATGCACTTCATCCTGTATCCGCTGGAGCAAATAGAATGCTTCGCTCGTTCGCTTCAACGGGACGACTTCTACTGGATTCCCGTACAACAATTGGGCAGTCTGATGCTTTTCATCCTTCGCCAGGCCAGCTATTGGAATGGACAGGCCGAGTTCATCCTCGATTATTTCCCGAGCAATCTCCATCTGTCCTTTTCCTCCATCGATGATGATCAGATCAGGCAACGGCAGATGGTCTCTCAAAACTCGGACATAGCGTCTTCTGATCACTTCACGCATCGCTCCATAATCGTCATGAGCAGCCGCAGTCCTCGTTTTGTATTTCCTGTAATCTTTCCGGTTCGGTCGCCCGTCAACAAAAGATACCATCGCGGAGACCGGATCGACGCCCCCGGTATGGGAGTTATCAAACGCTTCAATCCGCAATGGAGTCGAAATCCTCATCGCCTCTCCGAGGTCTTCGCAAGCACCAATTGTCCTCTGTTCTTGGCGTTCAATTAGCTGGAATTTTTCCCGCAATGAAATTTCAGCATTTTTATTCGATAACTTCACTAAATCCTTTTTCTTCCCTCGCTGTGGGATGAACACATTCACATTCAATAATTGCTGCACGAGTTCTTGATCGATCCCTTCCGGCAACAATATCTCCTTCGGCAGCAGGTGACCAGTCTTGCCGTAAAATTGACCGATGAATGTGAGCATCTCTTCCTCAGGGTCCTGATATAGAGGGAAAATGGAAACATCCCTTTCAATCAATTTACCTTGTCGGACGAAAAATACTTGGACGCACATCCATCCTTTTTCAACCGCATATCCGAACACATCACGATCTGTGAAGTCGTTCATCATCATCGTCTGTTTCTCCATGACCGCTTCGATATTGGCGATCTGATCCCGATATTCCTTTGCGCGCTCAAATTCGAGGTTTTCGGCGGCTGCGGACATTTTCTCCGTCAGATCTTTTTTCACGCTCTTATATCCACCATTTAAGAAACGGCTAATATCGTCGACCATTTCTTTGTATGTTTCCTGTTTTATTTCATGCACGCATGGTGCCAGGCATTGTCCCAAATGATAGTACAGACAGACACGGTCCGGCAGCTGATGACATTTTCGATATGGATATAGCCGGTCGAGCAGCTTTTTCGTTTCATGAGCAGCTGTGGCATTCGGATAAGGGCCGAAATACTTTCCCTTATCCTTTTTAAGTTGCCTTGTCACAATCAGTTTCGGATGACGTTCTGAAGTGATTTTCAAGTAAGGGTACGTCTTGTCGTCTTTCAGCATGATATTGTATTTCGGATCATGCTGTTTGATGAGGTTCAACTCCAAGATGAGCGCCTCGATATCCGATGATGTGATGATATATTCAAAGTCTACGATTTCCCCAACGAGGCGTTGTGTTTTTGCGTCATGGGACCCGGTGAAATAACTCCGGACCCGGTTTTTCAATATTTTAGCCTTACCTACATAGATGATTGTGCCTTGGCGATCTTTCATTAAGTAGCAGCCAGGCAAGTCCGGCAGCAAGGACAATTTATGCTCTATTTTTTCATTCATCTTCCTCACCTACCAAAAAACCGGGCTCCTATGAAGGTCCCGGTTTCAAGTAATCCATTACGCGTGTTTTTCGATCAATTCAGCAAGTTGTTCTTTCGGTTGGAAACCGACAACTTTATCGACAATTTCCCCGTCTTTGAAGAGGACAAGTGTCGGGATTGACATAATGCCGTATTCGCCGGCAGTTGCTTGGTTTTCGTCTACGTCGACTTTAACGATTTTCGCTTTGCCGTTTAGGTCTTGGTCGAGTTCTTCCAATACTGGAGCGATCATTTTGCAAGGTCCGCACCATGTTGCCCAGAAGTCAACAAGGACGAGGCCGTCTTTAGTTTGATCTTTAAAATCTTGGTCAGTTGCATGAAGAATAGCCATTTCTTTATTTCCTCCTTTAGTAAATCTAACTATGTTTGCATTATAGCATGATGGTTAAAGGCGAGCTAAACATCTGCTTCGCCCTTGAGCATCCCGGTTATCCGAAGCTTACTGCTCGCTTTTCGCGGGAGTCGAGCAAGCGCTTCTCCAAACCAAATTATTAATGCGTCAAACCAAGAAGGCTCCTACCATTGCAGGAGCCCCTCATTAATTAATTCGTTTTGATTTTCTTGATTTCTTCGATCATCATCGGGATGACTTCGAACAAGTCTCCTACGATGCCGTAGTCTGCCACTTTGAAAATGTTTGCTTCTGGATCTTTATTGATGGCGACGATCACTTTTGAGTTGGACATTCCAGCCATGTGCTGAATTGCGCCTGAGATTCCAGCAGCTATGTACAGATCAGGTGTCACGACTTTACCTGTCTGCCCGATTTGCAAGGAATAATCACAGTAGTCCGCATCACACGCTCCTCGGGATGCACCTACTGCACCGCCGAGCAATTGTGCCAATTCTTCAAGCGGCTTGAAGCCATCTGCACTCTTCACACCGCGACCTCCAGCGACAACGACTTTCGCTTCTGATAAATCGACGCCTTCCGTTGACTTCCGGACGACTTCGCTAATGATTGAGCGTAGATTCGTAATATCAACCGAAACGGAAGAAACGTCACCTGAGCGGCTTTCGTCTTTCGCAAGCGCTTCAATATTGTTTGGACGAACGGTAATGAAGAGAAGTCCTTCTTTATTCTTTACTTTTTCAAACGCCTTGCCGGAATAGATTGGGCGGACAAATACCGCGTCATCGCCTTCCCCTTCGATAGCTGTCACATCGGAAATCAATCCCGACTCTAGTTTACTAGCAATCTTCGGAGAGAGATCCTTTCCTAAAGCAGTATGGCCGAAAACGATGGCGTCTGGCTTTTCCTGCTCATAGACCGCCATGAAAGCTTGGCCGAAGCCGTCTGATGTATAATGTTTCAAATGCGGATGCTCCACAGTGATGACACGATCCGCACCGTATTTGATCATTTCTTCCCCTAATGATTGAACTGAATCCCCAAATAGTAAACCAACGATTTCCCCACCGCCAGCTACTGTTTTGGCAGCTGCAACCGCTTCGAATGAAACGTTCCGTAATGCACCATCACGAGCTTCACCAAGTACTACTACTTTTTTAGACATATAGAGTCCCTCCCATTACGATATGAATTGCAACAATCGATCACGCCTCGGCGTGATTGCGTCCGGATTTTTCGAGCCTGCTCGAAAACCTCCCTTAAAAATACGTGACATCCGCCGGAGTCGCTTTGATTTGATTCGGCAGAATCAAATCAAAGCACTTTTGCTTCTTTATTCAGAAGATCCACGAGCTCTTTCACCTGATCGGACAAGTCGCCTTCAAGAATGCGTCCAGCCGCTTTTTGAGGTGGGAGATAAATTTCAACCGTCACCGTTTTCGCTTCCACATCATCCTCGTCAAGGTCCAAATCATCCAATTCTAGTTCGTCAAGCGGCTTTTTCTTCGCCTTCATGATACCCGGTAAAGAAGGATAGCGAGGCTCGTTCAATCCTTGTTGTGCTGTGACTAGTAATGGCAACGAAGTTTCGATAGTCTCAGAATCTCCTTCGACATCACGAATGATTTTCACGGAAGTGCCATCGATGTCTAGGTTTGTAATTGTCGTAATGTAATTGATTCCTAACAGTTCCGCAACACGTGGTCCGACTTGCCCGGAGCCGCCATCGATCGCGACGTTCCCTGCAAGGATCAGATCCGCATTTTTGTCTTTCAAGTATTCTGCGATGATTTTAGCAGCAGTGAACTCGTCCATCTCATCCAAGTCATCCTCGGTATTAATAAGG
Organism: Sporosarcina pasadenensis; assembly: GCF_047228845.1. Lineage (NCBI taxonomy): Bacteria > Bacillati > Bacillota > Bacilli > Caryophanales > Caryophanaceae > Sporosarcina > Sporosarcina pasadenensis. Next base: position 100,738 of record NZ_JBFEGM010000004.1, read on the forward strand.
ACAGCTTTGTCCGCCCCCATTGCCAACGCCGTACGAAGTTGTTTTTCCGCTTCTTCGTCACCGATTGTAATGACTGTCACTTCGCCGCCGTGCTCATCGCGTACTTGGATCGCTTCTTCAATTGCATATTCGTCGTAAGGATTAATGATGAATTCCGCGCCATCTTCAACGATTTTCCCGTTTGCTACAGCGATCTTCTCCTCAGTGTCAAAAGTCCGTTTCACCAATGCATAAATGTTCATATCGTAAACCTCCCTGGCTTATTAATTCCCTTTGAATTGTGGTTCCCTTTTTTCAATAAATGCTTGGATACCTTCTTTTGCATCCTCTGAGACGAAAACCTCTCCGAATGAATCGGCCTCAGCCTTAACCCCTTCGTAGAACGAGTCTGTCTTCGTGTATTGAAGCATGCGAAGGGCTGCCTTCATTGCAATAGGACTTTTCTTCGCAATCTTCTTTGCCAATTCCATTGCCTTTGGAAGCAGCTCTTCCTCCGAGAATGCATGATTAGCTAGTCCCCACCGGACAGCTTCTTCTCCGGAAATTGGATCGCTCGTCAACAGCATTTCTGCCGCTTTCGCCACCCCGACATACCGTGGCAAGCGCTGTGTGCCGGCAAACCCGGGAATGAGACCCAATTGCAATTCCGGCAATCCGAGTTTAGCCTTCTCCGTAACTAACCGGATATGGCAACCCATCGCCAATTCCAATCCTCCACCGAGCGCTGCTCCATGGATGGCGGCAATGATCGGCTTTTTGAAGCTTTCCATCCGTTCAAACACGTCCTGACCTGCTGAAGCAAGCTGTGAAAATTGTTCGCCGGATGTCACTGTCGTGAATTCCTTAATGTCGGCACCCGCTGAAAAGAATTTTCCTTCTCCGTGGAGCACGATGACTCTGACGGATTCGTCATTCTCCACTTTATCCAACATTTGGTCAACCTCTTGGATTAGACCGCTAGATAGGGCATTGGCCGGCGGTCGGTCGATTGCAACGGATGCTACTCCATCTTCAACAACGATTTTCAAGAACTCCATTCATTCCCACCCTTTCCGAAATGCTCGTTTCCACATCGCTCATTCGTTTCCGGATTTACGCTTTCATTCCATTTAAAAGTAAGCGATGGACTTCTGGTGCCAATTTCATTAAATCATATTTTTGATCATTCATTACCCATGAGGTGATTGTTTCGTCTATCGTCCCGAATACCATTTGACGTGCCAGCCGGATGTCGATATGCTCATCAAACTCACATTTTTCGATACCTTCTTTTAAAATGGTATCGAGCAACGTCAAATACTCCTTCAATACTTCGTTGATCCTGTATCGAAGATCTTTGTTGGATTGCCGTAATTCCAATTGGGTTACAATGGCTAGGTGGCGGTCGCCATTGAGCAAACTGAAATGGTTTTCAATCATCTTTGCAAGCATCTCTGTCGCCGAGATTTCTTTTTGCAAGATCTCTTTCACGTTATCGACAAAGACGCCCATCTTCTCCCGGAAGACGGAAATAAGGATATCCTCTTTATTTTTGAAATAAAGGTATATCGTTCCGTCGGCAACGCCTGCTTCCTTGGCGATTTTCGAGACTTGCGCTTGATGATAACCGTTTTCGGCAATGACGATGACGGCGGCATCCACTATCTGTTTATATTTAGGTTTATCGCGTTTCAATTTTTTCACCACCAAAAAAAGAAAATATGAATGATGATTCATTCATATTTTCATATTAATCGTTTATTTGATTGTCGTCAAGTCTTTCGTCAGGAAGTTTGCAATTCCTGTTCCATCTTTTTCTTCTCTTCTTCTACGAGAGCGCGCCGCAATATTTTTCCGACAGCAGTTTTCGGCAACTCTTTCCTGAAGTCATATTTGCGCGGCACTTTAAATGAAGCCAAATGTTCACGGCAATACGTATCCAGTTCTTCTTCCGTCACCGACTTCCCTGCTTTTAGAACAATGTACGCTTTTACCGTTTCTCCTCGATATGGATCTGGAATGCCCGCGACGACGCACTCTTGAATTGCTTCGTGCTCGTAGAGGACTTCTTCGATCTCGCGCGGATATATGTTGAAGCCACTCGCAATGATCATATCCTTTTTCCTGTCAACGACATAGAAATGGCCTTCGTCATCCATATACCCTAAATCTCCAGTCAATAGCCATCCATCCCGGAATGTTTCAGCAGTTTCCTCCGGTCGGTTCCAATAACCTCTCATCACTTGAGGGCCTTTTACTGCAATCTCCCCAACTTCACCATTCGGCAGAGGCTCCGTCGATTCCGGACCTAGAATACACGCATCCGTATCCGGCCAAGGAACACCAATTGAGCCTTTCACGCGCCTTTCCTCCCATACGAAATTCGCGATGGCTACAGGTGATGTCTCTGTCAAACCATATCCTTCAACAAGCTTCCCTCCGGTAACCTTTTCAAATCGCTCCTGCAGTTCGACAGGCAACGCAGCTGATCCGCTTATACACGCTTTGATGGATGATAGGTCATATTTCGCCAGCTCCGGATGATTCAGCAATCCGATATAAATTGTCGGAGCTCCCGGGAATAGAGTCGGTTTTTGTTTATCGATCGCCTTCAACGCAGTATCGAAATCGAATTTTGGTATCAACACCATCTTATTGCCCAACATGACCGATAAGACGAGGACAGTCGTCATTCCATACACATGGAAGAATGGCAGAATTCCCATCACAGTCTCCTCGCCATCCTTGCATTTATACAACCATGCATTGCACATTTGCGCATTGCTGATCAGATTGGCATGAGTCAGCATAACACCTTTCGGCGGTCCCGTCGTTCCCCCTGTATACTGAAGCAATGCAATATCTTCCTCGAAATTAAAATCATATGAAACCGGATCTGGTTTTGCTATTTTCATTATTTCGGTAAAAAGATGGTTCATACCCCGATGTTCCACTTTCACGATGATACCATGTTCTTTTTTCTGGATGAACGGATAAATAAGATTTTTCGGAAATGGTAAGTAATCTTTAATTCCTGTTATGATGACATGCTCCAACTTTGTCTCCTTGACGACCTTCGTAATCCGTCCGAATAGAATATCGAGTGAGATGATCGCCTTTGCTCCGGAATCCACCATCTGATAAGCCAATTCCCTCTCTGTATAGAGCGGATTCGTCTGCACGACAATTCCTCCCATGTAGAGGATGCCATAGTAGGCGATTGCGCTTTGAGGACAGTTCGGAAGCATGATTGCGACGCGATCTCCCTTCTCAATGCCTAGCGAATGCAAATAGTTAGCAAATTTTAATGCCGATTCATGGAATTCTTTATAGCTAATGTCCTTGCCCATGAAATGCATTGCCGTCTTTGCGGGAAACTTGGTACTTGATCTCGTCAAGAATTCTTGAAGCGGAATCCGATCATAGTCGATCGACTTCGGTATTTCTGGCGGATACATATCCAGCCATGGTCTTTCTATCATTGTAACCCCCCTTTTCCCATTCCAATACTTAGAAAATTCCTTCTTTATATATTATATCGGTAAATGAATCCGCTTTCAAATAGAATATTATTTATATAGAGAAAAAATGCCTTGACCGGCAAATTTCAGTCAAGGCGTATTCGTTACCATCCAATAGACTCCTACAACAACAAAAAGTACACAGACGACGATTAATATCTTAGATAGTTTTTCCATAATAAGTCTCCTATGAAATGCTGGCACCGATGACAAACGATAAGCCTACCGATATTGTCAGTGAAATGAAACCGACGGATCGGTTATCCTCTTCGATTTCCTTATCAATATTGAACTTCGGCGTTAGGAACTCAAAAAGGATGTACGCGATGACGAGCAGGATAAAACCGAATAGACCCCATCCGATCATTTGCGGCAATGTATTATGCTGCTCAATTGAATATCGGAAAATATTTGCCACTCCAAATATTTTTCCGCCAGTCGCCATCGCGACCGCCATATTCCCTTTCCGAATTTCTTCCCAGTTGTTATATTTCGTTACAAGTTCAAATAGCACCATCGAAAAGATGAGGCAAAGGACTACAACACTGAAATAGCCTGTAGTTTCCACAAGGGGATGACTCCAAAACTCAGTTTTCGTCATTCATTTTGACTCCTTTGAAATTCATTCATCCTTTCCTCTACGAAAGAAAACCGGGAAAGTTTCATTTTTCCTTTAACTTTTCACTTCAACTCTACGACTGTCACTCCGTGGCCACCTTCACCCGCTTCCCCATAACGGTAGCTTTTCACGCGCGGATGGCTTTTCAAGTATGCTTGAACCCCTTGCCGCAATGCACCTGTCCCTTTTCCGTGGATGATCGATACTTGATGATAATTGGATAGCAATGCATCGTCCAAATATTTTTCCGTTCGGAGCAATGCATCTTCATATCGTTCACCACGTAGGTCAAGCTCCAACTTGACGTACGAATCCCTTCCTCTTACAGATGCGGAGACGACAGTGTCCTTTACTTTTTCAGGCTTTGTATATTCCAGCACCGATTCATCCAGCTTCATTTTCAAAATGCCGATTTGGACAATCCATTCATTTGCGGAAACCTTATCGACAAGCGTCCCCTTCTGCCCATATGTGATGACCTTCACTTCATCACCGGCTTCTAAAGGCCTTGGAGCCGCCTTCGCTTGAAGCTTTTTCTTCTTCTCTTCCGGCGCTGCACCTTCGAGACGTTTACGGGCTTCAATTAACTCATGTTCTTTGACGTTCGCTCCAACATTTAAGCGCATTGCCCGCAAATCGGATATGACTGCTTCCGATTCGACACGCGCTTCTTCCACAATTTTTTTCGCTTTCTCTTTTGCACCATCAATTAGCTTTTCTTTCATATCATCGAATTCGGAAAGCTTCGTCTCCAATTCACGTTTCAGTTTTTCCGTTTCAATGAGCAAGGCATGTGTCTGCTCGGCGTCTTTTTCGGATTGGACTCTGCTTGATTCCAATGAGGCGATCATTGAATCCACTTCTCCGCGGTCTGTTCCCGTGAATTTCTTCGCCCGATTGATGATATGTTCATTCAGACCGAGACGTTTTGAAATTTCAAATGCGTTACTTCTACCTGGTACCCCTATTAACAAACGATAAGTCGGACTCAACGTATCAATATCAAATTCCACGCTCGCATTCGCCACACCAGGACGATTATAGCCGTAAGCCTTCAACTCGGGATAGTGCGTAGTTGCCATCACTCTAGCGCCAGTCCCATGCACTTCATCCAATATGGAGATAGCCAATGCGGCCCCTTCCTGTGGATCAGTGCCTGAACCTAGTTCATCGAAAATGAGCAACGAACGCGAATCGAATTTTTTCAGGATATCGACAATGTTCACCATATGAGATGAAAACGTACTGAGACTTTGCTCGATCGACTGTTCATCGCCTATATCCGCGTATACGGAATCGAAAACGGCAACTTCCGACCCATCAAGTGCAGGAATTGGTAGCCCCGCCTGAGCCATCAATGTACATAGACCAACCGTCTTCAACGTGACGGTCTTCCCTCCTGTATTCGGGCCCGTAATGACGATTGTAGTAATATCCTTGCCAAATTCAATCGTATTGGCAACTGCTTGATCGATCGGCAACAAAGGATGGCGTGCTTTCGCCAGGCGGATATAACCTTCATCATTCACTTCCGGCTTCGTACATTTATGGGCAATTCCATATTTCGATTTTGCGAGAATGATGTCGATTTCCGATAATATATCCACAAGGACAAAAAGATCATGGGCAACCTGTTGCACTTTCACGGACAGCTCCTGCAAGATCTTTTCGATTTCATCCTTCTCTTTCATCTTCAAGTTGCGGATTTCATTATTCGCTTGCACGACAGCATCCGGTTCTATGAACAACGTCTGCCCGGATGATGACATATCATGGATGACTCCCCCGAAGTGAGATCGGTATTCGGACTTTACGGGGATGACGTATCTGTCGTTCCGAATCGTGACGATTGAATCTGATAGCATTTTCGATGCATTCCGTCCACGTGTGTACCCTTCGAGCTTTTCGCGGACACGCCCCTCTTGGATGCGCAAGCTTTGACGAATCGATCGGAGCGTGCCTGAAGCACTGTCGACGACATGTCCATTTTCGTCAATGGCAGCGTTGATCTCATGCTCAAGTCCGGTAAGGATCGGCAATGCCTCTTTCTTGGCTATAAAATGAGGGATTTCAATATCCTCATCCTCATCGACCGATTCGATGAATTGTCTCAGAATCCTGCTCGCACGTATCGTATTCGCAGTCTCCATCAACTCATATGCACTGAGCACACCGCCGATTTGCGCACGTTTTGCATGCGGGCGTACGTCGCTGATGCCCCCCATTGGCACGTTCCCTCTAACTCTCAATATAGCGAGCCCTTCGTCCGTCTCTTCGAGCAAGCGGACAACTTCCTGAAAATCGCTTACAGGAACCAGTTTTTCCATATATGATCTTCCTGCGGATGACGTACAGTATGTCGCTACGACATCCCGGATTTTATCAAACTCAAGTGTTTTCAAGACACGGTTTTCCAATGCCTTACACTTCCTTTCATTTCCGGACGATTTCCCGGATGAATTGTTCAAGCGGCCATGTGTTCACGACCGTCTCTTTTTTCAACCATGCCTTTTGCGCGTATTGCACACCGATTTCCATATGTTCTAATTGATCAATTGTATGCGCGTCGGTATTCACAGCAATTCTGACGCCCGCCTCCTGCGCCATCTCCAAATAGCGGACAGCCAAGTCGAACCGATGCGGATTGCCGTTCAATTCAAGTATTTTATTGTACTTCTTCGCCCATTCGATCAATTGCGGCACATCTGGATTATAGCCGTCTCTCTGACCGATGATCCGGCCTGTTGGATGAGCGATCATCGAAACGTATGGGTTCTTCATCGCCGCATGCAGCCTATTCATAATCTGCTCTTGCGACTGATTGAAATTTGAATGGATGGAGGCGATGACAAAATCCAACTCTTGCAATAAATCGTCATCAAAATCAAGTGTCCCATCCGGCAGGATATCCATCTCCGTCCCGCAGAAAATCTCAATATCTTCGTATTCCTCATTCAATCGCCGTATTTCTTCTATTTGGCTTCGAACCCTTTCAGGCGTCAATCCGTTTGCCACTCTCAAATATCGCGTATGATCTGTAATGACAATATGCGAGTATCCCCGCTCCCTGCAGGCTTCGACCATTTCCCGTATGGAATATCCACCGTCCGACCATGTCGTATGCATGTGAAAGTCGCCACGGATATCTTCGAACGTCACTACATCCGCAATTTCTTGAGCGCGGTCGATTTCCGTCCCGTCCTTGCGCAAAGAAGGAGGGATGAATGGCAGATCAAAAAAGGCGAAAAAGTCGCTTTCCGATTCAAAAGTCTTTACTGTTCCATCTTCCATTTCAACACCGTATTCGCTTATTTTCATCCCTTTTGACTTGGCTAGTTGACGCATTTTCACATTATGGTCTTTCGAGCCTGTAAAATGGTGCAATGCCGTCGCGAATTGGTCTTTCGTCACGAAGCGGAAGTCCGCATCGACCAATTCGGCCATGTCGAGGACGACGGAAAGCTTAGAATCACCGGCCGCAACCGTTTCCTCAATCGGCATCACTTCCATCAGTTTTTCCCGAACAACAGCCGGTTCATCCGTAACGATGATGAAGTCGACATCGCTGCTTTCCTCCTCAGCACGTCGGAAGCTCCCCGCCACTGAAAAACGGATGATTTCCTCTATTTCACGCAATTCCTCCTCGATTGCATTAACAATCGATTCCACTTGCCAAACCGGCAACTTCCCTTTCTTAGTGCCGAGCTGTTCAAGTTCATGCAGTATCTTCTCCTCGGTCTTTTTGCCGAATCCAGGAATCACGCTCACTTTGTTCGATTCACAAGCGAGGCGCAAAGATTCGATGGAATCGATTCCAATTGCTTCTCTAAGCTTGGCAATTCTCTTGCCACCAAGTCCAGGGACTTTCAATAGCGGAATGAGCCCTTTTGGAACTTCCTCTTCAAGCTCCTTCAACAAATCGGACTCCCCTTTTTCCATTAAATCGATGATGACCGCGCCTGTCCCTTTGCCGATCCCTTTTAACTTTAAAATGTCATCCATTTCGGATAGGCTCCGCGGATCTAACTCAAGCACATTCGCCGCTTTCCTGAACGCTCCTACTTTAAAAGGATTTTCCCCTAACAACTCCATATACAACGCGATTTTTTCAAATGTGCGAATGATCGTTTTCTTGTTCATGAGTAACCACTCCTCCATTTAACCCGAATCGTTCTTGAAAAAAGGCTTCCCTCCAACCAGGGGGGAAGCCGTACCGATAGTTCGTATAGAACAGCCTGCGTTTTTGTACAAGCTGTGATACGTCATTTCATATATATATACCACCATTTTTTCACTGTTTCCGAAAAGATCGGAGTATGTTCGAATATTGCATCCGCCAAAAGAGATTTTCCAATTAGCCCTTGAATGAACTCTAACGGCAGCATCGCCAGTAGATAGAGTAGTAGGAATATGAGAATATAAAACTCGATAAATCCTAAAGCAGCTCCACCGAAACGCGATAAAAAACCTAATACCGGCAGGAACTTCAGGAAATCAAACATGGACGCGATCAGCTGCAACACGAATTTAACTACGATAAAGATGATGACAAATGCCAGCATCCTGTAAAACGTCTGATCCAAATCAAGCTGTTCGACCGTCCAACTCAATTTGGAACCTGCAGTAACGCCAGGGTACGGAATCCATAATACGAACTTCTCAGATAATGGTTTATAATATATGTAAGCGACGACAAGAGCGATGATGAAGCCTGTCATATGTATAAGCTGTACGATAAGCCCCCGCCTAAATCCGGTGATCAATCCCCCTAAAAAGAGGATTAAAATTAGTAAATCAAGCATATACGACCGTCAACCCTTCAACTTATTCAATTCTTCTTCCAATTGCTCAATGCGTTCTTTCAGTTTCAAATAATCATGTACACTATTTACAGCTGTGAGGACAGCAATTTTGGATATGTCCAAATATGGGTTGCGAGAACTGATCTCCCTCATCTTATCATCGACCATCGATGCGACGAGCCGTACGTGATTGCTCGATTCGGTCCCGACAATAGTATACGTCTGTCCATATATGTCAACCGCAACGCGCGTCTTTTGCTCGTCTGCCAATGATGAACCCCCCCATTCAAATTATATACATAATGATACCATCTGAAATCCTGTACCCAATCATACCATGAAATCGTTTTAGTTGAAAAGGGAAGGGGATGGTTTCGCTTGTGGGATTGGAAAAATAGTTCGGAAAAGGTGCAGCCGTCGATTTCCGTTTCAGGCGGACGCTTTCCGGGGGCGGGCGGTGAGCCAATCGAACAGCGAAGGGTTCGATTTGCCGTATTTCTGCGCCTTTTGCAGAAATTAAGGCAGCCTGCTCCCTTTGGGTCACAGAAAACATTGCTCGCAACGCTTTGCTTTTGCTCGCAAACGCCGTTCTTCGTAACGGCGTTCGCTAATCCCCCAGGAGTCGCCGCCTTTCACTTCAATCAACTATTATGTATCGTACATATCCTTGATATATCTTCCTTCTATGTATCGTACATATCCTTGATATATCTTCCTTCGTTATTATTGTACAATATACAAATAAGGTAAGGTAGGAAAGGAAGTAGTATATGAGCCAAAGTGTGCTTCAAATGGATAAAGCAAAGTTGGATAAGCTGATGGCGCATTATGCCGCCTTTAAAGTTGTACGAAATGCACCTGGTGTCGTCTTTGCGGCAAAGTTGCCGGATGTTGCCATTACGGCATACAAATCGGGGAAAGTGCTTTTCCAAGGCGGAGGTGCGCTTCGGGAGGCTGCTAACTGGGGAACTATCGATACGCCGACCCTTAAAAAGACCAATGCAAAAGGAGAGACTTTGCCTGAACGTTTCTCAGAGCTTTCCGTCCTCGGTTCTGATGAAACGGGCACAGGTGATTTCTTCGGCCCTGTTACGGTTGCCGCCTGTTTCGTCAGCTCCGACCAAATCGAGCTCGTACGTGAATTAGGTGTAAAAGATTCCAAGCAGTTAACCGATGATTGGATGCGGCAAATAGCACCGGATCTTCAAGCAACACTCGTACACAGCGTTTTGACCTTGCCGAATGAGAAGTATAACGAGGTGCAAGCAAGCGGATGGTCGCAAGGTAAAATTAAGGCATTGCTTCATAATCAGGCACTTAAACATGTCTTACGCAAAATGAATGACGAAAAGCCTGATTACATTCTTATCGACCAGTTCGCGGAACGCGGAATTTATTACAATCATATTAAAAACGAACCTGAAATCGTTCGTGAAAACGTATTGTTTTCAACGAAAGCTGAAGGCCTGCATATAGCTGTCGCTGCAGCATCCATTATTGCAAGGGTTGCTTTTTTGGAAGAGATGGATCGTTTGAGTGCAATTGCAGGCGTACGGCTTCCTAAAGGTGCAGGAAAAGTAGTGGATGAAGCAGCCGCGAAGATTTTATTGAAGAGCGGCGAAGCGACTTTGAAATCGATGACGAAATGGCATTTTGCCAATGCACAGAAGGCGAAAAAGATTGCATCCATGAAAAATAAACATCTGTAAATTCCAACAAAAAAGACCGCTCATGGAGGATTAGTCTCCATAAGCGGTCTTTCACTATTCTTATCATAACCTTTATCCGCGAAGCTGAGCGTCTGCTTCTACAGTTAAAGCATTCAATACCTTTTCATGCGCTTTGACGACTTCCTCGTCTGTCAAAGTGCGTTCCGGGTCGAAATAGGTCAATGAGAAGGCGAGTGATTTCTTGCCATCCTCTACATTATCCCCTTCGTATAAGTCGAACAGCTTCACTTCTTTCAACAGTTTGCCGCCCGCCTTCTGGATGATTGTTTCCAGCATGCCTGCGGAAGTTCCGCTCGCGACAACGAGTGCAATATCCCTTGAGATGGATGGGAAACGTGGAACCGGAACATACAGAAGCTCATCCGTTTCGACAGATAGGATTCTTTCAAGATTCAACTCCATGACATACGTCTCTTTCAAGTCACGTTTTTTCTGCTCGGTCGGATGGATTTGGCCAATCAAGCCGATGCGCTCTCCACGCAATAAAACATTCGCCGTCCGTCCAGGATGCATGCCATCGATTACTGCTTTCTCAAACGACAAGCCATCAAGCAGACCGAGAAGATCCATCATGCCTTCAACAATCCCTTTTACAACGTAGAAATCAACTTTCTTCGTCTCCGCTTGCCAAGCATGATCGACCCACTTGCCAGTCAAGACCGCCGCCAAATGTTCCACTTCACGAGGAAGGCCATCCTCTTCTTCCCCGAGGAAAACAGAGCCTGTTTCGTAAAGTGCGACTGAATCAATACGACGCGCGACGTTATACGTTGTCGCCTCCAATAAATGGGGGATCAAGCTTTGACGGAGTATGCTCCGGTCTTCGCTCATCGGCATAAGCAATTCCGTTACCGGAGCCGTTTCCAATGCATATGATTGGGCTTGCTCCTTGGATGTCAATGAATACGTTATTGCCTGGTAAAGTCCGGCACCTTCAAGGAATTGGCGTACGATCCGGCGTTTTGCCTGGTATGGTGTCAATCCTCCAGGTGTTGACTCGGATACTGGAAGTGTCTTCGGAATTTCATCGTAACCGTACATACGTGCAATTTCCTCGATGATATCTTCCCTAATCTTCAAATCCTGTCTACGTGTCGGCGCGTCGATGACAAGCTGTCCATTGATTGCTTGCGTCGGAATACGCAGGCGCTCCAAAATGGAAAGCATTTCTTCCAACGAAATCTTCATGCCGAGGCGGCTATTAATATAGTCCGGAGAAACTGTAATACGTTCAGCCGTTTTATCAAGTTCATCAAAGACGACCGATCCCGCTAGGACTTCCCCGCCAGCGAGTTCAGCCATTAGCTGTGCTGCTCGTTCTGCCGCTTCTTCAACACGGTTCGGATCGACCCCTTTTTCGAATCGGGTGCTTGCATCGCTTCGAAGCCCGACTTCTTTGGATGTACGACGTACCGATGCTGGTGAGAAGTATGCGGATTCGATGACGACCGTCGTTGTTCCATCATGAACTTCCGAATTGGCCCCGCCCATGACGCCAGCCAGCGCAACAGGCTCTTTTCCATTCGTAATGACAAGGTTATGCGAGTTCAATTTCCGTTCAACATCATCCAACGTCGTCATCGTTTCGCCCTCTTCTGCGTGACGGACGACGATTTCGCCTGTCTCGAGACGATCATAGTCAAATGCGTGCAACGGTTGGCCGTACTCCATTAAGACGTAATTCGTAATGTCGACAACATTATTATGAGGACGTACACCCGCAGCCATTAAAGCATTTTGCAACCATAAAGGTGACTCTGCTACTTTAATATTTTTTACGACTTTCGCAACATACATCGGATTATCCGTTGCAGCATCGATACGGAGTTTAAGCTTATCTTCCGCTTTTTCAGTCGACGTAGGATAATTGATTTTTGGAAGTGCTATCCCTTGGGATAAAATCGCACCCACTTCATAAGCGACGCCTAGCATACTCAACGCATCGGAGCGGTTTGGAGTTAAGTCGAATTCGAGCACTGTATCATCCAAGCCAAGCAATGGGAGGGCATTTTCACCCGGCACTGTATCTTGAGGCAAAACATAAATTCCTTCAGCATAAGCTTTCGAAACGAGCTTGCCTTCGATTCCAAGCTCTTGTAATGAACAGATCATACCGTTCGATTCTTCACCGCGCAGCTTCGCTTTTTTGATTTTGAAATCACCTGGAAGGACTGCTCCCGGTCGTGCAACGATCACCTTTTGACCTTGCGCGACATTCGGCGCACCACAAATGATTTGGGTCGTCTCTTCTCCAACGTCGACTTGGCAAATGTTCAATTTATCCGCTTCCGGATGCTTCACACATTCCAACACATGTCCGACAACTACATTCGTCATGCCTTGCGCCCGATCGATGATGGAGTCCACCTCGATGCCTGAACGCGTAATCTTTTCCGCTAAGTCAGCAGGGTCTATCCCGTTTATATTGACGTACTCATTTAGCCATTTTGTTGATACTAACATGCAATCTCCTCCTTAAGCTTCCGTCCGATGGAATTGTGATATGAAGCGAACATCATTCGTATAGAAATGACGGATATCTTCCACACCATATTTCAGCATCGCAATCCGCTCGGGCCCCATGCCGAATGCGAATCCTGTTACGACTGCAGGGTCATAGCCAGCCATCTTCAATACGTTCGGATGCACCATCCCTGCGCCTAAGATTTCAATCCACCCTGTCTTCTTACATACATTACAGCCGTCCCCGCCACATTTGAAGCAGGAAATATCCATTTCTACTGACGGCTCGGTGAATGGGAAGAAGCTAGGACGCAAACGGATTTCACGGTCAGCGCCAAACATTTTCTTCGCAAACAGGTCAAGCGTCCCTTTCAAATCGCTCATGCGGATATCTTCTCCGACAACGAGCCCTTCGATTTGCGTAAATTGATGGGAGTGAGTCGCATCGTCGCTATCCCGGCGATACACTTTCCCCGGGCAGATGATTTTAATAGCGCCTCCGCCTTTAGCTTCCATCGTTCTCGCTTGGACAGGAGATGTATGTGTACGAAGAAGAACATCTTCTGAAATATAGAAAGAATCCTGCATATCACGCGCCGGATGCCCTTTTGGCAAGTTTAGCGCTTCAAAGTTATAGTAATCTTTTTCGACTTCAGGACCTTCTGCGATTTCATAGCCCATACTGATGAAGAAGTCTTCGATCTCTTCAACAACACGTGTAAGCGGATGATGGTTGCCAGTTGGAACCGGACGGCCAGGCAATGTAACATCGATCGCTTCCTTTTCCAATTGAGCATTAATCGCTTCTTCTTCAAGCTTTGTCATTTTCGCTTCCAATGTTTCCGTAACCTCTTCACGGATGACATTGACTAAAGCTCCCATTTTAGGACGTTCTTCAGCAGGCAGTTTTCCCATCCCTTTTAATAAATCAGTAATGGGACCTTTCTTGCCGAGATAAGCGATACGGACGTCGTTCAATTCCTTGACGGTCGTCGCTTCCTGGATTTTCGTCAACGCTTCTTCTTTCAGTTGCTGCAATTGTTGCTCCATTGTCATTCTCCTTTCAAAATAAACGGCTTTGTTTACTTAGACTATAGATTTCCGCTACAGGCGGACGCTTTCCGCGGGCGTCGCCTCAGCCAATCGAACTGCGAAGGGTTCGATTTGCCGTATTTCTGCGGACTTTGCAGAAATTAAGGCATCCGCCATATCCTGCTCGCAACGCTGCGCTTTTCCTCGCAAAAGCCGTTCTTCGTAACGGCTTTCGCAGGAGTCGCCGCCTTTCGCTACAATCAAGAAGAAGCTTCCTGAAATCTACAATGTAATAAAACAGAGCCAAAATAAAAAAACCTCGCCCCCAAAAAGGGACGAGGACGAGTTCGCGGTACCACCCTGATTATTATGCAGAACGCATAATCACTTCATTTGGGATAACGGCCCTCTACCGGCACGCCTTTACAGTTAGCACTGGTCCAAGCGGCAGCTCACGGGGTGAACTTCAACAGTCTTTCGCCTATCCGCGCTCTCAGTCAAGGCGCCGATTTCCTGTCAGTTTCATACTGTCTACTTTTCCCGGTCATAGCTATTCGAAAGTTATATACAACTTTACTATACCCGATTTCGTTATTTACATCAACATGGATATCATTGTTTACCGTACGTATAAAGGAGGATTCCTGCGGCAATGGCGACATTCAATGATTCCGCTTTTCCATACAACGGAATTTTCACGATATCATCGGCTTTTGATATATATTCGGCGGCGACTCCGCTTCCTTCATTTCCGACGATTAGGGCAAACTCACTCAACGGACCTACATTGTAATGATCGACCGCATTTTGCAAGCCTGTCCCGATGACTTTGATGCCGGCCGACTTCGCACGATCGATCCAATCACCGAGATCACCTTTCACAACAGGGATATGGAAATGTGAACCTTGGGCGGAACGGACTGTCTTAGGATTGTATGGATCTGCAGAACCTTTCCCGAGGATGACAGCATCCATTCCGGCAGCATCGGCTGTCCGTATCATCGTCCCGATATTTCCTGGATCTTGTACGGCATCGATGAATAAGAGCTTTTTCCAACTGGATGCTTCCTCATCCGTATGTTCCGGCTGACGGCAATGTGCAAATATCCCTTGTGACTGCTCTGTCTCGACCAGCTCTTTTGCAACCGCTTTTGTCACTTGGATCAGCTGAAGATTTTCGGTTTGCCATTCAGTCGGCAGTTCCAGATCCTCCCTGATGATCAAATGGAGGATCGTCCCTTCCCTCTTCATTGCCTCTTCGACGAGATGAAAGCCTTCAACGATGAATTCTTCCGATTTATCGCGGTCTTTCTTTGAGGTTACGAGCTTTTTCCAATGTTTTACGAGCGCATTTTGTGTCGATTCGATTCTTTTCATTTTATGTGCGACATCCTTTTTCTTTTAGTGTAACAAATGTCCGTATAGTTGGCGATCATTGTGTACAAAATGATGTCAGGAGGATGATATGATGAATTTTCAAATTCGTGACGCCATCACCGCTAATATGACGAATAACTCTGCGACTGATATTCGCAGCGTCGTCGAGGATGCATTACAGCGAGGCGAAGAACATTTATTGCCAGGTCTAGGTGTATTTTTTGAAAAGCTGTGGGTTAATGCCGATGAACAAGAAAAAACGAAAATCTCTGGAGAACTTGCCCAAGCATTCTCGGCAAGATAATAGGCAACGTAAAAAGCCACCCATTAGGAGTGGCTTTTTACGTTGGCGTTTATAGCAATGCAGCCAATACAGCTTTCTGCGCATGCAATCGATTTTCCGCCTGCTGGAAGACATAGGAATTCGGTCCGTCAATGACGGAAGTGGCCACCTCTTCCTCCCGGTGAGCCGGTAAGCAATGTAGGAACATATAGTTTTTCTTCGCATGGGAAACGAGCTGATCATTTATTTGGAACCCTTTGAAAGCTTCCAGACGTGCTGCAGCTTCTTCCTCCTGCCCCATACTCGTCCAGACGTCCGTATAGACAACATCCGCACTTTCCACTGCTTCTACTGGATTATACGTTTGCATGACAGATCCGCCTGTCATCTCCGCAATCTTTTTGGCTTTCACAAAAAGATCTTGATTGAATTCGAACCCCTCAGGTGTTGCAACCGCCACGTGCATTCCCATATGTGCCGCCCCGATGACCAGTGAATGGGCAACATTATTTCCGTCGCCGACGTATGCGAGCTTCTTGCCGGCAACCGACCCTTTCACTTCGATCATCGTCAGTAAATCCGCAAGCGCCTGACACGGATGGAAAATGTCCGTCAGCCCATTGATGACAGGAATGGAGGAATGCAACGCCAATTCTTTCACCATTTCATGTGAATTTGCACGAATCATGACCGCGTCCAAGTATCCGGACAATACATTGCCTGTATCATACACGGATTCTCCGCGTCCGATCTGAAGATCTTTTGCGTTCATGAACATCGCATGGCCACCAAGCTGAATCATCCCGACTTCAAAGGATATTCTTGTACGCGTAGAATGCTTCTCGAAAATCATGCCGAGTGTTTTCCCTTGCAGTATGGGGGGAAGTTTCCCTGCTTTTGTATCTTTCTTCATTATTAAAGCGGTTTGCAATAAATAATCGATCTCTTCACTCGTATAGTCTAATAACGTCAAAAGATTACGGCCTTTTAGCTGACCTTCAATTTTTTTGGTCGTTTTAATTGATGATAAATGCATTTTCACCAAAATGATCATCTCCATCCCGAATGGTTTTTGTATAAATTATTATATGCGTGCATATTTATAAAGTCAAATGAATTATTATAAATTCACAAGAAACATTTTTAATAGTCAAAAGTCTTATTTAACCAAGCTTTTAAACGTTTCATTGTAGAATGGCTCAATATGCATTTATACATACTAAAATGCATAAAAAAAGATCGCACCTTTAGGCACGATCTTTCCTTTGCTTATTCAAATATGATTTTATCGACTGTGTCGCGATCAAGCTTCTTAATCACTTCTACGATCAATTTCACTGCGTTTTCGTAATCATCCCGATGCAACATCGCGGCATGTGAATGGATATAGCGAGTTGCGATGCATATGGCAAGTGACGGTACGCCGTTCCCACTTACGTGAATTGAACCTGCGTCTGTCCCACCGCCCGGAATCGCTTCGAATTGATATGGAATGCCATATTCTTCCGCCGTATCGACGACAAGGTCGCGCAATCCTTTATGAGATACCATCGATGCATCATAGAGCAGGATCTGAGGCCCATCGCCCATTTTGCTTGTCGATTCCTTCGATGTTACACCTGGCGTATCACCTGCGACACCTACGTCTACAGCAAACCCGATGTCCGGTTTCACTTTCGCGGCAGCCGTTTTTGCTCCGCGTAAACCGATTTCCTCTTGGACAGCCCCTACACCGAATACAATGTTTGGATGTTTTTCATCTTTCAATGCTTTCATGACGTCGATTGCGATTGCGCATCCGATACGGTTATCCCATGCTTTCGCAAGCAAGTATTTGTCATTGTTCATGACCGTGAATTCGAAATACGGAACAATCATATCGCCAGGCAGAACGCCCCACTCCATCGCTTCCTCCTTCGAAGTTGCACCGATATCAATGAACATGTCTTTAATGTCCACTGGCTTTTTCCGCGCTTCTGCGGAGAGGATATGCGGAGGCTTCGAACCGATGATGCCCGTCACAGTTTCCCCTTTGCGCGTAACAATTGTCACACGTTGAGCAAGCATGACTTGGGACCACCATCCGCCAACCGGTTGGAAGGATATGAAACCTTTGTCGTCAATTTTTGTCACCATAAAGCCGACTTCATCCAAATGGCCCGCCACCATCACTTTCGGTCCATTTGCATCGCCGCTTTTCTTGGCAATCAAAGATCCGAGTCCATCGTATTCAATTTCATCAGCAAATGGCTCGATATATTTCTTCATGACTTCGCGAGGTTCACGTTCATTGCCGGGAATTCCCTTCGCGTCCGTCAACTCTTTTAACATGATTAACGTATCATCCGGTTTCGACATTTATTTCGCCCTCCTAAATAAAAAACTACAAATTCAGTATAGATGAAAAATGGCAACATTGGAAGTGCTTTCACAATTAGAGCATTTCTTTTCGAAGCTGAGCTGCACTCTTCGGAGAGAGCATTCCCGGAGCGATGTCAAACACGGTTTTTGCTCCTGTGTCCCCTTTTTCATTTAACCTATATGCCGCCCGCGCATAGGCGACCAGGACGCTCGATGTGAATTCGGGATTGCTGTCCAAAGTCAATGAGAATTCCACCACTTGATTGTTCGCATCTCCGGTTTTACCACTACGGATGACAAAACCGCCGTGCGGCATCGCGCTATGTTCTTCCTTCAATTGCTGTTCAGTAATGAAATGGACTGTCGTATCATAATCTGCAAAATAATCGGGCATTGTAACGATGGAACGTTCCACTTCGGCTTCGACTGCGCCTTCTTCAAGTACAACAAAACATTCACGCGTATGCTTATCACGTGTTGTCAGCTCCGGCTGTGATCCGTTGCGCACCTTTTCGACAGCGGATTCTACAGGAATCGTATATTGAACCGCTCCTTTTACACCCTCTATTCTCCTCACTGCATCTGAATGCCCTTGGCTTAATCCTTTTCCCCAGAACGTATACGTCGCGCCCTCGGGCAGAATTGATTCCCCATATAGTCGATTGATGGAAAATAGGCCCGGGTCCCAACCGACGGATATGATCGCCGTTTTTCCGTTCGGTCTAGCCGATTCGTCAACGGCTTCAAAATACTCAGGAATCTTAGCATGCGTATCAAAGCTATCGACTATATTGAACAGTTTCGAAACTGCGGGTCCTTGTTCAGGAAGGTCATCTTTCGAACCTCCGCATAATATCATTACATCAATATCATCCACATAGTTTTCAATTTCATTCAAGCGCAATACCGGCACTTCACTTTTTACTTTCAAATCGTTCGGCTCTCTTCGGGTAAAGACTCCTGCAAGCACCATATCATCATTTTGAGCGATCGCGGACTCCACCCCTTTGCCCAAATTTCCGTATCCAACTATTCCAATTCTGATTTTCGAAACCATCATGACCAACCCTCTCTGTAAAAGTATTCTCTCATTTTATCGTTCCGCTAATCATTTTGCTAATTTTTCTTTTTGTTCACAAGCTGTCCTTTTGCCTATTCCTACATACATGGTAAAGTAGAATATGATTCAACTTAATTGAAATGAGGATTCCACATGCGTGCTTTCGTTTATATAATCGTCTTTTTTTCCTTCTTTGATTTATTTTCACAACTGCCTATCATGAGTCCTTTTGCCCTATCTTTAGGTGCATCTTCCTTCATGACAGGATTGGCTGTCGGTATGTATTCATTTTCTAACACAATTGGGAACGTTATTTCCGGATTCATGACGGACCGTAGAGGCCCATTCGTCATTTTACTTGTCGGCCTGTTTGCTTCAGGTATTTCCCTCCTTTTCTATGCGTTCGCTTCGGGTCCTGTTTCCCTACTTGGAATCCGCTTCGTCCATGGTTTCATGGAAGGGCTAATCGTCCCTGCTGCATTTACATTCCTCGCCAACCGCGCCGAGGAATCAAAGAGGGGCCGTAGTGTAGCCATTTCAGGTGCCTTTGTTGGGATGGCAGCAATCATCGGACCTGCCTACAGCGGAATTGTCGCTTCAAAGACGGGAGCCCCTTTCATTATGACTACGAACGGCATCATCATGTTCATCCTGGCAATTGCTGCCTTCTTCATATTGCGCTCAGTTTCATTCGTGAAAAGGGAAAAGATAGAAGGAGCGAAGCATTTCAGGATTCGCTATTTGTTCAAGCACCCTGGCATGATCCGTGCATTTGCAGGCGCCTTTTTCCTTATGTTTTCCCAAGGCGTACTCGCATTAGTCCTTCCGTTAAAGGTCGAGGCTCTTGGATTTGACACGAAATCGACAGGGTTGCTTCTCAGCACGTTCGGCATCGTCGCTATCTTAATTTTCCTATTGCCCATCAACCGGATTTTCGATAAAGTGCGGCCGATGATTACGTTGGCTTTCGGTATTTCGATGATGGGGATGAGTATGTTGTTTTTAAGTCAAGTTACAGAGATGCAGCTCTTGTATTTGGCAATGGCATTGTACGGAATAGGTTTTGCATTTCTATTCCCTTCCATCAACTCCTTGCTCATCGACTCATCCTCCCCGGAGTTCCGCGGGAAGGCTTACGGCTATTTCTATGCCTTCTTTTCCATCGGGGTCGTCGCAGGCTCCAGTCTTATCGGCTATTTGGACCTGACATTTAAAGGCGGGTTCATGCTGACAGGTATCGTTCTATTGAGCGTCGCTGCTTATACGATCATGGGAATGAGAAGAAGTCTACTATTGACAGAAGAACCATGATAGTTTAAAGTCTTAAACGAAATGAATAACCCTGTTCGGGAGAGGTTCATAGCGACCCTCTATAAAAAACTATGGATGACGGATTTACGCCATGTCCATTTATGAGACATGGCTTTTCTTTTTCCTGTTCTCTATGGCCCCTCCCTTACAACAATTATTATGGGAGGTTTTTTTAATTGGCTGGAAGAGATGAAAATACGTTAACGGATTTAACATTGCTTGGAAATCAAAATACAAAATACAATTATGAATACGACCCAACCATTTTGGAAGCAGTCGATAATTTGCACACAGAACGGGATTTCTTCGTCAAATTCAACTGTCCCGAATTCACATCCCTTTGTCCGATGACAGGACAGCCGGATTTCGCAACGATGTATATCAGTTTCATCCCGGATAAGAAATTAGTGGAAAGCAAATCATTGAAATTATATTTGTTCAGCTTCCGAAATCACGGTGATTTTCATGAGGACTGCGTCAACATCATCATGAATGATTTGATAAAGCTGATCGATCCCCGCTATATCGAAGTATGGGGCAAATTCACTCCGCGCGGCGGACTTTCCATCGACCCTTATTGCAATTACGGGAAGCCTGGAACAAAATACGAGAAAATGGCGGAACATCGTTTGTTGAACCACGACATGTATCCCGAAAAGATCGATAACCGTTGAGGAGGAAACAACTGAGATGCGCTATTATTTAAGCGGCATTTTTGTCGGGTTGTTAATTTTATCGAATATCATAGCAGTCAAGCTGATGAGTATCGGTGACTGGATTGTCATTCCGGCAGCCGCCATCATCTATGTATGCACGTATCCAATTTTGGACGTTTTGACCGAAGCCTATGGAAAGGAAGCTGCGAGGAAGACGGTCCAGACTGGGTTCATCGCGCAGCTTTTCTCGATCGGCTTCATTTGGATCGCCATCCATTTGCCTGCAGCCCCTTTTTATGAGCATCAGGAAGCATTTGAAACGATTTTCACAGCCGGCTTCCGTGTGACGATTGCAAGCTTGGCAGCGTATCTCATTAGCCAGAACTTGGATGTCACCATTTTCGATAAGCTGAAAAGAAAACACGGCAATCAAAAGTTGTGGGTCCGGAATAACGTGTCTACGATGGCTAGTCAACTCGTCGATACGACGATTTTCATTACAATTGCTTTTGCAGGCACGATGCCTGTCGGCGCTTTATTGGCCATGATTGCAAGCCAATACGTTTTTAAATTCATTATCGCCGTTTTGGATACGCCAGTCGTATATTTGCTAGTCGCTATATGCAGGAAGAAGGAACCTGAAATTACGAGCCAAGCGATTTCATTGCAAAACTGATATCAAAAAAGCCGGTTCATGATCGAAGCGAACATCGAACCGGCTTTTCCTATTGAGCTCAACTAGTTTGGGCGGAAAATGATTTGATTTCTTCCATAAATGCTTCTCCGTACCTTTCCAACTTCGCTGCCCCAACACCGTTCACTTCCAAAAACGCCTCTTCTGTAATAGGCATTTTAGCTGCCATGTCACGCAACGTCTTATCCGAGAAGACGACGAATGGCGGAACGCCCGCCTCTTGGGCAAGCTTCATTCGAAGAGCCCTCAGCTGGTTGAATAAAGGATCGTCTTTTGCAATCTGCTTCGTTTCGACGGTCCCTTTCCTGTACACTTTTATTTTTCCCGTCAATACGTCCTTGCCTTGTTCAGTGACATATATGATCGGAAACTGACCGTTTTCCACCCCAAGGTAGTTTTCGGAAATGATAAACTCGATGAAATCGGAAACGTCTTTCGTATTCCGTTCTTTCATCAGACCGTACGTCGTCAATTTCTCGAACCCGAACTCCAATACTTTTTTATTTCTAGAGCCTGTGAGGACTTGGGCAATCATTGTCTTACCAAAGCGCTGACCCATGCGGATGACACAGGACAGAACCTTCTGCACATCAACCGTAACTTCAAAACTTTCACGAGTATCTGTACAGTTTGCGCAACGGCCGCATTCTTGTACATCCTTCTCTCCGAAATAAGAAATGATGAATTTCTGTAGGCATGACTCTGTATGGCAGTAGTCGATCATCGACTGCAGCTTCTCAAGCTCTGCTGGAATCCGATGCTGATCTTGCGATTGGTCAATGAGGAATCGTTGTGTAATGACGTCCTGTGAGGAAAATAACAGGGTACATTCACTGTCTAACCCATCCCTACCCGCACGGCCTGCTTCCTGATAATAGCTTTCCATATTTTTCGGCATTTGGTAATGAATGACGTATCTAATATTACTTTTATCGATGCCCATCCCGAATGCATTCGTCGCCACCATGACAGTTGCCTCATCCATGAGGAACCGGTCCTGCTCCCCTTGCCGAACAACATCCGAAAGTCCCGCATGGTATTTCGCGGCAGCAACTCCACTTCGTTCAAGCGTTGCATGAATCTGGTCGACCGCTTTTCGTGTGGCGGCGTAAATAATTCCCGCTTCCCCTTCATTTTTTTTAACATAATCTTTGACGAACTTGTCCCTATCCTGTCCTTTAATGACTGAAAAGGTGAGATTGCTCCTCTCAAAGCCCGTCATTACTGTATGGTCGCTTTCAATATGCAATTGGTCGCATATATCATCCCGGACGGCAGGTGTTGCGGTTGCTGTCAATGCCAATACGACCGGTTTCCTATCAAATGAAGATATGACTTTATTCAACATCCGGTAACTCGGTCTAAAATCATGTCCCCATTGAGAAATACAGTGCGCCTCATCAATCGCGATCATCGGGATATCCATTTTGCTTATTTGCTGAATGAAGGAAGGGGATTCGAAGCGTTCCGGGGCTACGTAGAGCAGGCGGTACATTCCCTCCATTGCATTTTCAACCGTTCCGAAGTATTCCTCTGTCGACAAAGTGCTATTGATGTATGCTGCCGGTATGCCAATTTGATGTAGAGCATCCACTTGGTCCTTCATCAAGGAAATCAACGGAGATACGACTAAGACCGTTCCTTCCATAACCAATGCAGGAACTTGATAGCAAATGGATTTTCCGCCACCAGTCGGCATGACGCAGAGCGTATCTTTTCCGTCAAGCACATTTCGTATGGCTTGTTCCTGACCTGTACGGAATGAAGGAAAGCCAAAATAGGAAGATAATACGGAAGTTATTTTTTCGATCGGAATCACCTCTTTATAATCAATCAAAGAAAAAAGCACCTCGTTTCGGCGCTTTTCCCATCTTTCTTACTCCAGTAGCATCCGTTCTTCATCGCGGCTATGTATATCATTGACAACTAATAGTGTAAAAACCGTCGGATGAGATATTCCGTTTTACGAAATTCAATGACCAATTCTGTCTTGCTGGCAATGCCGGTCCAGACCTGACATGCCACTCATCCTTTTAAAATGATGCTTTCTTATAGAATAGCAGACATTTGGACAAGTCACCAATTGAAATACATTTACATATATCGTAACTGGATTTCCGCTTCAGGCGGACGCTTTCCGTGGGCGTCGACTCAGCCTCCTCACTGTGCTTCGCTTCGTTGCGGGGTCTTCAGCTGACGCTTTTCCCACTGGAGTCGCCGCCTTCCGCTACAATCCGGAAAGTCATAACATAGATAAAAAGAAAAATAAGCCCTACTCACCTCACAAGGGAGTACGACTTCAAAAAACACATAACTATTTATGCCAAAATGTATGCCACTACTTTTGAAAAGTCTGTCATACCAACGTTTGTATAGATAGTACGGAGACGAGAGGATTTGAACCCCCGCGGCGCGTGAACGCCCTAGCTGATTTCGAGTCAGCCCCCTTCAGCCTCTTGGGTACGTCTCCATTTTAGACAATTTAAATTATACTCGCCTAAAACGGAGATGTAAAGTTCATCATTGAGAAAATTACATTGTTCCCCCTCGGTCGTTTACACCTTTGCGATTCGGACATTGCTGATCATCGCCAAGCCAAGAAAGACCATGAAGATGACGAAAAACGGAGGGCCGATGTAAGGGCTCAAGAAATAAGACAGTGTTAACAATACGCCGGCCGCAGTGATCGGTACTCCGTAAAATGATCCATCAAACTCCTTGACGTTATAACGTGCAAGACGGATTGCCCCTGCGGCGATATAAAAAATAGTCGCGGCTATACCGACCCATAGCATGGAAGATAAATCGGTCATATAAATTAGAAGTGCCGGAGCTACTCCGAATGACACAATGTCGCTTAGCGAATCCAATTCCTTTCCAAACAGCGACTCGGATTGAAAGTGTCGTGCGACCAAACCGTCGAATCGGTCGAATAGGGCGGCAAGGAAAATGAAGACTAGACTCATATGACCAAGATCCCTTGCAATGAGAATAATTGCGATGATTCCGAAACTTAAGTTTGTAATTGTGATTGCATTCGCCAATTGGCCCTTTATTTTCGTATAATCTAAGTATCTGGATAAAAACATGACAATCCCTCCAGTTTTATATTCTTTCCAACTAGGTAACTATTTCAAAGCAAAGGAGACTGAAATAATGAAAAAGATGTTATTCAACCGTTTTGTCGAACTGAACGGGCATCCCGTATCTGCTGCCATATTAAAAACGATTGCAAGCTCACGTCTAAGCCGTAAGCTCATCAAACCGTTCTCAAGGACATATCGTATTAACGAGGGGGAAGCCGAATTCCCGATTGAACATTATGATAGCCTTCAATCTTATTTTACGCGCAATCTGAAAAAGGGTTCACGGCCAATCGACATGCGCGCCAATACGCTGATTTCCCCGGTCGATGGCGTCGTCACAGATTTCGGGACAATTGATATGAATCAGACGTTAATAATCAAGGACCATCTTTATAGTATAAAGCAGATATTGGGAGAAGAAAAGAGAGCAATTCCATTTAAAGGTGGATTCTTTTATGTTTTCTATCTCTCACCAAGCCATTATCACCATTTTCACTACCCCTATGACGGCGAGTTATTTTCCAGATACGCGCTCGGGACTACTTCTTTTCCGGTTAACGATCTTGGCTTGCGTTTGGGCAAACAGCCTTTTGCCACAAACTACCGGATCATTTCCGAACTTTCGACAGCCCATGGCCGGATGACGATGATCAAAGTAGGTGCATTGAATGTCAACAGCATTCATATAATGGACTCCTCCACAGTTTGCAAGAAAGGTGAAGAGTTCGGCTACTTCTCGTTTGGGTCGACTGTCATTTTGTTTATGGAGAATGACGGTTCATTCCGTCCGACGGTTCCGGTGGGTTCCGAAGTGAAGTTGGGACAATCCGTTGGAGAATGGGTGCTGCCCCAATAATTAAGCCTTCGTTGCTATTCTATGTACTAAATATTAATTCAAAACCTTTGATATTTTCAGTTGAATTTAATTAAAATTATACTATATCAATTATTTATCGATAATGATTATAATTAACTGTAGATTTCACAAAATCTATATGCTATATTGAATTAGAAGATAGTAGACTATTAATTCAAGGAGGCATTATCAATGACAATCAATGATAATCATTCTCAAAAGAAACTGACAACAGCTGCTGGGGCACCGGTAGTGGACAACCAAAACTCAATGACTGCAGGTCCTAGAGGGCCAGTCCTTTTACAGGACGTATGGTTAATTGAAAAACTTGCGCATTTCGACCGGGAAGTGATTCCTGAACGCCGCATGCATGCTAAAGGATCAGGTGCTTATGGAACTTTCACAGTGACGAATGATATTACACAATATACGAGAGCGAAAATTTTTTCCGAAGTCGGCAAAAAAACAGAAATGTTCGCTCGCTTTTCGACTGTAGCCGGAGAACGTGGCGCAGCAGACGCCGAACGCGATATTCGCGGTTTCGCGCTGAAATTTTACACGGAAGAAGGCAACTGGGATCTTGTCGGTAATAACACTCCTGTATTCTTCTTCAGAGATCCACTTCAATTCCCTGACTTGAATCATGCCGTCAAAAGAGACCCGCGCACAAATATGAGAAGCGCGACTAACAATTGGGATTTTTGGACCTCCCTGCCTGAAGCACTGCACCAAATTACAATTGTTATGAGTGAACGGGGAATTCCAAAGACATATCGTCATATGCATGGCTTCGGAAGCCATACGTATAGCATGATCAATGCGAATAATGAACGTGTTTGGGTCAAGTTCCATTTCCGCTCTCAACAAGGGATTGAGAATTTGACGGACGAGCAGGCAACTGAATTGATCGGCTCTGACCGGGAAACACATCAACGTGATCTATTGGAAAGCATCGACAATGGCAACTTCCCGAAATGGAAGATGTACATTCAAGTAATGACGGAGGAACAGGCACTTAATATGCCTTATAACCCGTTCGATTTGACGAAGGTTTGGTATAAGGCCGACTTCCCTCTCATTGAAGTCGGAGAGTTCGAATTAAACCGCAATCCGGAAAACTACTTCGCAGAAGTGGAACAAGCGGCTTTCACACCAGCAGCGATTGTGCCCGGCATCGGTTTCTCCCCTGATAAAATGTTGCAAGCGAGACTGTTTTCTTACGGTGATGCCCAGCGCTACCGTCTCGGGGTCAATCACCATCAAATTCCGGTCAATGCACCAAAATGCCCGTTTCATAGTTTCCACCGGGATGGTGCGATGCGGGTCGACGGCAACTATGGCAGCAGGACTTCTTACGAACCGAACAGCTTCGGAGAATGGAAGGAACAGCCTGATTTCAAAGAACCGCCACTTAAAATCTATGATGATGCAGCGCACTGGGATTTTCGGGAGGATGACGACGATTATTTCACACAACCGGGCAAGCTGTTCAATTTAATGAACGATGAACAAAAACAAGCGTTATTCGGCAATACTGCCCGCAATCTTGGCGATGCGCCGAATGAAATCAAATATCGGCACATCCGCCACTGCTACCAAGCAGATTCTGCTTATGGCGAAGGCGTCGCAGCTGCACTAGGCATCTCCATAGACGATGTATTGGTTAAACAAGAAGTTGCTAGTAACTAAGAAACAAAAAAACGCCAACGAAAGAATTTTTCTTTCGTTGGCATTTTTCTTGCCAGAAATTGATATTCATATATGACCGAAAAATCTTTCTATCGCCCTTTTGAATAAATTACCCTTCCCCTCCATATCCTAACGACAAATGCCAATTATGTCAGGAGTGATACATATGGAGACGGCCAAGGCGCTTCCTAGTTCTAATGACCGGTTATTGAATACATGTTTCCTTCTATTTTGCTTATGCATGATCGATGCGATTTTCACAGATTTCGGCATTCGCTATGGTCATATCCAAGAAGCGAACCCCTTCGTACGTTCACTTTACGATGTGAACGTCATTGCATTTTATTTAATGAAAGCGAGTCTTCCAATTTTGCTGTTCTTCCTCATGCATTTTACGAAGCCATCACAATTGGTCAAGAACTTACTCGCTGTTACCCTTATTATTTACACACTAGTGATTTTCATCCATATTTCATGGATTATCATCGTGTCTGTATTCATTTAGTCGATGGGCTAGCGGCATTAAAGATATTTGCAACAATCAATCCGGTAATAAGCGCGATGACGCTCATTACAAATGGCGTCCCGCTTTCTGGGACTCCTGGGTAGATGACGAATACGGAACCAATGATCAAGCCGATTATGATGGCGAACATGGCATGAGTGAATTTACTCAATAAATAGTGGATTATCCTGCTGCTAACGATGAAGCCGACAATGACCCCTGCCCCGATGACGATAATGATCGGTAGATTCAATGTAGAAAGTGCATTGATAGCCGTCGCATAAACACCTAATAAAAGCAAAATGAATGAACCGCTCACGCCCGGTAATAGCATAGCCATGCTGCCTGCCCATCCTGCTAAGAACAATCCTATTGTGTTTTGCATCGTCAAGGATGTGATAATCCCCGTTTCAGCCGGTTTGATAAAGGCTGTTGAAGCCAACGCAGCACCGACTGCAAGCAACAAAAGAAAATGCCCGATTTTAAAATTCTTTCTGACACCAGCCTGCCTTGAAATGAAAGGCACGACTCCGATAATCAATCCTAAAAAGAAAAATTGGGTCGGTTGGGGGTAATCTTTCAATAAGAAGTCAATGACCCTGCTGAAGAGCAATAACGTCAAGCCAATCCCTATGCCAAGCGGCAATAAAAAGCCGATATGCTTTTTCCATTCACGACTGAAAAAGCCGCTGATTGCAAGTAATAATCGATCATATATGCCTAGAATGAACGCAATCGTTCCTCCGCTCACACCAGGAATCAAGTCGCTGATTCCCATTAGGAATCCACGATAAATGTTCTTCCATTCCATACATCTGTTCCTCCAATTTCTTTTCAATGATAGTAGTATACCATTTACCGTTTGCTGTGAGCCATATTAAGTCCATTCCAATGTTTTTATATAGTCCGAAAACAGTAATCAATGACACCTATACCATCAAAAAAAGCAAAGGATAGATTACTCAACGAATCCTTCCTTTGCTCCTATTATTGACTTTGCTCTTCTTTCAAGGCTTTCATTCTATCGTAATAGTCGTCGACTTTCTTATTGATTCTCTCAACTTCATTGTTTATGAGCTGCCTCTTTTCTTCCTCGAGCTCATTGACCAAGCGGCTATACTGCTCTTTTTGTTTGTCAATCAATTTTTTCAATTCATCTCTGACAGCAGCATCAATAAAGCCTTCTTCTTCCAACAGTTTAGCCGCTGCAGTAAATCGTTCATTCTCGACTCGTATAGCTCTAATTAACTTACTGCCATAATCAGATACGGTACGCAAAGCCATCGCTTGAGGCCATCCTACCGGCTTCTTGTAGACTAACGTCGCTAAATCTATATCTGAGGGAAGCCAGAGCTTCGAAATGCCAGCAGTCATTTCATCCAATGAATCCGCGGCCAAATAAGTCCCATTGCCGGCTTCCGCTACTGCTTTCAACTGACTTTCAGCATCCTTATCGACTTGAAAACCGATGACGTTCACATGATGATCGGCCGCTAAAGCAGCAAAGGCTTTTGCTTCAGCGACAGGATCACCGCCGCAAGTTTCCGCCCCATCGCTTACAATATAAACCGTAATATCTTCCGAAGTCTTTTCATGATCGAGGCGCGCTTGTTTTATTGCTTCTGCCAGTGGAGTCCAACCACTTGCCTTGACGTCCTCTACCGACTCATTAAATTTTTTCTCATCATACTCACCTAATGGATACACTTCGTCAATTGTTCCACATGACAATTGTTTATCGGATTTGTTTTGGGTGCCAGCGTGTCCATATACATATAATGACACTTCACTATTTTGTCCGATTGTCGATGCAAAGCTTTTTACAGCACTTTTTGCAATGTCCATTTTTAATCGTCCATCTGCTTGAAGAAGCATGCTGGAACTTGCATCCAATAAGATTAAAGCTTTTGTAGGAGGAGACTGGGCAACTCCTACTTCTGTCAGCTCATATGGCTCAGGAAGAATAGGCTCTGCGAATGAAGGATGAAAAACGGCTAACGGACCGGCATATTCATTATATATAGGGCTTCCGAGCAATTTAATAAAAGCTCTGTGGATTTGCTTTGGATCTTCCGTTTCTTCCGTCACAGCTTTCATTTCTTCGAGAAATGATTCGCGGATTTGTTCCGGCACTTCTGTTTTAGACCACACAGATGTCTCCTGATCTACCGTGAAGTCCTTCGTCAATTGTCCCGGTGGCAATGATGCCATTTCTTCCACAGTTTCCGCTATTTGAATCGAAGCCAGGTTAGTAACGTCAACTGTATCTGATTGCTGTTCATTTCCCCCGACTTCTCCCTGTTTCTCTTTACTGCTCACCGTGCTATTCGATTCACCATCCGAAGCTTCTATCTTTGAAGGCTCGCCGTCGTTCACACAGCCAGCAAGAAGAATGGTGAATCCAATAAATACAGAAAAAACAACTTTTCTCATTCAAGCGTCCTCCTTGCTACAATAGTAATACCTATACGGAAAGCACATGATTTAGTTCCCTATCTTTTATATAATGAATCTATCGAAATGTACTTTTCCATTATTAAGGGGTTTATAGGTAACAAAGGCATAATAAAACACCCAGGTTCTATAAGCACCTGGGTGTGAAAAGATTAATTACATTGCAGCGGTTGTTTCACTACGTTTATCCGCAATAGCTTCAATTCTTTTATTAAATTCTTCCACTGTCAAATTTTGTTCCACAAAGTATCGATTGCGCGGATGTGTACGGCATTCATCCGAACAGCTGCGCATATAGAAATGCTCATTTTCTTCAGAGCATAAAATTTTCGCATTGCACTCAGGGTTTGCACAGTTCACATATCGTTCGCAAGGGGTTCCGTCAAAATGATCGCGACCTACGACGACATGCTCAACTTGATTGATTGGAACTGCGATCCTTTCGTCAAATACGTAGCATTGACCATCCCAAAGCTGGCCTTTCGCTACAGGATCCTTTCCGTACGTGACAATTCCGCCTTGAAGATGTGCAACATCCTCAAAGCCTTCACGTTTCATCCAGCCAGTGAACTTTTCACATCGGATTCCACCTGTACAGTACGCAAGGATTTTCTTACCTTCAAACATCTCCCTGTTTTCCTGGACCCATTGTGGAAGGTCACGGAATGTCTCAACATCAGGTCGAATAGCGCCTCTGAAATGACCGAGATCATACTCGTAATCATTCCTTGTATCTAAGACGATTGTGTTTTCATCTTGCATCTGTTTCAAAAATTCTGCAGGCTTCAAATACTCACCTGTCAACTCCAACGGGTTAATGTCTTCCTCAAGACTCAGGTTAACAATTTCCTCCCGATGACGAACGTGCATTTTCTTGAACGCATGTCCATCCGTTTCATCGATTTTAAACCAAAGATCCTTAAAACGCTCATCGCTATGCATCTTCTCCATATAAGCATCCGTCTGTTCTACAGTTCCGGAACATGTACCGTTGATGCCTTCCTCGCCGACTAGTATACGGCCTTTTAATCCAAGTTCCTTACAAAATGCCAAATGTTCGGCAGCAAATGTTTCCGGGTCTTCGATGTGTACGTATTTATAGTACAGCAATACCCTATATGCTCCAGTTTCCATTTCTTCGACCACCTTCTGTTTGTTTTCTTTGCAGTAGAAATAACAGCTTGATCGGTTTAACAATATTCGATTGTAAACACTCACTGCTCACCCGCATTTGCAAGATCCGGGCATTTGACAGTATAACATAAAATTGCGTTGCGAAAAAGCAGTTTTCCTCGATCTTTTTTATGCAGACATTATTTCATTTGTCCCCATTTACCTATCCCAATTACAGGTAAAAGTGTTGTATACTTATAGTATAAAAGAATCGACATTTTTCCTTATTTTTCGAAACTATTTAAGGAGTTGCTCCGTCTAACTTTACAGAGAGATTAAACAGGAAGTTTGATAGATTTCTGACTGACAAAATGATAAGGGAGCCGCGCAACATGAAAAGAAAGAGTTACAAATCACGTTCTGTTTGGATTGACATCACTTTTTCCATTGCAATTGTCCTATTGACACTAAGCGCCATCTTTCTAGTTTTCACAACGGAACATGGTCCTACCGCTTCACCGCCCGATCGAAATGGATCCACCGGGGTCCCAACCGAAACGGAACAAATAGATTCAAACTATCCAGGGATCAAAATCATTACAAAAACATCAAACGATAAAAACGCTCCTTTTGCTATCCAGTATCCGCAAAGCATACATACTAATTTCAATACTGAAGTCAAAAACTATATTACTGAAGTCCAGTCCAGATTTATGGAAATGATGATCGAGAAAAAAAGGCACGATAACAATACGACGGGAGAATTGAATATCTCCTATGAAACGTTGCCGCATGCTTCTGGCTACTATTCTTTTGTTCTTGTAAATAGCAGTAGTTTTAGTGATACACCCCATGGAAATACAGAAATCCGTTCATTCCACTTGAATCCTGAAACGGGTGAAAGCTTTTCCATCCGAGACCTCTTTGAAGGTGATGCCAATCGTTTACAGACTCTATCGTCTTTAGTCCGTGGCTCGATTCATAAAGATAAAACGTTAAAAGGACACCTTCTCGAACAGGATATGGAAAGGTTTATAGAACCAAGGTGGATGAACTACAGGAACTTTGCCATCACTGACGATGCGCTTATCATTTACTTCGACGAAGACACAATCGCCGATAGCTTAGTAGGACCGCCGATAGTCTCTATTTCTAACGATCATATTCAAAACCTCCTCGCTGTAACATTCAAGCCGGATGTTACAGAAGATGAGATGGAAATAGTCGACAGGGTTTCCGAGGAAGTGTCAACCGAAGAAAAAGATATTGGGAAATCCGATGACACTTCGGCTAATTCGGATGTAAAAGACGATGAAGAATCCGAAATATCTCCTCCGGTTGAAACCGTTCGGAAAAGAGTTGCTTTGACATTCGATGATGGACCCGATCCGAAAGTGACGAGACAAATTTTGGAGACACTCCAAAAGCATGATGCAAAAGCAACCTTCTTCATGCTCGGCAGCCGTGTTGAATATTACTCGGACATCGTCAATGAAGTGAAGGAAGCTGGCCATGAATTGGGCAACCATACTTGGACGCATGCGAATTTGACGAAATTAGGACCTGAGCGTATCGCTAAAGAGATTGAGAAGACTTCCGCGATCATTGAAGAGGTGACCGGACAACAAGTCGCATCTTTCAGGCCACCATATGGAGCCGTCAATGAAGCAATCCATAATATGACCGGTTTACCAATCGTATTATGGGATGTGGACACTCTCGATTGGAAGTATCGCGATTCTGCAAGGATTCTTCAAGTCGTGAAAGAACATGTGAAAGATGGAAGCATCATTTTAATGCATGATATCCATCAGTCGACTGCCGATGGCCTCAATGCGGTTCTTACGTATTTGGAAAGTGAAGGCTATGATTTCGTCACAGTAGGTGAATTGTAAGCTACATCCCCCTGAACGATTTGTTCAGGGGCTTTTCTTTGTTGGGGGTATATTTTATAAGCGGCGGCTGTTATAATAACATTAGAACAGAATGGAGGGTATGAGATGTTCATTCAAATCGAACCTACATCAGAAATACCGATATATACCCAATTGGCAGATCAATTGATTGAATTGATTGCTACGGGAAGATTGAAGGCTTCCGAGGCACTGCCTTCCGTCCGCTCTCTCGCAGCGGATCTTGGTGTCAATATGCATACAGTGAACAAAGCCTATCATGAGCTGGAGAAGAAAAACATAATAGAAATCATACCGAAGTCAGGCGCCGTCATTAATTCAATTTCTACTACAGGTCCAACCGATGCGCAATTAGACCTAATCAATTCGCATCTGAAGCCGCTCATTGCTGAATCGATTGTATACGGCATGGACAAGGAACAGATTTTATCGATCACCTCATCAATCATTTCAGAAATTACGGAGGGATGAACAATGGTACTCACTTTATTTTTGACAATCATTTTATTTTTGACCGTCATGCAGGCCGCTATCCCCTTCCTCTTAAAGAAAACGATCGCATTCGGAGTGACGATTCCTGAAGGTCATACGGATGACAAGGCTCTCGCAAGCTATAAGAAAACCTTTTCGGCAACGATATTCTTTATTGGTATCGGAGGAATGCTTGCTTACATGAATTGGGGAGTCGGAATGCAAGAGGAGCGTCTTGTCTTCACCGGACTAGTCCTCCAGTTCGGAATTCTTCTGATCAGCATGGCTCTTTACTTGTACTTTCATATTAAGACAATGAAAAGAAAGCGTGAGAATAATTGGGGAAGCAATCTTAGAAAGGTGCGAGTCGCAGACTTGACGAGCCGCTCCAACGATGAAATGCTTCCTTCCCTCATGTTTGCATTGCCTATCCCTATTACTCTAGGTTTGATCGGCTATACAGCAACCCAATACGGCGCAATGCCGGAGCTTATTCCGACCCATTGGGGCCCGGATGGACAGCCGGATGCATTCACCGGGAAAAGCCCTTTTTCAGTCATTGCATTACTGCTCACACTTCTCCTCATGCAAGGGATGATGCTTGCGATCAATGCTTCCACAAAGAAGTCTGGTGTGAAACTGAATGCAGCTAAAAGGACTACATCGCGCATTCAACAATTGTCGTTCAGGAAATACACAAGTTGGCTGCTCTTTTTAACATCAGTTTCATTGACAATCCTCTTCGGCTTCTTTCAGTTGACGTCGATCCACGGAAACTTAGGCGGGCCGATCCTCATGATGGCGATGCCTTTAGGATTTCTTTTCATCATGTTGGTGGCAACCGCCGTATACGCATTCAAAGTCGGCCAAGGGGGCTCCCGGATTCAGCTTGAAATTGATGAGGATCCGATCCCCGGTGTTACGGATTCCGATGATGACGCCTATTGGAAAGCAGGCGTATTCTATGTAAATAAAAACGACCCATCCATCTTTGTCGAAAAGAGGTTCGGGGTCGGTTGGACGTTGAACTTTGGCAATCCTATCGGCTATTTAATCATAATCGGTCCATTGCTCGTCATATTTACAATCACATTTTTCTTGTAATGAAAAAACCGGCATTAGCCGGTTTTTTTAGTTGAAGACACTCGTACTATGCAATGGTTGCAGTCTTGCTTTCGGGTCAATGAATGCTTTTGCATGGTTAACTGCAGTCGGAGCTTCCCCTAATCCAACAGCAATAAGCTTCACTTTTCCATCATAAGTCGTGACGTCCCCTGCTGCGTAGATGCCTTCTATATTCGTTTCCATTCTGGAATTGACAACGATCGAGTTACGGTCCATTTCAAGTCCCCACTCTTTGATTGCGCCGAGGGATGAAATATTGCCATAGTTGACGATGACGTGATCCACATGCAACGCTTCTTCGGAACCGTCCTTTTGTGCGATGACAACTTCCTTGACGACGCCTTCTTCCCCAACGATCGACTTGATGGAACGGGAAGTGAGCACATTCACTTTGGAAGACATCAATTGGTTCACGCTTGTTTCATGCGCTGTGAACCGTTCACGTCGGTGCACAAGTGACACGTTCGATGCAATATCTTCGAGCATCAAAGCCCAATCCACTGCCGAATCCCCTCCGCCACATA
Organism: Sporosarcina pasadenensis; assembly: GCF_047228845.1. Classification (NCBI taxonomy): domain Bacteria; kingdom Bacillati; phylum Bacillota; class Bacilli; order Caryophanales; family Caryophanaceae; genus Sporosarcina; species Sporosarcina pasadenensis. The sequence goes on from NZ_JBFEGM010000004.1 coordinate 136,362, forward strand.
CGAGCACGTCTTTCCCTTTGAAGAGCGATAGGTCTTTAATTCCATAATGCAATGTCTTGCCTTCAAATGTAGCCTCTTCAGCCAAACCGATTTTACGCGGCTGGAATGCACCGATTCCTGCCGTCAAAAGAATTGTGCGAGTCAAATGGACGCCTTTGTCCGTTTGAAGGATGAAGTGATCCCCTTCGCGTGTAGCAGAAATCGCAGTTTCGCCTAGATGTATTTCAGGCTTAGAATAATGTGCTTGTGTAACAAGGTTTGCGACAAGATCCTTCGCTAGTATTTTCGGAAAGCCGCCTACATCGTAAATATATTTATCCGGATATAGCTCAATCAACTGCCCGCCAAGTTGTGGCAAACTATCGATAATTTTAACCGACATTTCACGCATGCCTGCATAGAACGATGCAAAAAGTCCTGTTGGTCCCCCGCCTATGATTGTAATATCGACAATCTCATTGCTCATCTATAAACACTCCAATGTTCTTTTAATTTGGATGGATATAAGAAAAATCCGTTTAATCAGTATACCATACACATCTACTCTACACATTATCTATTATTTTTCAATAAAAAACACATAATTTGACTTCTCAAGTAGATTTTTTCACCATGATATTTACTGACTGCAAACACTCAACCAATTAGCTAATCGCTTACTCTTCTTCCAAATGTTCCTCACAGAAAGCGGCGAGTTGAGCAATTTCATCATCCTCAAGATCGATATCGATGACTTTGTCGGTTGCCCGTTCAAAAAGATGATACGATGCCACCTTTCTTTCTCCTCCATCTACCGCGTAGATGACCCGAATGCCTGTACCCTTGTCATCATAAAGCTCATCTTCTTCATCAAATTGTACGTATATGCGAAATTCGTATCTGCTTCCTGTTAAAATGCCAGTCGGATCAATGAGTTCGATCATGCTATATTCAATAATTTCCACTTAGTCTCATCCTCACATATTGTTTTCACTCTCATCTTACAGCATACTGCATGAAATGGTCACGTATTCTCTTCTATCGAAGCATCTACTTCAGTGCATACACTTTCTTTTGCATTTTCTTAATGATTAGTTAACAATGAAGATAGTGAATTGTATTCACACTAACACGTTACGGGGGAATGAAAATGCTTACGTTTGAAGAATTTCAGTATAAAAGACCTGACATGCAAAGCATTAAACAAGAATTCAATAGCTTGCTTGAACAATTCCGCTCCGCGGGTTCGTTTGAGGATCAGAACGTTGTCATTGAAAAGTTAAATGCAATCGGAAGCAATTATTCCACACAATCCAACTTGATGTACATCCGTTCATCCATCGATACGAATGATGATTTCTATCAGACAGAACGGGAGTATTTCGATGAAATCGGGCCGGAATTCCAAGAGCTCGGAACCGCATTCTACAAAGAACTTGTAAAGACGCCATTCCGAAAGGAGCTGGAAGAGAAATGGGGCACCCAGCTGTTCGCTTTAGCCGATAATGCAATTAAATCCTTTTCGCCGGAAGTACTTCCGCTCCTTCAACAAGAGAATAAGCTCACTTCCGAGTATGCAAAACTCGTCGCTTCCGCTCAAATCGAGTTTGACGGAAAAATATTGACCCTTGCTCAGCTTGGACCGTATGCTGAGTCCACTGACAGAGGCGTCAGGAAGTCCGCTATGGAAGCTTCCTATTCCTTCTATGCGGAAAACGGTGACACCTTCGACCGCATCTATGATGATCTTGTGAAGGTAAGACATGAAATCGCAACGAAATTAGGATTCAAAAACTTTGTAGAACTCGGCTATGCGCGAATGAATCGAATCGACTACGATGCAGCTATGGTGAAAAACTTCCGTGATCAAGTGCGGGACTATATCGTACCGCTCGCGTCGAAATTATACGAGCGCCAAGCTGACCGAATCGGTGTTGAGAAATTGAAGTTCTACGACCAGTCCCTTAACTTCCTGAGTGGAAATGCGACTCCGAAAGGATCACCGGAGTGGATCATCGAAAACGGGAAAAAGATGTACGCAGAGCTTTCACCTGAAACGGATGAGTTCTTCAAGTATATGACAGAAAAGCATCTTCTCGATTTGGAAGCGAAGAAAGGAAAAGAGGCGGGAGGCTATTGTACGTTCGTCGATGATTATGACTCGCCTTTCATCTTTTCGAACTTCAATGGTACGTCCGGTGATATTGATGTGCTGACTCACGAAGCTGGGCATGCTTTTCAAGTGTACTGCAGCCGCAATATCGGTATTCCTGAATACGTCTGGCCGACGCATGAAGGAGCCGAGATCCATTCGATGAGCATGGAGTTCTTCACTTGGCCTTGGATGAAACTGTTCTTTGAAGAAGAAACGGAAAAATATAAGTTTGCCCATTTAAGCAGCGGCCTGTTATTTTTACCATATGGCGTGGCGGTAGATGAATTCCAGCATGCCATTTATGAAAACCCGGAAATGACGCCAGAAGAACGTAAGGCTGAATGGAAGCGGATTGAAAAGACCTACCTGCCGATGCGTGACTACGATGGCAACCCTTATTTGGAAACAGGATCCATTTGGCAACGCCAATCACATATTTATGAAGTTCCATTTTACTATATCGACTATACGTTAGCACAAATTTGCGCGTTCCAGTTTTGGAAGCGTTCGTTTGAGGATCGCGACGCTGCATGGAAGGATTATTTACATCTATGTAAACTCGGAGGCTCGAAGCCGTTCACGGAGTTGGTAAAAGAGGCGAACTTAATATCGCCGTTCGAGGATGGCTGTGTTGAGTCTGTCGTCGGCACGATTGAAGCATGGTTGAATTCAGTTGACGACAAAGCGTTATAATATTTGAAAGGGCTGCCTATAATGGCAGCCCTCAGACTGTAGACAAAAGGGTTGGAAATCATAGATTTCCAACCCTTTTGCTTAAACATCTACATTTTAACTGTCAGTAGACTGAAATAACGTTGATTTCCGTTCCGGGCGGACGCTTTCCGGGGGGCTTGCCCTCAGCCTCCTCGTCGCTTCGCTCCTGCGGGGTCTTCACGCTGCGCTAATCCCCCAGGAGTCGCCTCCCTGCACTCCAATCAACTGGAAATCCTTTAAGACGGGATCAATGCCAGGTCGCCCAATGGTTGAATACAGATCTTCAACTAATGGATAGATGAAGGAGAAATCAAGACCGCATCCAGTTTGCGAACCAGTTGATCCTGAGGAACCAACTGTTCTATCGTTAGCATTTCCAACTGTTCGCGTTCATTAATTTGATTCTTCGTCATCATATCCATCACCTCATTCATTTAATAGGAAACACCGTTGATTGGAGCGGAGAGCGGCGACTCCTGCGGGAACAGCACGAGCTGAAGACCCTGGACTGAGCGCAGCGAGGGAAGCGGCTGAAGCCGTGCCCGCGGAAAGCGTCCGCTCGCAGCGGAAATCAACATTGCTAGCTAATCCCTATTTTAAAAGAAAAAGACTGTAGGCAAACATCAAAATTCATGGTATTTGTCTACAGTCTGAGGGCTGCCTATAACGGCAGCCCTTTTATAGTTGATTACATCAATCCAATTGCATTCCCTTTTTCATCGATATCCATTTGAAGAGCTGCCGGTTTTTTCGGCAATCCTGGCATCGTCATAATATCTCCCGTCAGGCAAACAAGGAATCCAGCCCCGAGCTTCGGAATGATTTCACGGATTGTAATCGTAAAGTCTTTTGGTCTCCCAAGCTTCTTAGGGTCATCTGAGAAGGAGTATTGCGTTTTCGCCATGCAGACAGGCAGGATATCCCAACCATTCTGTTCGATCTGCAATAAATCCTTCTTCGCCTTATCAGTCAGAATGACTCCCTTTCCTCCATATGCTTTTTGGACAATCGCCGTAATTTTATCAATGACGGGTTCCTCCACATCATATAGAGGCGCAAAATTATTCGGTTCCTCCAACAATTCAAGAACTTGCTTCGCCAAGTCCAGACCTCCTGCGCCGCCTTGTCCCCAAACGTCAGTCAGTGCCGCACGCACACCTTTCCCCGCGCACCATTTCAGAATAAATTCAAGCTCTGCCGCAGAATCTGTAATGAACCGGTTCAATGCAACGACAGGCTGCACCCCGAAGGATCGGACGGTTTCCACATGCTTCTCAAGATTCACTATACCATCCATGACTGCTTGGACATTTTCCTTCCCAAGGTCCGTCTTCGCGACTCCACCATGCATTTTCAAAGCGCGGATTGTTGTCACTAGAACGACAGCATCCGGGGCAAAGCCGCCTTTACGTGCTTTAATATCCATGAATTTCTCAGCTCCGAGATCTGACCCGAATCCCGCTTCCGTCACAACGATATCAGCCAACCGCCTCGCCGTATTTGTTGCCATCAATGAGTTGCACCCATGTGCAATGTTCGCGAAAGGCCCGCCATGTATCAATGCTGGCGTCCCTTCAATCGTCTGGACAAGATTCGGTTTGAATGCTTCCTTCAATAATAAAGTCAAAGCGCCTTCAACGCCCAAATCCCTTACAGTGACAGCTTCCTTGTCATACGTATATCCGATTACCATTTGTGACAAGCGTTCCTTCAAATCGGCCAAGCTTGTCGCCAAACAGAACACAGCCATGATTTCGGAAGCGACCGTAATATCGAAGCCATCTTCCCTTGGCACGCCTTGTCCCGGTCCGCCGAGACCGATTGTAATATGGCGCAATGCCCGATCATTCATATCCATCGCACGCTTCCAAGTGATCCGCCGAGGATCGATTTGCAACGCGTTCCCTTGATGTAAATGATTATCAATCATGGCACTAAGCGCATTATTTGCAGTCGTAATTGCATGGATATCCCCATTGAAATGTAGATTGATTTCTTCCATCGGTAATACTTGTGCGTAGCCGCCGCCTGCAGCTCCGCCCTTCACTCCCATGACCGGGCCGAGGGAAGGCTCGCGTAAAGCAATCATCGATTTTTCACCTAATTGTGCCAATGCATCCGCCAGGCCTACAGTCACCGTCGACTTCCCTTCTCCCGCAGGCGTCGGACTTGTCGCAGTCACTAGCACGACTTTACCGAAGGATTTCGCGGCCGACAATTTGGACACGTCAATTTTCGCTTTGTACCTTCCGTACGGCTCAACTGCCTCTTCTGGAATTCCGGCATTCCTTGCGATATCCTCTATCGGCTGCATCACTGCAGAAGCGGCAATCGCTAAATCCGTTAATGGTTTTGCTTTTTCCGTCAAAATGGCCCCACCCTTCTCTATGCCTCTAATTAATACATTCAAAGATCACTTTACTATGATTGCATAATCATAATTCCAATTAGCTCACTCTTTTATACGCAACACAAGTTTCCCAAACTGTTCACTGCTCTCCAAGTCCTGAAAAGCCTCCAAACCGTCTTCTAGACGGTACACTTTGTCAATGACAGGTTTCGTTCCATATTCCTCAACATGCTTCAACATCGCCCGCAGCTCTTCCCTGCTGCCCATTGTGGAGCCGAATAGCTGGTATTGACCGTAGAAGAATTTCCGCAGATCCAACTCGATCACATCTTCAGTCGTAGCTCCGAATACAACAATCCTTCCACCCGGCTTCAACAGTTCCAACGAACGGTTAAACGTCGCCCTTCCGACGCTCTCAATAACAAGGTCGATCGTCTCATTCGTTAGCACCTCTGCCCAATCACCGTTCGTATCAATCGCCAAATCAGCGCCTAGCTCCAATGCCTTCTGTCGCTTCTCCTTCGAACGTGAACTGACGATAACGCGTGCTCCCGTATTTTTGGCGAACTGGATGAGATATGTTGCAACTCCACTCCCAGCTCCCGGAATGAAGACTGTATCCCCTTTTTTCAATTCACCTTGTGTAAATAGTGCTCGATAGCCTGTTAACGCAGCTAAAGCGAGTACAGATGCTTCGTCCATTGATAGATTGTCAGGTTTTTTCTCAATCTGATCGGCGGAAATGGCAATTTTCTCAGCAAACGTGCCATGGTCAGGCATACCTAAAATGTCGAACCCTTCTGGCGGTGCTGTACTTTGTTCGAACCAACGCAACGATGGATTAATGATCACTTCATCACCAACCGACCAGTTGTCCACGCCTTCTCCGATAGATTCGATGACCCCTGCCCCGTCGGAACCGAGTATAAGCGGGTCCGTCACACTTCCCCGGCGTTCGGGAACTTTAATATCCCTCCGATTCAACCCCGCGGCATGCAATGCAACGACGACTTCTCCATTCCTAGCAATCGGCTCTTGCATTTCATCAATTTTCAATTGACCATTTACATGAATGACCGCCTTCACACGACAACCCCCGTTAAAATATTCTATGAATTGTATACTATTCTATCATACAACATCCGCCAATTATTTTCATATCGATAACAATTAAAAAACGCAAAGAAGAAATCTCCTTTGCGCTGTACAGCTGCTTGCTATTCAGTTGATGATGTCAATGTTACGACAATCACTTCAGGGCGATTGAATACTCTTACGGGAACGAGGCTGTTGCCTAGACCTCTGCTTACAACCATGGTGGTTCCTTCCAGTTCATGCACGCCGGATGTGTATTTCGGGAACCATCCTTGCCCCGGTGCCACCACTCCTCCAATGACCGGAATACGTATCTGCCCTCCGTGGGCATGCCCGCTGAAAACGAGATCTATTTGACGGTCAACATACACATCGAACTGTTCGGGCCGATGCGATAATAGAATTTTGAACATCTCATTCGGAATATCCTGGAATGCTTCGTCTATGACTTGTTCAACATATTCCTTCTCATCCAGATTGCTGGACAAAGGATCTTCAATGCCACCGATGGCGATCTGTTCATCTTTTCCATTACCAATTATCACCGACTCATTTGATAATACTTTCACACCTAATCCCGTCAGCTCATCTTTAATATGCTCTTCTTCATTTGTAGAAATTTCATGATTACCAGTGACAAAATAAAAAGGCGCTACATCTTGCAACTGCTTGACGATTTCTAAACTCTGATCCAGGTCATATCGGTTTCGGTCAATGAAATCGCCTGTAATGAAAATAGCGTCCGGCGTCAAGCTATTCACTTTATTCACTAAGTCAGAGTTGCTTTCACCAAACTTTGAATCATGAATATCGGAAAGTTGGATAATGCGATAATGATTGAAACTGTCAGGAAGACCGTCAGCTTCTATTTCCACCATGGTTACTCCGAAGGTCGTATTCTCTTTATAAAGATATAGTCCAAATAGCAATAAAAGAATAAAGAATAGTAGGAGGCCATGGCGTTTTCTTCGTTTTCTCACTGACATTCAGCTTACAGCCAACGTTTCTTTATTTTTGCAAGCTCCAATAATTCGAGTACATCCTTCTTCGGTAATTCCGTAAGAATGGAAAGCAGTTCACGCTCTGCAAGCCTTCTTCCTCTACCGCTCCGATAACGTTCTTTATTCTCAGCATCTAGTGAGCTGTATAGCTGATCCAGTTTTCCGTCCTGCTCATCCCCATCTTTCACGATGATCAAATTCTCGCGCAGCCGTTCATAAAGCATATCAACATTCGAAGAACTGCTTGCAGTGAATGCACGTGAAGTTTTAGGGTCCCCCAAAATCAATTCATCTGTTGTAACGTTGAATCGCTCGGATATTTTTGCAATCCATGCTGCGGAAGGGGCATTCTTACCTTTCTCCCAATCTTTGATTCTACTGGCGGAAGTGCCGATCGCTGCTCCAAACGCCATCATTGATAGGCCTCTTTGCTCTCTTAAGGCCTTTAATCTGATTCCAAAGTCTTCTTTACTCCAATCGTTCACGGTGATGCCTCCTCCTATTTACTTATCTCTATATTATTTTTCTTAGTTCCTTCTGTCAATCTTAATTTATTTTTCTATTAAATATTCAGTAACCGGTTTGCTGGCGCTTATAATTTTCTTCGTTTTTTTCCAGATACGCACTCATTATTTCAATATAGGAAATACCGATTCGATTCGCTATTGCCCCATAGTGAATCCATATGTTTTCATAGCTTTCCTTATCTGTGTTCATCATAAATTCTTGGATAGCGGAAATTGTTTGTATGAAGACGCTAGTCAAATCCCCTTCCACTTCGCCTTCTGGCCACACTTTCAACGTATCTAAACCTTTTTCGATTCCTAAAGAAAGAAGAAAATGAATCGAGTCTACATATTCCTCCAATATAACTTTTCGCTCAGATGGTCCCTTTGAGCTCCAAAACTTAAAACACCTTGTTTCATTGGCCAATTCTGCAAGTTCGACGAGAAGAGCCAATCCTTTTTCTTTGAAAACATCGTTGTTTACAAATTGTTTCTTTTGGATGTACGCATCCAGTTCGCGTTGCATCGTGAATAATTTCGTCAATTCCATAAAAAAACCTCCAAAAGCGTAAGTATCTTGAAACCAAACTGAATCTCGTGCGTATAAGTAGAAGACTATATCTATTTTTGTGAGGGGATGCTGTTATGGGATTGTTGATCCGCTTTGTCATCATTGCATTCGTCGTCTATTTATTTTATCGCGGTATCCGTTATTTGCTGGATCCGAAACGGAAGTTGGACGAGGCATATGAACAAGAGCAATATTACTTCTATGATGATGTAAAAAATGTCAGGAAGAACTTCTTTATCACATATAAAGGCGCCCTCTTTGAAGGTGAAAAGTATTTAGGGACTACGGAAGACTCCTTTGATGTCGTATCCATTTTCGTTTGGGTGAAAGATGAATCGAAGCTGCAAGGGTTCACAAAAGATGATTTTCATTTCTTATCTTCCGAAATCACTTCCAATTATCCAAAAGCTGAAATCAGTTGGAAAAACCCAATTGAAGCGTTGATGAAAGCCCGTTAACATAGCGGGCTTTTCTTATTTCATTTATGCACTATTCCCGCCGAATGGATCGATGCCTAGCAGATAGATGATGATTCCTATGTAGATTAATGCGAGCAACAGAAAGCCTATTCGAAATTCTGTGTGGCGTGTTTTATGGCTGAATGCCATCATACCCAAATACGAACCGATACCACCGCCGACGATGGCAAGTAGCCATAATGTCTTCTCAGGCACTCTGCGCCCACGCCTCTTCGATTGCTTCTTATCATATCCCATAGTGATAAAAGACCAGATTGATATAAATATGATCCAGCTGATAATCATAACATTCATATATTCAACTCCCTATCCCTATTCTACACTTTATTGATTGGACTTAGGAAGAAGAACTATATTAAGTTCATAAGTTTTCTTTCCTATTTTTAAAACCAAAACAATAAGCCCCGCTGCCGTAAACGGCGCGGGGCTGTATATTAGATCAATAGCTTATTTTGCGACTGATTTTTTTGCTGTTTCTGCAAGTTGTGCAAATGCTTGTGCATCTGTTACTGCAAGGTCAGCAAGCATTTTGCGGTTCACTTCGATGCCAGCCACTTTCAGACCGTGCATCAATGTGCTGTATGAAAGACCATTCATACGTGCTGCCGCGTTGATACGTGTAATCCATAGTTTACGGAAATCACGTTTTTTCTGACGGCGGTCACGGTATGCATAGTTAAATGATTTCATGACCTGTTGGTTTGCTACTTTGTAAAGTCTATGTTTTGATCCAAAATAGCCTTTAGCTAATTTCAATACTCGATTACGGCGCTTGCGCGTCACTGTTCCACCTTTTACGCGTGGCATAGTTCATTACCTCCTGCTATTCCTAAAGAATGTTGTAATAGTGGTTCAAAAAGAGGATATGGTGAACTTGGGCTGACGTATGTCGCCACGCCTTCGTACATCGTACTCTTTGAACGGATTTTAAAAATGATTATTTCATGTATGTGATCATTTCACGGATACGTTTGTAGTCGCCTGAAGAAACAAGTGCAGCTTTACGCAAGTGGCGTTTCGCTTTTGTAGACTTGTTGGCAAAAAGGTGACTTGTGTATGCACGGCCGCGTTTCACTTTACCAGTTCCAGTTTTCTTGAAACGTTTCGCGGATCCGCGGTGAGTTTTCATTTTTGGCATGATCTGTTCCTCCTAAATCGTTCGCGTTACTTTTTTTCGGCAGTCGGGGCAAGTATTAGGAACATGCTCCGGCCTTCCATTTTCGGTTTCACTTCAACCGTTGAGACTTCTTTACATTGTTCTGCGAAGCGGTCCAAAACACGTTGTCCAATTTCCTTGTGCGTAATTGCACGACCACGGAAACGGATTGACGCTTTTACTTTGTCGCCTGCTTGCAGGAATTTAATAGCGTTGCGAAGCTTCGTCTGAAAATCATGCTCATCAATTGTAGGGCTTAAACGCACTTCTTTGAGGTTGATGACTTTCTGGTTCTTTCTCGCTTCACGTTCTTTCTTCTGTTGTTCAAACTTGAATTTACCGTAGTCCATAACACGGGCTACCGGTGGCTTTGCTGTTGGAGCGACAAGGACAAGATCCAAATTCGCACGAGCTGCAATTTCAAGTGCCTCATTGCGGGATTTGATTCCAAGCTGGTCGCCGTTGTGGTCAATCAGGCGAAGCTCGCGGGCACGGATGCCCTCATTTACGTACATGTCTTTGCTAATAGTAATCCACCTCCGAATGTTGTCTCGCGAATACACGGTTTGGGTACACCGTCCAGCATTCTGGCGGTCCCATAGTTCATTCGTTAATAAGAGCCGGACAATAAAAAAAGTAGACAAAAGTAACTTTTGTCTACCCGCTTATGTGTACATGCAATTAAATGCACGGCACGTTCACTCATGTGCTAACCTGTCAACAACGTTATGCGTCAATCAGGTGAGAAGCGGGCAGCTCCTTCTTATACCACAAACTGTATTCATTAACCTTAATAAGTCTATCATCTTTAACTTTCATTGTCAACATGAAACTTTAAAACATAAATCGAAGTACAGTTAATTTCCGCTTCAGGCGGACGCTTTCCGTGGGCATGGCTTCAGCCAATCGAACAGCGAAGGGTTCGATTTGCCGTATTTCTGCGCACTTTGCAGAAATTAAGGCATCCTCATTCTGCTCCCAACGCTTCGCTTTTGGTCGCAAACGCCGTTCTACGTAACGGCGTTCACTGGAGTCGCCGCCTTCCGCTTCAATTAACGTTGTTTCCTATTAATCAACACTAATTATTCTACAACCATTTTTATTAATTATCGTGTGAAACGTCAGCTTTCAGCAGCTTCAAGAAATCATTAAATGGCATGCTTTCGGATTTTTGTTCGCCGTATTTCCTTACGTTTACTTCGCCGGATTCGACTTCTTTATCGCCGAGGACGAGCATGTAAGGGATTTTTTGTACTTGCGCTTCGCGAATTTTATAACCGATTTTTTCGTCGCGGCTGTCGAGGTCGATGCGGAATCCTTCTGCGACAAGTTTTTCCCTAATTTCGTTTGCATAGTCGAAATGGGCTTCTGGTGAGACCGGGATCACTTCGACTTGAACCGGTGCTAGCCATGTCGGGAATGCGCCTTTGTATTCTTCAATCAGGAATGCTACGAATCTTTCCATTGTGGAGACAACGCCACGGTGGATAACGACTGGGCGATGATGCTTGCCGTCTTCTCCGACATATGTGAGGTCGAAACGTTCAGGCAGCAAGAAGTCCAGCTGGACAGTTGAAAGTGTCTCTTCCATGCCGATAGCTGTTTTCACTTGGACGTCGAGTTTCGGGCCGTAGAAAGCAGCTTCGCCGTCCGCTTCCACGTAAGGAAGTCCCATTTCGTCCATCGTTTCTTTCAACATGCTTTGTGCGCGTTCCCACATTTCGTCATCGTCAAAGTATTTTTCAGTATCTTCCGGATCACGATACGATAAACGGAACGAATAATCTTTAATATCGAAGTCTTTGTACACGTCGATGACGAGCTGAACGACCCGCTTGAATTCTTCTTTGATCTGATCCGGACGCACGAAGATATGGGCATCATTCAAAGTCATACCGCGAACACGTTGCAGACCGGATAAAGCACCGGACATTTCATAGCGGTGCATCGTGCCGAGCTCCGCAATTCGGATTGGCAAGTTTCTATAAGAGTGGATGCCATTCTTATAGATCATCATATGATGCGGGCAGTTCATCGGACGGAGAACGAGATCTTCATTGTCCATGCTCATGACAGGGAACATGCCGTCCTGGTAATGACCCCAGTGACCTGATGTTTTGTAAAGTTCGACACTTCCAAGCACCGGTGTGTAAACATGATCATAACCGAGCTTTTCTTCTTTATCGACGATATAGCGCTCGATGATGCGTCGAATTGTCGCACCTTTTGGAAGCCATAGCGGAAGGCCTTGACCAACCTTTTGGGAGTTCATGAATAAATTCAGTTCTTTCCCGATTTTTCGGTGATCACGTTCCTTCGCCTCTTCTAGCATCCGGAGATGTTCTTGAAGCTCATCCTTTTTAAAGAATGCTGTACCGTAAATACGTTGAAGCATTTTATTTTTCGAATCGCCGCGCCAATATGCTCCTGCGATGCTCAGTAATTTGAATTCTTTCAGTTTGCCTGTCGAAGGGACATGGACACCTCGACAAAGATCGAAAAATTCGCCTTGTTCATAGATGGAAACTTGCTCGCCTTCCGGAATCGCTTCTAATAGTTCTATCTTGTACGGATCTTCAATTTCTTTAAATCGTTTCTCCGCTTCGTCACGAGACACATCGATTCGTGTGACCGGAAGATTTTCACCGATGATCCGTTTCATTTCTTTTTCAAGTTCAGGAAGGTCTTCGGCAGTAATTGGCGTCGGTGAATCGATGTCGTAGTAGAATCCGTTGTCGATGACCGGGCCGATGCCTAGTTTGGCTTCCGGGAATTTTCTTTTAACTGCCTGTGCTAAAAGATGCGCAGTACTATGACGCAGGATCTCTAGTGCTTCCGGTGATTGTGGTGTAATGATTGCAATATCGCCGTCTTCTTCTATCGGCGTTTTCAAGTCGATGAGCTGGTCACCGATTTTGCCGGCAAGTGCACTTTTTCTTAGTCCCGGGCTGATGGAACCTGCCACTTCTTCAGTTGTTGTGCCTTTCGGAAACTCTTTTATCGCCCCATCTGGGAATTTCAGTTGAATATTCTCTGCCATTGTAAACACTCCTTGTTTATCTTTATATAAATGTTGATTTCCGCTTCAGGCGGACGCTTTCCGCGGGCGTCGCCGCCTTCCGCTTCAATCAGCGCAACTCCATTTAATAAAAAAACAACAAAAAAAGCCCCATCCCTAGAAAGGGACGAAGCTGTTGTTCGTGGTTCCACCCTTCTTCCTTCCATCCGGTCATTCAACCGGAAAGATGAAGCTTGAAACGGCTAACGGGCCGGGGTCCGTCATCGGCTACTAAAGTTTTTTCACCGATGCTGCTCCAAGGTGGTAAATCGATCCTCTTCACTTCAGGGCTTCCAGCCAAACGACCCTGATCTCTGTAAGTGGATGAACCGATCCATGTCCTCTTCAATACATTTTCAAATATGATATCCATAAGTATAAGGAAAGTCTCAGATAATTGCAAGTGGTGAATTTCCGCTTACATATTTCTTCGGTTTTTCCCTTTCAACTGGACAGGCTTGGCAACCGATTTGATTCTCTCCATAATACGTGCAGCTTTAACCTCTTCTTTTTCACCGCGCTGCGTGTACGTCAAATGGTGTTGCAACTCGTCAAAATTGAAATTGGACGTGATAAACGTCGGCAATTTTTCCGCCATGCGGTATTGCAAAATCGTTCCAATCACTTCATCACGTGCCCAAGCGGACATGGACTCAGCTCCAAAATCGTCGAGCATGAGCACTTTCGCTCTTTTCACAAAGTCGATTTTTTCATTCAATGTCTGGTCTTGGATTGATTGCTTCATTTCCCTCAGGAATTCAGGGATATATACGACTACTGTCCGGATGCGAAGGTTGGCAAGCTCATTTGCTAGCGCACCGAGAATAAAGGACTTGCCTGTCCCGAATGGGCCGTAAATATAAAGCCCCCGTTCAGGAAGCTCCCCCGTTTCACTGACTTCACTCAGGAATTGCGCAGCGGCTTCAACGACAATAATTCTGCTATTGTCATGCTCCAGATCCACGTCATGAAGACGCGCCTCCATTACATCTTTCGGCATATGCATGCTGTCGATCATATTGGACACATTACGGCGTTCGTCATCCACAAGCTTATTCGGGCATTTAATATAGTCGAGATCGATGAAACCTTGGCTTAGCACAAGTTTCGGTTCGAACCCTTTCATCACATTGACACACCCTTCGACATTCGGGCATTTTTCGCAATGGTGGGAAGCTGTCGCATATTCATATAATTTTCCTAAGCTTTTGTCCACGACCGCTTTATCGATTTCATTCGAATGCTCGGTAATGAATTGTTGGACGCCAGGTGACTCCATCACTTCATTCCGTAATTGCTCATATCTCGCTGTAAGTTCAGAAGCGTTGAACACGCGCTTCAATGTATTTCCAATTCGCTCCAACTTATTTCACCCCGCTTTTCATTGCATCCAATTTTTCCTGCAGCTGCTGACGGCGTTTTTCATCTACGTCCGGATCTGTATTGGCTGGAGGTTGTTGTTCCTTGTCATCATCAGTTTTATAAAACCATTCCGGTACCTTTTCTACTCTTGAAGGTTTCCGGGATGACGGTTTCTTCTTACTTCCTTCATTTTGCCATTTAATATATTGATCATGTTCTTTTCGAGAAATTTCCATAGCTTGTTTAGCGGTCGCAATTTTATTATTCGCCCAATGCGACGCTATTCTTTCCGCATAGTTTTTTGTGATTTTACCGTCATTGCGGATAATTACATAGTGCAGCAGTACATTGACAACACCAACCGGGAAGCCATGTACAGTCACAAGCCTTTCTGCGAGTTGAACGTCAACCGGAAGCGGTTCTTTTCCTGTGTAGTCTCTCAGCATTTCTCGAGGCGACGTACTTTCCATGTAGAAAATGAATTTATCTTCCCGTGATTGAGGTTCCTCGATTGGCATATCCTGTTGTTTCGTAAACACTTTTTCAAGGATTGGAGCCGTCTGTGAAATATTCATCTTATAATAATCAACAGCCGCTTTTCGCAGTCGGTCTTCCGGAATCTTCATTGTGTTACCATCAATCGCCATCATGACGACCTTTTGCATATCGAGCGGGGTCAATGAATAGAGGAAGGCCAGTTTCTCGATCAATTCCTTCGACACTGTAGCGAGAGATGATTTCGGCACCATCTGTTCGGAAAGTCCTGCACGGAACAGATTGAAATCGAAATCGGAATAAGCGAACGGGATACCTGTTGATTCATTACGCCCCTTCAGTTGACCGCCTTCTTCCAACCCTTCAGATGCACTGTAAGGGATAGGCTTAAACACATCTAAAAAGGTGCGCGACACTTCTTTGTATTCTCCATCCAGCTGGTCTTCGACTGCAAAACGAGCCCTTAGACTGCGATACGCCTGTTCGCCGACCTTGCTGAAAAGAAAGGTCGATAATAGCGGGTCTTCGAAAAATGACTTCGCATCCATCGGCTGTAACAATTCATAGCAGAAAGCGCGGTCCTGCACATCTTGTTTGCAATATGTACGCAACAGGCCGATCGCTTCAAGGGTAATCCTCGCTTCAAACACTTTGACTAATGGCATTGTTAATAAATTCATTAAATAATAATGATTAAACTCAACTTCTTTTTCATACTCCGCATCAGCCCAAAGTGACATGAAAAGACTCATGGCATCAGGACCGATTAATGGTTGGTAGAACAATGTGAGGAGTTGCCGGTCATAATCCGAAAATGGGTGTGACAATTTAATTGTAAATGTATCGACTGGTTGTAATTCTTGGTAAAGCATTTTGTCGGAACCCCTCTTCCTTTAATCAGTTTTCATCGTTTTTCTTCTGCAAATTTTGCAGCTCTTCGATAAAAACGTTTATATCCTTATATTGACGGTAAACAGAAGCGAACCTGACATACGCGACTTCATCGACTCCGGCCAATTTTTCCATGACCATTTCACCGACGTCTTTCGAATCGATTTCGACAGTTCCCGAGCTTCTTAATTCTTTTTCTATTAAATACACAATATTTTTCACTGCTTCGAGATCAACTGGACGCTTTTCACATGCCCGAATTAAGCCCCGCAACAATTTTTCACTGCTAAATTCTTCCCGCGTACCATCCTTTTTCACGACAATGAGCGGCATTTCCTCAACTTTCTCGAAAGTCGTAAACCGGAAAGCGCATTTTTCGCATTCACGGCGTCGTCGAATGGATCGATTCTCTTCAGCGGGTCTGGAATCGATGACCCGGGTGCCATTATAATGACAAGCTGGACATATCATTTCTGCTTCCTCCGCATTTCCGTATAGTATATTGATTATAACAGAAGTTCGTCGAAAAAAAATCGAAAGGGAAGACAAAATCGCCCAAGTCGAATATCGACCTGGACGATTTTTTTATTTCAAATTAAGAATTTACTTTGGACTTTAATGCATTTCCAACTTTTATAGCCAATTCAACAACACGGGCTGAGTAACCCCATTCATTGTCATACCAAGCGAGGACTTTCACTTTACGATCACCCATGACAATCGTTGATAGGCCATCAATCGTCGCAGACTCAGTTGTCGTGTTGAAGTCGATTGATACGAGCGGTTCAGTCGTGAAACGAAGGATTCCTGCCATTGGACCTTCTGCAGCTTTAATGAATGCCTCATTCACTTCTTCGACTGTTACATCTTTTTTCACATCAACGACGAGATCGACCAAGGACACGTTCGGAGTCGGTACACGTAGGGCCATTCCGTGGATTTTCCCTTCAAGCTCAGGCAATACGAGCGATAGCGCTTTTGCCGCTCCCGTAGAAGTCGGGATGATCGATTGTGCACATGCACGCGCACGACGAAGATCTTTATGAGGATTATCCAGGTTTTTCTGATCGTTTGTGTAAGCGTGAACAGTTGTCATCAAACCGTTTTCAATGCCGAATGTATCATTCAAGACTTTTGCAACTGGTGCAAGACAGTTTGTCGTGCAGCTTGCATTGGAAATGACATCATGTTTTTCAATATCAAGCTTGTCATCATTTACACCTAGAACGATCGTTACGTCCTCGTTTTTCCCTGGAGCAGTCAAAATGACTTTCTTGGCTCCCGCATCCAAGTGTAGGGCAGCTTTATCACGTGCATTGAACGCTCCCGTCGCTTCAATGACGATGTCGACACCAAGCTCTTTCCAAGGAAGCTTTGCCGGATCGCGCTCCGCGATTAATTTGACCCGCTTACCGTTGACAACAAGGGCATCTTCCTCCACAACGACTTCACCATCAAAAACTCCATGATTTGTGTCATACTTAATCAAATGGGCTAGAGTTTCTGCCGGGTATGATGCATTTACCGCTACTACATCAACGTTATCCTTAGTGATAATTTGACGGAAAACCATGCGGCCAATCCGCCCAAAACCATTTATCGCTATCGAAGTAGTCATGAAAAAATCCTCCTGCGTAATGTTATATACTTTTTATCGTTTATCCGATAATTAGTATAGCACATTTTATCGCGGTGCAAATAGTTTGTGAACGAAATAACAATGTTCCACTTTTCAGAGAATACTATTATATGAATGCATTCCATTTCTTCAATATTATATCCAGCTGATGTTCCGTCTCTTCCAATGAACCGTTATTATCAATGACGGCATCCGCGCCCAATTCCTTCTCGGCAATCGGAAGCTGCGAGTTGATACGGGCATCCGCTTCGTTTTCATAGTAGCCGTTTCTAGCGATCAATCGCTCCCTTTGAATGGCTGGTGTTGCTGAAACGACGATTATTTTATCCACATACGACTGTAGCTTACTTTCGAAAAGGAGCGGAATATCCATGACGACGGTATTCGCCCCTTTTTCCAACCATTCTTCCTTTTGTCGTATCATTTCCTTCCGGACAGCCGGGTGAATGATCCCGTTCAGCTTTTTCCGTTTCTCCTCGTCATTGAAAATGAGGCTGCCGAGCTTTTCCCGGTTCAGCGATCCGTCCGGAAGAAGAACAGCAGACCCGAATGTTTCCGCAATACTAGTAAGAACAGGACTCCCAGGTTCTACAACAAGCCGCGAAATTTCATCCGCGTCGACGATTGGATACCCTTTCTGTTTCAACATCCGCGACACAGTGCTTTTACCGGTCGCAATGCTTCCCGTCAAACCGATGATCATTGAAATCATCCTTTCCTTACCTTTGGCATTGAGGACAATATACTGATGTCCTGCCGGCAATCTTCATGCTTTTCGTCTCCTTGCCGCAAGTACCACACACTTTCTTTCCATACATCTTTAGACGGGTCTGCATCGTCCCCGCTTCCCCGTTTATATTTCGATAATCCGAAATGGAGCTTCCGCCGGCATCAATGCTCTCTTGAAGGACATTCACGATTTCCCGGAACAACTCCCGCTTCCTCTTTTCACTGATCCGCTCCGTCGCTCGTCCAGGATGGATATTCATTCGAAACAGCGCTTCGGTCGCATATATGTTGCCGCATCCCGAAATGACATGACCATCCATAATAACCTCTTTAATCGGCTTTCGTGCGTATTTAGGTGTGGATGCCATCGCTAAAAAATGTTCGAGTGCGACTGCCTCAAACGGTTCAGGAGCCATTTTCAGCAATGGCAAATAATCCTCTTCCGCTTGCAACAGCCGCAATTCCCCGAACCGGCGGATGTCGGAATAGACGAGCATCCCTCCGTCAGCCATCTTGAATATGACGTGGATATGGTTCTTGAATTTCTGTTCAGTAACTTCCTCCAAGGAATCCACAACGAACCAAGCTCCCGTCATCCCGAGATGACTGACAAGCAAGTATGGTAAACCGGCCTTTTCTAAATGAAAATATATATATTTACTTCTTCTAGTGACGTCCACAATCGTCATTGCCGCTAGCTCTTCCTTGAAGTCTTCAAGAGTTTTTCCTTTGACGATTGCTTCCTTGCCCAATTCCTTTGATTTCCGTATCACTTCAGATACGCGCACTTCAGAAATGGTGCGGCCAATGGAGACAGGCGATAATTCGCGGACGACACCTTCCACTTCGGGCAATTCTGGCATTCTTATTCATTCCTCACTTCGTGTCGTACCAGGAGAGACCATACGCCCACTCAGCCTTTAATGGGACATCGAGTGCCAATGCAGATTCCATCACTTCCGGTACGATTTTCTTCAGTTTCTCAATTTCCTCCTCAGGCGCCTCAAAAATCAGTTCATCATGCACTTGAAGGAGCATTCTCGTTTTCATGTTTTCCTTCGTCAATCTTGCGTCCATATCGATCATCGCCTTCTTGATGATATCGGCGGCAGTCCCTTGAATCGGGGTGTTCATTGCCGTTCTCTCCGCAAAGCTGCGCAAATTGAAATTCGAACTAGTAATATCAGGCAAGTATCTTCGTCTGTTCATCATCGTGACGACATAGCCTTTCATCTTCGCCTCGGAGACGATATCCTCCATGTATTGCTTCACGCCAGGAAACGTCTCGAGATATGTGTCAATGAACTTTCCTGCTTCCTTACGGGTAATATTCAAGCTTTGGGATAGCCCGTAATCACTGATGCCGTAAACGATTCCGAAGTTGACCGCCTTGGCAGTCCGCCTCATGTCCGAGGAAACACCATCCTTATCCACACTGAATACGTCCATCGCTGTCTTCGTATGGATGTCTTCCCCTTCCCGGAATGCCGAAATCATTTTTTCGTCTTGGGACATATGCGCAAGGACACGCAGCTCGATCTGCGAATAGTCAGCGGCGAACATGAGCCAGCCCGGTTCTGACGGCACGAATGCCGCGCGGATTTTCCGGCCTTCCTCAAGCCTGATCGGGATGTTTTGCAAATTCGGGTTGATGGAGCTCAAACGTCCCGTTTGTGTCAATGCCTGCTGGAATCGCGTATGGATTTTTCCATCCTCATGGATTTCCTTCGATAAGCCTTCGATATAAGTGGAGTTCAGCTTTCCGAGTTGACGGTATGTCAAAATATAACTAATAATTTCATGCTCACTTTCAAGCTTTTCCAACACATCCGCTGCAGTCGAATAGCCTGTCTTCGTTTTTTTGATTGGCGTCAATCCGATTTTCTCGAACAGAATTTCACCTAGCTGCTTCGGAGAATTAATATTGAAAGGTTGTCCCGCCATCTCATAGATGATCGATTCAAGTTCGGCCAATCTCGTAGAGAGTTGAAGGCCGATTTGTTGGAGGATTCCCAAGTCGGTCTTAACACCCGTCGATTCCATCTTCCCAAGAATTTTTGCGAGTGGCATTTCCAGCTCATGATATAATTCGAACTGTTCATTTTCATGTAATTTCTCTTCAAGGACAGGTCTCAGCTTCCAGACGGCTTGAGCCTTTCTGCCGGCATGGTCTGCAAGCACCTTTTCTTCGGGCACTGCTTTTTTCGCACCTTTTCCGTAAACCGCTTCATCCGGCAGCACGTCCGAATAATTGAATTCCTTTGCGACGGAAGCGACGTCTGTATAAGAAGAGGATGGATTTGCAATATACGTGGCTAGTAGTAAATCGAATTCAAAGCCGTTCACTTCTATGTCATAGCGCAGTAAAGAAGCATAAGCAGCTTTCGAATCGGTCGCATATTTCCTTTTCACTCCATCCCGAAGCCATTCTCTTAAACGGTCCGACTGTTGCAAGACAGCGATCGGAATATATATTATTTGCTTGCCGTCCGTCATGCTGACGCCTGATACATCTGTAGCTAAATAATTTTCATCCATCATTTCAACATGGATCGCCATCTCATCGGCAAGTTCAATCGATTCAGGATCAGTGACGATTTGGACGTCGATTTCTGCAACTGGCCCACTTTCAGTTTGAGGAGCCATTTTTTCGAGCAACGTCTTGAACTTTAATTCCTCATAAATAGACTTGACGTTTTCTTCATCTGGACCAGAATATGTCAAATCATTTATCGAAATTGTAAGGGGGGCATTCACTTCAATCGTTGCGAGCTTTTTGCTCATGATTGCCTGCTCTTCGTTTTCCGTCAAATTTTCCTTCAATTTCTTCCCTGAAACAGAAGCCAAAGATTCATATACTTTTTCGACCGTGCCGTATTCCTTCAGCAGTTTAAGCGCAGTTTTCTCACCGACGCCCGGCACTCCTGGAATATTATCGGATGCATCGCCCATGAGACCTTTCATATCAATGATTTGTGGCGGTGTAATGCCGTATTTCTCCATTACATGTTCCGGTGTGTACTTCTCGAGGTCTGTAATTCCTTTACGCGTAATGCACACTGTCGTATGGTCGCTCGCCAGTTGCGTCAAGTCTTTATCACCTGAAATGATGACGACTTCCACGCCTTCTTCGTCGCCCGACTTGCTTAACGTCCCAATAATATCATCCGCTTCGTATTGATCTAGTTCATATTGCGGGATTTGATAAGCATCTAGCAGCTTCCGCAAATAAGGGAATTGCTCTGAAAGCTCAGGTGGCGTCTTTTGCCTCCCACCTTTATACTCACTGAAAGTCGAATGCCTGAACGTCGTCTTCCCAGCATCCCAGGCGACGAGCATATGAGTCGGCTTTTCTTCCGCCAGTATGTTTTGCAGCATCATCGTGAATCCGTACACCGCATTTGTATGGATGCCCGTATCGTTCGTCAATAACGGTAAAGCGAAAAACGCACGATACGCCAAGCTATTTCCATCTAAAAGCACTATTTTCTTTTTCGTCAAATGAGTCCACTCCCTTGTTCGTTCGTCCAATCAATTACGCCTCGGAGTAATTGCGTCCGGATTTTTATCGAGCTTGCTCGATAAACTCCCTTAAAAATCCGTGACATCCGCCGGAGGCTTTAACTTAATACAGCAAGCATTAAACTTCATTGAATCGATGGTATTTCTGCATTCATCCAACCACTTATAACAGTTTGAACCTTTTGCTGGATTAAGTTAAAACGTCATCTCCATTTATCTTACCATGATGGCAAGTGTAAATGAAAATGACGTCGTCTGTTATTCGAAGTATCCTGTTAATATTTTTGCATATGGTGAGTCGGCTGGCATAATGATTACCGTATCGTCTCCGATTGTGCGTGCATAGGATTGGAGCGTACGGTAAAGACTATAAAACTCGGGATCTTTTGAGAAAGCATCATTGTAGATCTTGGCAGCTTCCGCTTCCCCTTCTGCATGAATGATAGCGGCCTCTTTTTTCGCAGTCGCAAGCATTTCTTGCACTTCCCTATCCGTTTCTGCCTCTATTCTCTTCTTCTCGGCATCCCCTTGTGAAAGGTAATCCTGTGCTGTCGATTCACGTTCCGAAATCATACGTGTGTAAATGGAGTGTTCGTTTTCTTCCGGAAGATCGATCCGTTTCATCCGCACATCAATTACTTCGATGCCGAAGTTCCCTTCAACCAGGAATTCATTTACTCTCGTCGTAACCATATCATTCAGGCTACCGCGAGATGAGTTTTCATCATTAACAACTTCTACGTAATTCAATTGTCCCATCTCATTCCGTATGACGGAATATATGAATTCCTCCATGCGCATTTCAGCATTGATAATATTACGCGCATTGGAAATCATTTTTGCAGGGTCGGTAATTTTCCAAACAGCATAATTGTCGATAATGATTCGTTTTTTATCCTTCGTAGTAATTTCAGCTTCGGAAACATTGTGCTTCATTTGATTTTTCGGCAAACTTGACACAGTTTGAATGAATGGGATTTTCATATTCAGCCCTGGTTCATCTATGATTCTTGTAATTTCACCGAATTGACGCACTACCCGATACTCCCCTTCTTTTACAACAAAGACATTGGCAAGAAGGATAACCGCTAATGCAAAAATCACTGTAAGCGTAATTGCTGTTCTGACAAACTTCCTTGTATTGAACGGTTTTTTTGGAGTGATGACTTTATCCGCACGTGCTGTCTTTTTCTGTTTCCCACCTTGCATTTCTTTGAATTTCTCCTCGATGCTTTTGAATGGATTATTATCGTTCGTCATTAGTTTCCGCCCCCTTCCGTGTTCTGCTCAGCAGGTGGTGGTGTTTGGTTTTCCAGTTGATGCAACGGCAAATATTTGACCGTTTCGCCGTCATCATTCATGATATAGATTTTTGCTTTCGGCAACACTTGCTCTAATGTCTCGATAATTAACCGCTCTCGGGTGACCGATTTGTTTTTTTCGTACTCCGCATACAAATCATTGAAAAGGGCGACATCTCCAAGGGCTTGCTCTGTACGGGCTGTCTTCTGTCCAATTGCACGAGAATTAATGGCGGCTTTTTCACCTTCTGCTTCGTTCGTACGTTGGTTTTTATATCGCTGCGCTTCATTGATTTTTGTGCTTCTCGTTTCACGGGCGTCCGTTACTGCGGTGAACGCGGCCCGAACATCTGCGTTCGGCAATTCAACATCCTGCAGTTTGACGCCTTGAATCGAAATGCCAATATCATAATTAGTCATGAGCGTAGTTAATAAATCTCGCGTTTTTGCTTCGATATCCGCTTTCCCATCCGTCAATGCCGAATCGATTGTGGAGCTTCCGATGATCGATCGAATAGAAGCGGAAGTTGCATCATGAAGAATTTCCTTCGGACTTTGTGAGTTAAATAGATATTTCTCCGGATCTGTTATTTTCCATTGGACGACTAGATCTGCAAGTACAATATATTCATCACCTGTGATCATTTTCGTTTCTTTGTCGTAAGCAACAAGAGTTCCGTCCGGATCTTGTTTGTAACCGAATTGAAGACTAAACGTCTCTTTAGAGAGTTTCTCAACATTTTGGATTGGCCAAGGCAATTTAAAATGCAATCCAGATTCCGTGACTGGTGTATCCGCTTTTCCGAAAGTGATAACAATCGCCTGTTCGGATTCGTCCACTGTATACCACGTCGTAAATGCTACGATGAGCAAGATTACTCCAGCAATGACAAGTCCGGCTGCTACCGATGCTCGGCGTGCGCTCATTTGAATTCCCCCTTTATCTATGTATCTACTATACTTACGGTCAGATATCGATTAAGTTTCAAAAAAAATCCGCGTTATGCGGATTTCTTTGGTAAAAATATAGTAAATATCGTCCCGACTCCCAATTCACTTTCAACAGTGACTTTGCCGCCATGCGCCTCAATCAAATGTTTGACGATAGCGAGCCCAAGGCCCGTTCCGCCTGAATTCCTGCTTCGCGCACGGTCCACTCTATAAAATCGTTCGAACAACCTCGGAAGCTCCGTTCGATCAATTCCCATCCCTTCATCCCGCACTTCGATGATTGCTTCATCTGCAGTTTGAGATGCATTAATTGTAATTGTCGTATTCTCTTTCGAATAGTTGATGGCGTTTGTCAACAGGTTGACCATCACTTGGATAAGTCTGTCGGAATCCGCTTCAATTACTATTTCTGAATCAACGTTTATTTTGAAGTGCATATTTTTCCTTTCGAGTAAACCATTAACAATTTTCATTGCATTGTCAACGACATCCGAGACGGAGACTTTGCTATGTTGCAATTGAAACCCTTCCCGTTCGATCCCCGACAACTCCAAAAGATCATTGATTAATAAATGTAAGCGATCGCTTTCCTTTTGGATGATTCCTAGAAATTCTTTCGATGTTTCAGGATCATTCATTGCACCGTCCAATAAAGTTTCTGTAAAGCCTTTGATCGAAGTGATTGGAGTGCGAAGCTCATGTGAAACGTTTGCAACGAAATCTTTACGGATTTCCTCCAATCTTACAAGTTTTGTAATATCGTGTGTTACAACAATGATGCCGAGCCAATTGCCATGGCGTCCGATGACAGGCGCGCCATATACATTGAAATGAGATTGGCCGTTTCGTATTTGTCTTTCATGCACCTGTTCCGTCAAAAACACATCTTCAATCAGCCCCTCAATGCCTTGAGGCAACCCGATTTCCATAAAGGTTTTCCCAATCAATTCGTCACGCTTAAATCCGAATGTCTTTTCAAACACACCATTCACTAAATTGACGGAGCCTTCCCTCCCGAACATAAGGAGACCGTTGCCCATACTTTCAATTAATGTTTTCAGGCGTTCCTTCTCCATTGCGCGCAGTATCGAAGTTTCCTGCAGATTTCTTGCAATCTGATTCACAGCGATGCCTAGTCCATTTTGACTCCCGAGTTCATCGATCGGGGTCCTTGCTAAATAATCGCCTCGCGCGATTTTCTCAGCAGTTTTCGTCACTAAATCTGTCGGTTTAGCGTATTGCCTTATAACACGGGCGCTTAGAATTAAGGATAGGAAATAGGCAATCGTTAAAATAGCGATAAGAAAAATCCAAAACTTCCGCTGAACATGCAAAGTAATTCCATCATCAATCAGATAAAAAAACTGGCCAAGGACAACGCCAAGACCAGTCAACAGAATCAAAAATATAACAGCAAAGGCGATGAAAAGTCTGGAATATAGACCTTTCATTTTATTTTTTGCTCCTCAAATTTATATCCGATCCCTCTAACCGTCTTAATAAAAATAGGTTTTCTCGTATTCTCTTCGATCTTTTCACGTAAATGGCTGACATGTACATCGACGATTCGAGTATCTCCGGCAAAGTCGTAATTCCAAACTGCGCTCAGCAATTGATCACGAGTGAGCACACGGTTTTTATTTTGCATGAAATAGACGAGCAGTTCAAATTCCTTAGGCGTAAATTCCAATGCTTCGTCGCCGAAATAAGCTTCATACTGCTCAGGATGCACAGTAAGCGGCCCCGAGCGGAGCACCGGCAAATCCTTCCCGTTGATGCCGGTGCGCTCGCCACTGCGCCGCAGCACCGCCTTTACTCTGGCAAGCACTTCACGCGGACTAAATGGTTTTGTCATATAATCATCGGCTCCGATTTCCAACCCAAGTACTTTGTCCGGCTCCTCACCTTTTGCCGTCAACATGATGATCGGTGTGTTAATATTCCTTTGCCTCAAAATCTTGCATACCTCTATGCCATCCATTTTCGGAAGCATAAGATCGAGCAAAATCAAATCCGGATTTTCATTTTCCACTTTCAGTACCGCTTCTTCACCATCAGCCGCCATAATCGTTTCATAATTGGATTGTCTCAAATTATAGTCCAACAAAGTGCGGATCGGCTGCTCGTCGTCCACGATTAGTATTTTCTGCACGATTGCCCAAGTCCCCCTTAGATGCTAACTGTCTTTGTATTGAATGAACAAAAAATCAAAAGTTATCCATCGCATCCGATGTCAGGTTTTCCCGGATGGAAGGCGGAATGACCGTCACAGTTCCTGAAATGACTGTTTGTCCATCTTCGTTCGTCGCCTCCACCTTTATAACAATGGAACGTCTCTCTTTTTCCACTCGAATCACTTCAAATAGGAAATCGATTGTTTCATAATGATACACGTGGTTCGGGAAAAGCAAATGCTGTTCCGTGATGTGCGAACCCGGTCCGGGCAAGTATTTTGAAATGGCGGATGTGACAATTCCGTTCAACATGATCGTCGGCACAATCGGCTTGTCGAATTCGGTTCGGGATGCATAATCATGCTGGATATACAACGGATTTGAATCATTTGTCAAACCTAGGTAGAGCAGCAAATCCTTATCCTCGATCTTTTCGGTAAGCTTCAGCTTTTCACCTTCAACGATTCTTTCGATTTCCCTTCCTATCCGCCTCTTTTTGCCTAATATCAACGTGCTTCCCCCTTCATTTTCCTGCATGGAATTAGTATTAAAGAAAGTGTATCAATTTTCACTCCTAAAGGGCAAGCGACTTGGCTAATACTAAAAAACGGTTCCAAATCAACTGTTGGAGTGTTGTGATCTGCACGTCACTCTTTCATTTAGGTTTTGCTATGAATAATGTTGATTTGCACTCCAGGCGGACGCTAGTCAATTGTTATACAAACATTAATGCTTTGAATGAATTAAACATGCATTGTCTTGTCAACAGGCTGTTGCTTTCCGTTACGACGCTCGCTTTCCGCGGGCATGGCTTGAGCCTCCTCGGTCGCGAAAGGCGTGCGTCCTGCGGGGTCTCAAGACTCATGCTATTCCCGCAGGAGTCGAGCGCCTGCACTCCAAGCAACAGGTGCCTATAAATAAAAATGAATCGCATCCAGGTTGCGCACCAGATGGTCTTGGGGAACCAACTGTTCTATTGTCAGCATTTCCAACTGTTCGCGTTCATTAATTGATTCTTCGTCATCATATCTATCACCACTTTCGGATAATAGGAAACACCGTTGATTGGAGCAGAGAGCGGAGAGCGGCGACTCCTGCGAACGCCGTAACGAAGAACGACGTTTGCGAGTAAAAGCGTAGCGTTACGAGCAATGTTTTTTGCGACCCTAAGGGAGCAGGATATGAAGGCTGTCTAATTTCTGCACAAACCGCAGATATTAGACAAATCGAACCCTTCGCTGTTCGATTGGCTGAAGCTGTGCCCGCGAAAAGCGTTCGCCCGCAACGGAAAGCAACGTTGTAGAAGTTAATTTCTTTTACATAAGAAAACCGGGAAGCGTCAAGGCTTCCCGGTTTAATGATATATTATAGGTTTTTAATCAATTCATCAGCGAACTCTGAAGCTTTCACTTCTGTAGCTCCGTCCATCAAACGCGCGAAGTCATAAGTTACAACTTTAGAAGCGATCGTTTTCTCGATAGAAGCAGTGATCATGTTCGCCGCTTCGTTCCATCCCATGTGCTCAAGCATCATAACGCCTGAAAGAAGAACAGAAGAAGGGTTCACTTTATCAAGACCAGCGTATTTCGGAGCTGTACCGTGCGTTGCTTCGAAAATCGCATGACCAGTTACATAGTTAATGTTAGCACCTGGAGCGATTCCGATTCCGCCGACTTGAGCTGCAAGTGCGTCGGAAATGTAGTCGCCGTTCAAGTTCATCGTTGCAACAACGTCGAACTCTTTCGGACGAGTCAAGATTTGTTGTAGGAAGATATCAGCAATCGCATCTTTTACGATGATTTTGCCAGCAGCTTCTGCGTCAGCTTGCGCTTTGTTCGCAGCGTCTGTCCCTTCCGCTTCTTTAATTTTGTCGTATTCGTTCCAAGTGAATACTTTATCGCCAAACTCTTGCTCAGCAACTTCGTACCCCCAGTTTTTGAAAGCACCTTCAGTGAATTTCATGATGTTTCCTTTGTGGACAAGAGTTACAGACTTACGGCCTTCCTTAATTGCATAATTGATTGCACCGCGAACAAGACGTTTTGTTCCTTCTTCGGAAACAGGCTTGATACCGATACCTGAAGTTTCAGGGAAACGGATATTTTTGACACCCATCTCGTCTTGAAGGAATGAAATTAACTTATTAACTTCATCAGAGCCTTCTTGGTATTCAATACCAGCATAAATATCTTCTGTATTTTCACGGAAGATGACCATATCGCAGTCTTCTGGGCGTTTAACAGGAGAAGGAACCCCTTCGAAATAACGAACTGGACGCAAGCAAGTGTAAAGATCCAACTCTTGGCGAAGTGCAACGTTCAAAGAACGGAAACCTCCACCGATCGGTGTTGTCAATGGACCTTTGATAGCGATAAGGTACTCATCGATTGTGTCAAGAGTTTCTTGTGGCAGCCATTCTCCAGTTTCGTTGAATGCCTTTTCTCCTGCAAGAACTTCTTTCCATTCGATTTTCTTTTGGCCGTCATACGCTTTCTCGACTGCTGCTTCCAATACGCGTGAAGCTGCATGCCAAATATCGGGACCAGTACCGTCACCAATGATGAATGGGATCGTTGCATGATCCGGAACGTTAAGTACGCCGTCAGTTACTGTGATTTTTGCCATTTTACTTTCCTCCATTTCAAGATGAGGGGGCCGATAGTGTGCTATCGCCCCGATGTATTACTTGTTAATCTGGCGAATTGTGACCAGGTACAAGTTATCTTTCGTTGATAGGCACGTATTTTTGCATGTCCGGTCCGATATAATCTGCACGTGGACGGATCAGTCTATTATTGGAGTATTGCTCCAAAATATGTGCCGTCCAGCCTGAGAAGCGGGAAACCGCAAAAATAGGTGTGAATAAATCGTGGTCGATACCAAGTGAATGATATACCGACGCTGAATAGAAATCAACGTTAGGTGGTAAATTTTTCTCGCCGGTAACGATTGATTCGATTTTCAGCGACATATTATACCATTTCTCTTCTCCACGAAGAGCTGTCAACTTTTTCGACATTTCACGTAGATGCTTCGCACGTGGATCCCCTTTACGGTACACACGGTGGCCGAAGCCCATGATTTTCTCTTTATTATCAAGTTTTTCTCTGATGTATGATTCAACTTTATCTTCTTCGCCGATTTCCATGAGCATTTTCATCACTTGTTCGTTCGCACCACCGTGAAGTGGGCCTTTTAGTGCTCCGATTGCAGCTGTAATGCCGGAATACATATCGGAAAGGGTTGCCACACAAACACGCGCAGTGAAAGTGGAAGCATTCAACTCATGGTCAGCGTGAAGCACTAATGCTTTATTAAAGGCTTCAACAGCGATATCTTGAGGCTCTTCTCCTGTTAACATATACAGGAAATTTGCCGCATAGCCAAGTTCCTTTTTAGGGGCAACCGGCTCTTGACCTTTACGGATGCGAGAGAAAGCAGTAACGATCGTTGCCACTTTCGCTTGAAGCTGTATTGCTTTTTCGTAATTGGCTTCATCAGACATATCTTCCGCGTTTTCATCGTATAATCCTAGGAGGGAAATAGCTGTGCGCAATGCCGCCATCGGATGTACTTCACTGATTGGATAAGTCTTAAAATGATCAAGTACAGGTTGTGGAACCGACATATTATCCGCAAGTTGCTGTTTCAATTCAGCAAGCTCGTCCGCTTTCGGCAGACGCTGATGCCATAATAGATAAACAACTTCTTCAAAACTTGCATTTACTGCAAGATCATCGATATCGTAACCGACGTATGTAAGTGTGTCATCAATAATAGAACTGATGGCGGACTGTGTCGCTACGATTCCTTCCAATCCTTTTGTTGCTGTCATTTAAATCGCTCCTTCAGTCATTTTGCCGTCCAACCTGCAAAATCTAGCAGATTCCGGCAAATCTACTTTTTATTTAGTACTGTCTGAAACGCTTACAAACCCCATTATAAGCAAATATTACAGTTTTGTGAATGGAAACGCTTGTTTTATTTGTAGAATAACAGAAAAAAGGATGAAATCTTGCTAAAAAACACTCAACAACAAACTTTCAAATCAATGGCCCTGCAATGGTTTCCAGCAATTATCGCGGGGATTTTCATCTTTGTAATTCCACCTGTAGGAATCGCAATAATCGCAGCCTATTTTACTGCTCCTATATTACTTGCGGTCAGAGCGATGACAAAACTACCTTTGACAATCGCCACCCTTTTCGTCATGCTGTCCATGATATTCATCTTCAGTACGTTTTCGTTCATTGCATTGCACGGATTGATGGATACGGTGCCGCTTTTGGAAAAACACCTATCTACATACACCGGAAAAATGGATCTGACAGGCAAGGTTTTCACTTTCCTTAAAGAAAAGATTGTTGAATACGGACATGCATTGCTCGAATATGCCATTGCATTTACGGCTTCTTTTTTTCAACATATTTTCAGTTTTTTTATTTTCCTCGTCGCCTATTTTTTTGCGTTGCGGGAATCAGGAAAAAACAAATTCTGGTTTCTCGTCTATTTTCCCGTAAACATGCGAGCTTCAGCCAAACGTGTATTTACAAAGTCCGGTGAATTATTCGGTACATTCGCTTTCGTTGAAGCAAGATTATTTTTATTGACATTCATCATTCTAAGCATCGGATTTACAATACTCGATTTTGAATCGCCCATCGGCAGCGCATTCCTTGTTTCTATCGCTGATAGTATGCCTTTGTTGGGCATCGGGCTTTTCCTCATTCCGATGTCGGCTTTTTTCCTTTATTCCGAGCAATTATTCATCGGTGTTTCGCTCGCCTCGCTTTATATCTTCGTTGTTATGACGAGACAATTGGCTGAATCATATATGTGGGCTTCCGCATTTCGCGTAAAGCCCATCCATGCTTTTTTCATCACAGTCTGCTCGCTCTATCTGTTTGGATTGCCGGGTATTCTGTTAACGCCTTTTCTGCTTTTCGCGGCACTCAAATTGAAAAAGCATCCTTCCTTCATCGAATGACGATTCGACCTTGTTTCATCTTTTTATAAATCCAACTGACGATAAATGGTCTAATGATTTTTCTCGGACCTTTAAATAGAAGTAAAAGCCCGGCAATATCCGTTATGAAACCGGGCATGATCAATAAAACACCGCCGAAGAAAATGCAGATTCCGTCAATCATTGCATTTCCCGGCGCTTCCATCGTCCCCATCCTGTTCCGCAAATCGGTAAAGGCTTTAAGTCCTTGTCTTTTTGCAAGGTAAGCCCCTCCAATCCCGCTGATAAGGATGAGCAGAAGGGTCGGCATGACCCCAATTTTGTTTCCGGAATATAGCAGAAGCATAATTTCCGCGGCTGGTACAAGAATAAAAGCAATTAACAGCCATTTCATTCAACAACATCTCCAATCCTAAAAAGGCCGCTTCCGTACAAAACGGAAGACAGCCTCAATAAATTTAATTATTTGTTATAGTACACTTGCATGTCCATTATAGATGACTCCGGATTCTGCATCCATTGTTATATCTTTTCCATTGACGATAATATCAGTAGCTTTTTCGACACCCACAATGACAGGGATACCTAAACTTAGGCCTACGACAGCCGCATGACTTGTCAATCCGCCCTCTTCCGTAATTAACCCGGCGCATTCTTCAATCGCGGGCATCATATCACGGTCGGATGAATACGTGACAAGAATCTTCCCTTTCATATTATGTGCCAATGCTTCTTGGGCGTTACGAGCGACAACGGCTTGGCCAAACGCGACAGACTTTCCGATTCCCTGTCCTTTGGCAAGCATATCGCCAATGACATGGATTTTCATCAAGTTTGTAGTACCCGCTTCGCCGACCGGCACTCCCGCAGTGATAATGACAACATCACCATGAGTTACATATTGGTGTTTCACACTTTCTTCGACGGATTCCTGCAAAATCGCATCGATGGAATCCACTCTTTCCCCGATGATCGGGTAGATTCCCCATACAAGTGACAATTTCCTTGAACATTCGTCTGAAGCGGTAATTGCGATAATCGGACAACCTGGACGATACTTTGCAATCATTTTGGCTGTATGGCCGCTTTCCGTAGGGGCGAGCACAGCTTTCACCTTTAAGTTGATGGCCGTGTAAGCTGCGGCCTGGCCGATCGCTTCTGTCATATTGCCATGTTTTTCACGACGGCGTGTGGAAACGACTGAGCGATAATCGACAGCTCTTTCAGCTGTTTTTGCAATTCTGTCCATCGTACGGACAGACTCAACCGGGTATAATCCTGCTGCTGTTTCCCCTGAGAGCATGATTGCATCGGAACCGTCCAAAATGGCGTTTGCGACGTCACTTGCTTCCGCTCGTGTAGGACGTGGATTTCTTTGCATTGAGTCAAGCATCTGGGTAGCTGTGATGACAGGCTTGCCGACCTGATTGCACTTTTCGATCATTTTCTTTTGAACGATCGGCACTTCCTCCGCCGGAATTTCTACGCCGAGATCCCCCCGCGCAACCATCAGTCCATCTGAAACCGTCAAGATGTCATCCAAATTATCGACACCTTCACCGTTTTCGATCTTCGGAATAATATGGATTTGACCACCGCCGTTATTTTCAAGTAATTCCCTTATCTCCATTACGTCAGAAGCTCTGCGTACGAAAGAGGCTGCGATGAAATCGACACCTTCTTGGATTCCGAATAAAATATCCTCTTTATCTTTTTCGGTAATTCCGGGAAGCTGTACCGATACACCTGGTACGTTAACGCCTTTTTTATTTTTCAACGCGCCAGAGTTGACGACGATCGTATGGATGAGTCCTTTTTCATGATCCTTTCCGATGACTTCCAGTTGGATCAGCCCGTCATCCAATAGAATGACAGACCCTTTATCCACATCTTCGATCAGCTTCTCATATGTAACTGAAAAAACATTGTCGGTCCCTTCCACTTCAGTCATCGAAATATCGATGTGCTGGCCGGTAATCAATTCGACTTCCCCGTTTTTCATGGAATGCGTCCGGATTTCAGGGCCTTTCGTATCGAGCAGGATTCCGACAACCTTGCCTGTCTTCTTTGACGCTTCCCTGATGGATTTGATTCGGGCTTTGTGCTCTTCGTGTGTACCATGTGAAAAGTTAAGCCGTGCAACGTTCATACCTGCCTCAATTAATTGTTCAAGTAGCTCCGGTGATTCGCTGGCTGGTCCGATTGTGCACACAATTTTTGTCTTTCTCATCACAAAACGCCCCTTCGTATTGTACTCGTCATATATTGTAGTTTGATCAAATCGACAATTCTTTGGATAACTTATACAGTTCCATATCCAAAGTATGGTCTGTTGGTGCAAATACCACTTCTAAATCATAGTCTACCACCTTATGGTTTTGCATACCAATTGCTACGCCGCCACGGCCTTCGCTCAACACTTCGACAGCCCTTGCGCCATATTGGCTCGCAATTACCCGATCACGAGCTGATGGCGAACCACCACGTTGGATATGTCCAAGGACGGAAACCCGTGTTTCGATTCCCGCTTTTTCCTTTAACAAATCTGCCAAAGCCGACCCAGACATGACCCCTTCTGCGACGACGATGATACTATGCTTTTTCCCACGGCCCGTTCCGCTTTTCAATCGACGAATGATTTCATCCATATCATAGCCCTCTTCAGGTATGAGAATCGTTTCTGCACCGCCTGCTAGACCTGCCCAAAGCGCCAGATCACCGGCATCTCGTCCCATCACTTCGATAATGAAAGTGCGTTCATGCGATGTTGCGGTGTCCCTGATCTTATCGATTGCATCTATGACTGTATTCAATGCCGAATCGAATCCGATTGTGAACTCCGTGCCATTTATATCATTGTCGATTGTCGCTGGAACACAAACACACGGAATTCCCATCTTCACCAATTCGAACGCACCTCGGAATGATCCATCCCCACCAATGACGACGAGGCCATCAATATGATGCGCCTTTAACTGGCGGACCGCTTCTTTTTGCCCTTCCTCAGTCATGAACTCCGGAGATCGAGCAGATCTGAGCATTGTACCTCCGCGTTGGATAATGTCACCGACAGAACCGAGCTGTAACAATTCAATCTTTCCTTGGATGAGTCCTTGATAACCATTGAAAACGCCAGCAATTTCAAATCCGTCATGAATCGCTTTCCGCACAACTGCACGGACAGCAGCATTCATGCCGGGTGCATCTCCCCCACTTGTCAATACACCGATCTTTTTCAAATGGATCACCCCTTCGTGTTTAGTTCACTATGTATTGTAAATCATTTCTGATAACACGAAAAGATGCGGGGAAAACCCGCACCTCATCATTCTGAAAATACACCGATATTACGAAACTTATTATAACGGTCATCTATAATTGCATTTACATCCATTTTACAGAGCGAGTCCAATGAAGATTTCAACACTTTTCTCATTTCCACAGCCTGCGCTTTCGGATCACGATGTGCGCCACCAAGCACTTCTGGAATAATCTCATCGATGATTCCCATTTCCTTCAAGTGTGGAGCAGTGATTTTCATCGCCTCCGCCGCCTGTTTGGAAAGGCTTGCATCCTTCCAAAGAATTGACGCTGCACCTTCGGGTGAGATGACGGAGTACGTTGAATGCTCCAACATATGAATGTGATTGGCGACTCCTAATGCGAGCGCGCCTCCACTACCGCCTTCGCCAATAACAATCGAAATGACCGGCACTTTCAATCCTGCCATTTCAATTAGATTGCGGGCAATCGCTTCACTTTGGCCACGCTCTTCTGCAGCTTTCCCTGGATAAGCGCCTTTCGTATCGATGAAGCAAATGATTGGACGGCCGAACTTTTCAGCCTGCTTCATTAACCGCAACGCTTTTCTATATCCTTCCGGATGGGGCATTCCAAAGTTGCGTTTCACATTTTCTTTTGTGTCTTTCCCTCGCTGATGCCCGATCACAGTCACTGGCATCGATTCGAAGGAGCCGATTCCGCCAATGATTGCTGCATCGTCCCCAAATGAGCGATCGCCATGAAGTTCCATGAAATCCTCAAATAGTTCAGCAATATAGTCTCTCGTCGTCGGACGTTCCGGGTGTCTCGCCACCTGCACGCGATCCCACGGCTCCATATTGTTATATATTTCCGTCTCCAAATTACTTAATCTCGTTTTCAACTTACCGATTTCCTCGGAAAGGTCGACTTCGTTCGTAGAAGTGAATTCTTCGAGTTCATCAATCTTTTCACGAAGTTTCACAATCGGTTCTTCGAATGCCAACGTCTTGCTCATCTTATTTTTCCTCCCTTACATGCAGCCCGATCAATTTCGCAAGGGCTTCCGTCAAATCATGACGATGGATGACTGCATCGACTTGTCCATGGTCCAATAGGAATTCGGCAGTTTGGAAATTGTCCGGCAGCTTTTCCCGGACAGTCTGCTCAATTACCCGTCTTCCCGCAAATCCAATCAGGGCTCGCGGTTCAGCTATATTAATATCGCCTACGGACGCAAAGCTAGCAGACACGCCACCTGTTGTAGGATAGGTCATGACGGAAATGAACAGCAGCCCTTTTTCTGCATGGCGTTTCAACGCAACACTTGTTTTTGCCATTTGCATTAAGGATAGGACACCTTCTTGCATTCGAGCACCGCCGCTCGCAGAGAAGATGATGACGGGAATGCCCTTTTCCGTAGCAGCTTCAACGGCCCGGGTAATTTTCTCGCCGACGACCGACCCCATTGAACCCATACGGAAATGGGAGTCCATAATTGCGACTGCAACTTCATTTCCTCCGATTTTCCCGATGCCCGTAAGAACAGCTTCATTCAATCCGGTCTTTTTAGAATCGGACGCGATTTTCTCTGTATAGGATGGGAAATTCAACGGGTTTTCCGACTTTAAATGGTCGTCCATCGATTTGAATGTATCTTCATCAAAGAGACAATCAATACGCTCCCATGCCGTCATTTTGAAATGGTGATCGCATTTCGGACAAACTTTTGCATTTTTTATCAAATCTTTTGTTAAGATGATCTGTTTACATTCTGGACATTTTGTCATTAACCCTTCTGGCACATCATTCTTCGCATCTGCCGAAGGTATCGTTATCGCTTGCTTTTTTTTCGTAAAAAATTCACGGATCATTCTTTGTCTTCCCCCTCGATATGTTCAATCCACTGGTCATAGGCATTTATCGCTTCAATGACGTTTCCTTCGATCAAATGCTTTAGCAATGATCTCACAATGTCATTTTCTATTCCTTCCGTCATCAGCTCGTACGGAACCTTGCTATATTGTTTCAGTATAAACCAAATTTTCAACGATAATCGGTTATCTGTCGCGACAATCATTTCCCGCATAATATCTTCTCGGAGAACTTCGCCGTCTTCATCAAGCTTCATAAGGAGCCCTTCCCAAACAGGCAGGTTACGCTTCAGTTCGTCACCGCAGATCGTTTGAATTGCCGCTTTTTCATGAATAATGCGTGTATCTGTCACATCCAATGCGGATTTAGGCTGCTGCATGTCGAATGTCGAAAGCACTTCAACGAGTTGGTGCTTTTTGAAATCAGCAAGGTACGTCCCTTCGCCGCGGCGGGTTTCGATCAGACCAAGCAGCTCAAGACTTCTCAGTGCCTCCCGAACTGTGGATCTGCCCACTTGTAGACGTTCCGCCAAAACACGTTCAGATGGTATTTTGTCACCTGCTTTGATGCCTTCCGCCTTGATCATCAGCCTGAGTTCGTCAACGATGTCAAGAAACATCTTAGATGATGGTTTTGTATTTTGCATACGGCCGCCCCTCTTGGAATATCGTAATCCGAGTGGTCTGACCACTTCTTGTTATAGCATACAGAAAAGTGATGGCATCGTAAAGAGATTTCTTGGATTTAATGATGAAAAGACAAAAAGAGACATGAATCTACATGTCTCTACTTGTCTCTTTAAACCCTCATAATCTGTTGGACGATCAGTTGTGTTTGGCCGTTGCGTTTTTCCATCGTGCCCGTAATTTGCACCATTGCAAGCTCTTGTATGTGGATGTTGATGGCGGCGTACTGTCTTGGGAAGATTGTGCACGATAGTTCTCCTGTTTCGTCTTGGAGGGTAAGGAAAGCCATCGCTTCGCCTTTTTTTGTACGGATCCGTTTAACTTCCCTTATCATTCCCGCGACTTTTAGCATCGTCCGTTCTTTTACATCGGGGACAGTTACAAGGTCCACCACTTGTTCCTCCAACGTCTTTTTCATTTCCAGCGCTGGATGTTCGGATAAGTAGAAACCTAGCATTTCCCGTTCGTATTCAAGCATTGCAAATCTTGGCATCGAACCCCCTGGCGAATACTTCGGCTTCGCTACCGAATAAATGATATCGTGGAGCAAGTCGTCTCCGTCCGGGCTGACGAATTGGGCATGATTGCGGGCAGCTTCAATCGATGCTAGCAAGACGGACCGATCTTCTCCAAATTCATCAAGTGCTCCTGCTTTTATTAGCGGAATAATCGTTTTTTCGGTAAAATGCGTTCCGCCAATTGCAGCTGAAAAGTCGAAGAGCGTCTTCCACCCTTCAGGCGTCCTTGCTTCTTTCACGAGATTATAAAATGATGGTGTCACACCCTTAATCGTCCCTAAACCGATGCGGATTGAACCATTCTCGACGACATGGGAGTATTTGCTTTTTTGAATGGACGGAGGGAGGATTTCAATGCCCTTCCCTCTGATTTCATGGATGTACTCCATTGTTTTATCTTGATTCCCAGTAGCCATCGATAGTAATGCAGCATAAAAATAGACAGGGGCATTCGCCTTGACGTATGCCAATTGGTAGGAAATCAATGAGTATGCAACCGCATGGCTTTTCGGAAAACCATAGTCAGCGAATTTAACGATCAAATCATATATTTCACTTGCAGCACGCTCAGGGAAATTATGCTGGACAGCGTTCCTTACAAAGTGCTCCCTCTCCTGCCTAAGCACTTCACGATTTTTTTTACTTACAGCCCTTCTTAACAAATCCGCCTCCGCCATCGTAAATCCTGCAATTTGAACGGCAATTTGCATGATCTGCTCCTGGTATACGATAATGCCTTCGGTTTCCCGGAGGATCGGCTCTAGGTGTGGATGCAAATAATCGATCTTTTCCTTATTGTTTTTCCTTCGGCTATAAAGCGGGATATTTTCCATCGGACCTGGTCGGTATAATGCGTTAATGGCGTATAGATCACTGAATTCGTCAGGTTTGATAAGTCGTAATGCGTCTCTCATACCGTCCGACTCGAATTGGAAAATCCCTGTCATGTCGCCCTTCTTAAAAAGGGCGAAAGTCTTTGCGTCATTTAATGGAATGTCTTCAAATTGCATTGTCTTCCCTGTATCGTATTGGATCATCGAGCGAATCCGATCCATTAACGTCAAATTTCGCAACCCGAGGAAATCCATTTTCAATAAGCCGATTTCTTCTACATCCCCCATCGCCCATTGCGTCAAGTAAATATCGTCTCCGCCACTTTGAAGCGGAACTGTTTCGACTAAGGGCATGGGAGATAGGATGACGCCCGCAGCATGGGTGGAAGCATTTCTCGGCAAGCCCTCCAATGTTTTTGCTGCCTGAAGCCATTTGGCACGTACAGAATCCATCGCAATCCAATCTTGAAGCGCTTTTGACTTGCTCACGGACTCTTCCAACCTTTTGCTATGCCCATCCTGGATTTGCTTGGACAAGAAAGACATTTCTTCATTGGAGAAGTCAAATACGCGAGCAACGTTCCGCGCGACGGACTTGGATGACAGTGTGCCGAACGTAATAATTTGGGCGACGTGCGCTTTTCCGTATTTTTTCGCAACATATTCAATCACTTCAGAACGGCGGTTATCCGCAAAATCGATATCGATATCAGGCATCGTAATTCTTCCGGGGTTGAGAAAACGCTCAAAAATGAGTCCATATTTAATTGGATCGACATCCGTGATTCCAAGGGAATAAGCGACGAGGGAGCCGGCCGAGGAACCCCGTCCGGGACCTGTCAAAATGCCATTCTCCTTTGCGAATCGCATGAAATCCTCCACGATAAGGAAGTAATCGGAAAAGCCCATGTTTTCGATGACCGTAAGCTCTGTCCCTAGTCGCTCATAATAAGTCGAGCTGACGGTTCCTAGCCGGCGGATCAACCCTTCCTCGCAATTCTTTTTCAGCAAAGAAGCCGCAGTGTCCCCTTCTGGAACCGGGAAAGCAGGCATCAACGTGTGTCGAGGAGGTAATTTCGCATTGCATGACAACATGATTTCAGCCATGTTTTCAATCAATTCCGGCCGATCGGAAAACCATTGCAACATCTCGCTCTCTTCAGGCACATGAGCATCATAGACTTCCATTTTCGGCCTGGAAGGATCATTCAGCTTATATCCAGACCTGATAGCTGTCGCAACTTCAAAAGCGAATGCATCTTCTTGTGCAATATATCTTGATTCATGATAGGCGGTAATGGCCGTTTCCGTCTTTTCAGCTGTCATCAGGATTTCAACTTCGGCATGGTGCTTTACGCCACCTGGCCGGGAAATGCCGATATAGACTGTCGGGCAGGCTTTCCGGATGGTCTGGATTGTTTCCATTTCACGTTTTTCATTCCATGAGGGATCGGTCATTGGACAAATGAAGACACAGCCTTCGCTATAAGCTTGCAGCCATTTTAACGGAAGCGTCTCCGGGTCCCTAATGGAGATTGCACTGCTCATCTTAAGAAGATTACTATAGCCTCTGTCATCTTTTGCATACGCATAGAGCAAGACATCAGAACCGTCCTCAAGCTCCAACCGGATTGATAGCCCGATGACGGGATGGATGCCGTACTTCTCCATCACTTTGCAAAATGAACGGACGCCATACATCTTTGAATTGACGATTCCAACGGATCTAGCCCCTCTCCTTTGCAGAAGCGGGGCTAGCTGATCAAGTTTTATAATGCCGCGCAGTAGATCGGCGCCGGTCACAATTTGTGGATAGACAAGTACCAATGAAAATCCCTCCGAACCGTTACTTCACTGCACATAATTCTTTCAATTTGGCAATGATCTCATCCGATTTTTCCCACGAGTAAATAGAAGCTCCAGATGCAAGCGGATGCCCTCCTCCGTCATATTCAGCAGCGAGCTGATTGATAACTGGCCCCTTCGAACGGAATCGGACACGGATCTGATCATCTTCCTCGACAAAAATTACCCATGCGCAAATCCCTTTTACATCTCCAAGGGCTCCGACCAGTTGGGAAGTTTCACTCGCAGTTACGTCAAACTTCTTCAAAATCGACTTATCGATTTTAATGAAAGCAGCCCCGTTTTCATCAATCGTGAATTGTTGATATATATAGCCTTTCAAATGAAGCAATCTACGGTCTTCTTCATACATTTCCGCAAAAAGCTTCGTCCGATTGAAATCGTATTTGATCAAACCGCTTGCAATTTCAAATGTCCTCACAGTTGCACTCGGGAAAAGGAAGCGGCCCGTATCTCCCACAATTCCGGCAAATAGCAAACGGGCGCATGCATCCGACATCTTCCACCCGTAATGCTCTTCCCCTTCCTTAAATAGGAGATAAATCATTTCGGAAGTGGAGCTTGCATCAGTATCCACCCATCTCATATCTCCATATGGGTCAACATTCGGATGGTGATCAATCTTTATTAGAAAATCGGCTTTCTCATAAAATTCCGAGTCAATCCGCTCCGTGTTGCCTGTATCGGTAACGATAACAAGTGCATTTTTATAATCGTCCGGTGCGATTACATCCTGAGTCGCCAAATAAGTGAGCATGTCATCATGTGTGCCTACTGCATACACTTTCTTTTCAGGGTAATTGGTTGTTAATAATTCCTTCATGCCGACTTGCGAGCCGTACGCATCCGGGTCGGGCCGTACATGACGGTGAATGATGATTGTTTCATATTGTTCAATTGTGTCGATGATTTGTCGTTTCAA
Organism: Sporosarcina pasadenensis; assembly: GCF_047228845.1. NCBI lineage: Bacteria > Bacillati > Bacillota > Bacilli > Caryophanales > Caryophanaceae > Sporosarcina > Sporosarcina pasadenensis. Next base: position 177,417 of record NZ_JBFEGM010000004.1, read on the forward strand.
TTTGCGATTCCTCCGGTTATTAATGATTTCTGTTCGCATTTACTAAAAAAAGCCGCTACAATGAAAGAAGTTATTTACTGGAGGCTCTTTTATGAAAACTCTCAATTTTTTACTTGTCTTTCTTATTATTGCGTCTGGCGTCTACTATTTTTATTTTAAAACACGTCAATTCCGAACGAGTCAAATATTTCCGATCCGGAAGAAATATTTCGCAAGCAAGGCTGGAACATTTCTAGGCGGACTACTTTTCTTCTTCGGAATAAACCAGCTTCTTCTATTCCAAGGCGTTGCAACGTACGTCGTTTCTAGTCTTTTCATCGTGCTAGGCGCATATATCATTATCTTTAATACGAAAGCTGCAAAGCATTATAAACAATTTATCGACGAAGAGACAAGGCTGAACGAAAACTGATGCGAACGCCGCATCAGTTTTTTCATTCCTACTGTTACCTTTCGAATAGTTGATACATGACCATCGCTTTAGCGATAAGTTCCGAATCAGAGAAAAGTTCGAAATCCACTTTGACAAATCTCCGGCTCATATGGAGGATTCGAGGCTCTACAATTACTGTGTTTCCGAGCTGGACATGCTTTATGAAGTAAATTGTCATATTTTCAGGAACACTTTCGCCACGTTTGCGCATTTTTATTGCACGGTTTCCGACGTCTGTCAACAATGTCGTCAACGCTCCGTATGAAAGTGAACCCAATTGGTTTGTCATTTGAGGAACGACCGTGAATTCAACATTTAGCGGCTGATCGGATACGGCTTTCATTTGACTTTTGACGATATCATCGATTTTTTCGCCTTGTTGAGGCTGTCGTTGTGTCATTTGAAATGCTTTCAATACATCTTGGCGGCTAATGATTCCTTCGAGAATACCGCTGTCGCTAACAACCGGCATCAAATCAATGCCTTCCCATATCATGCTATGCCCTGCGGAAGCTACGCTCGTTTTGCCATTCGCAGTGATCGGGTTCTGGGTCATCACTTTCTCAATCAGCTCGGTTCCCAGCTTTCCAACCGCATCACGGGATGTGACGATTCCGATTAGTTTCCCGTTACGATCTATGACCGGATATCCCGAGTGTGCCGTTTTCTGGTTCACTTCATTGAAATGGCCTACACTGTCCTTTGGCGAAAAAGTAATCGTTTCTGATAGCGGCGTCAGTATATCTTCCACAAGAAGAATTTCCTTTTCAATCAATTGGTCGTAAATCGCCCGGTTTAACATCGTAGCAACTGTGAAAGTGTCGTAGCTGGATGAAATGATTGGCAAATTCAGTTCATTTGCCAGTTTTTTCGCTTCATCGGCAACATCAAATCCTCCAGTGACAAGCACTGCCGCCCCTGCACTTAATGCTAATTCATGCGCTTTAAGCCTGTTTCCGACGATCAATAAGCTGCCCGCATCTATGTACCGCTTCATATCATCAAGCTGCATTGCCCCGATAACAAATTTCGTCAATGTCTTATGAAGTCCATCCCGTCCTCCAAGAACGACCCCGTCTACAATGTTTACGACTTCGGCAAATGTCAGCCTTTCAATATTCTCTTTTTTCTTCTTTTCAATACGGATTGTGCCAACACGTTCAATCGTATTGACGAGCTTTTGGTTTTCAGCTTCTTTTATCGCCCGGTATGCCGTTCCTTCACTGACGGATAGGGCTTTGGCAACTTGGCGGACAGAAATTTTTTCGCCCACTGCCAACCCTTCAATATAGCGTAATATCAGCTCATGTTTTGTCGACATCTTTTCACCTTTTTCTCTTTTTACCTGCTTCCATTTTAACATAGATAGGAATGAATAGTGATTGCAGGAAGACTCGGGCATATATTTCATTACTAATAATGAAAAGCCGATCCGGTGCAATTGATGTCCGGATCGGTCTCTGTTTTATAGTTCGAATGAATCTCCAGCCTTCATGATTTTCACTTCATGGGAAGTGACAAGATCCTTGAAGGTTTGCGGGTTTTGCCTAATTGGCGGGAAAGTGTCGTAATGGATAGGTACGACAAGCTTCGGATTCAGCAATTCGACTGCTGCAGCAGCATCTTCCGGACCCATCGTGAAATTATCACCTATCGGCAAAAATGCAACGTCGATGGAGTGGCGCTTCCCGATTAAAGCCATGTCCCCAAACAGAGACGTGTCCCCTGCATGATAGATCGTCTTCCCTTCAGCGGTGAACAATATCCCTGCAGGCATGCCAGTATAGATGATTTCGTTTTGTTCGGTCGTATAGGAAGAACTATGGAATGCTTGTGTATATTTCACTGTTCCGAAATCGAATGTATGGGAACCTCCGATGTTCATTCCGTGAGCATTTAGGTTTTGCCAGCCTAAATAGACCGCCAGTTCGTTCGGCGCAACAATAAGCGGGTTGCATCGCTTCGCTATTTCAAATGTATCTCCGACATGATCGTTATGTCCGTGAGTTAGCAGAATCACATCGGGAGTCTGTTCGGAAGCATCCAAATCCGTCAATTCATTTCCAGTGATGAACGGATCAAATAATAATGTCTTCCCTTCAGTCTCAATTTTCACGACTGAATGTCCGTGATAAGAAATTTTCATTTGCAAATCCCTCCAAATATGTTCATACATATATACACTTCGTTATTTAACCGGAAAACCCTTCTTTTTGGTATGATTAATTATGTTCATATAGGAGGGATAGGTTTGGATAAAATTAACGAAATTAAAGATAATTTGCAGAAAAACGATGTAGATGCGGCTTTCATTACTACTCCGGACAATGTTTTTTATGTTTCCGGGTTCCGCAGCGAACCGCATGAAAGGCTATTAGGTGTAATGATTTTCAAGGAAGCTGAACCATTCGTCATTTGTCCTCTAATGGAAGTGCCCGACTTGAAAGCTTCTGGATGGACATTCGAAGCAATTGGACACCAGGATACGGAAGATGCTTGGGAAGTTCTTGCGACTGCAGCGCAAAAAAGAGGAGTTTCTCTAAAAAACATCGCAATCGAAAAATCACATTTAACTGTGGAACGGTTGGAGCGGATGGAAGAACTTTTTGACAGTGCTACTTTCCCGCGTCTCGATGAGCAATTGAACAAGATGAGAAACATCAAAAGCGAGGAAGAACTTGAGAAAATGCGCAAAGCGGCTGCTTTGGCGGATTATGCCGTCGAGATTGGCTGCAAGGAAATTGCTGAAGGCAAAACCGAGCTTGAAATCCTTATGGCAATTGAATTCGAGATGAAGAAACAAGGCGCGGAGAAGATGGCATTCGATACGATGGTGTTATCAGGACCGAAAACCGCTTCTCCACACGGAACACCGGGAGACCGGAAAATCCAGAAAGGCGATTTCATCCTGTTCGACCTAGGTGTCGTATATGAAGGATATTGTTCGGACATTACAAGAACAGTCGCATTTGGGGAACCATCCGAAAAACAGCGTGAGATTTATGAAACCGTTAAGAAAGCGGAACAAACGGCGATCGATATGATCCGTCCGGGCGTGAAAGCAAGAGATTTGGATAAAGCTGCAAGGGATGTCATTACTGAAGCAGGTTACGGTGAGTATTTCACACATCGCCTTGGACATGGTCTCGGGATTTCTGTGCATGAATTCCCTTCAATTACAGGCACGAATGATATGGAGCTAGAAGAAGGAATGGTCTTCACTGTCGAACCAGGTATTTATCATCCTGAAATAACGGGCGTGCGAATTGAAGATGATGTAGTTGTCACGTCTGATGGTGTAGAAGTGCTTACGAAATTCCCGAAAGAACTTCAGATTATCAAGCCATGAACATAAAAAACGCTGTCCGATTCGTTTCGGACAGCGTTTTCATTATTTGTTTAATAGGGTTTCTACAGGAACATACTCCAAGCCTTGCGCGTCTGCAACAGCTCTATATGTTACATGGCCTTCCAATGTGTTAATCCCTTTTTGCAATGCAGCATTATCCAAGCACGCTTGCTTGTAGCCTTTGTTTGCAATTTGCAATGCATATGGAACTGTTACGTTCGTCAATGCCATTGTCGAAGTGCGTGGAACAGCGCCTGGCATGTTCGCAACTGCATAGTGTACAACACCATGCTTCTCATAAGTAGGATTATCATGAGTTGTGACGCGGTCGGATGTTTCGAAGATTCCGCCTTGGTCGATTGCGATGTCAACAAGAACCGATCCTGGCTTCATCGATTTTACCATCTCTTCAGAAACCAATTTCGGCGCTTTAGCACCTGGAATCAATACGCAGCCGATAACGAGATCTGAATCCTTGACCGATTCAGCGATATTAAATGGATTGGAAACAAGCGTCTGAATGCTATCTCCAAACATTTCATCCAGTTGGCGAAGACGGTCAACAGACAAATCTAGCACAGTCACCTTCGCACCCATGCCGACAGCGATTTTCGCAGCGTTCGTACCCGCCTGTCCGCCGCCGATAACTGTGACTTTTCCGCGTGAAACGCCTGGGACTCCTGAAAGAAGGATTCCTTTTCCTCCGTTGATCTTTTCAAGATATTGCGCGCCGATTTGTGTCGCCATACGGCCAGCAACTTCGCTCATCGGAGCTAGCAACGGTAAAGAATTGTTCACTTGTACAGTTTCATAGGCAATGCCTACTACTTTGCTATCAAGCATAGCTTTCGTCAATTCCAATTCAGGGGCAAGGTGTAAATATGTGAATAAGATTAGCCCTTCACGGAAATAACCATACTCGGAAGCTAGCGGTTCTTTTACTTTCATGACCATATCTGCATCCCATGCTTCTTTAGCAGTGGATACGATTGTGGCACCCGCTTCGATATAATCCTCGTCTGTGAAGCTGGAACCTAGACCGGCACCAGTTTCAATTAATACTTCATGTCCTGCAGACTTTAAGTTGTATGCCCCTGCAGGTGTCATTGCCACCCGATTTTCGTTATTCTTCACTTCTTTTGGAATCCCAATACGCATTTCTGATCCTCCTAAATATAAGAAAGTTAGTTGGCCAAATATCGACAATTCGACACGGCCAATGTAAAATCAATTCTATCAGAAATTATACAAATTTGCTCTCTATATTGATTATAAATAAATTTTCAGATTTAGGATTTTTCAATTACTTCCTTTCATTTAAGAAATTACCGGGCTTTTTCATCATGTTTTTCTTAGATAAGAAAGGGAATATAATGATAGACACTGTCACATTTCCGCCAAAATCCAGCAGTTCCATTTTGATTTCATTGAAAAAGAAAGGTTTTTCCGTATTTTCATCGAAGTTAGTATAATGTAAACATAATTTATAGGATGGAGTGATTGGAATGGTATTGAAATACAATCAAATTATCGTAGCCGTCGATGGATCGAAAGAATCCGGATGGGCATTCAAAAAAGCGATGGGCATTGCGCAACGTAATAACGCCTCCTTGAATTTGGTGAACATCATAGATACTCGTTCATATGCGGCAGTGGAAGCATATGATCGATCCATATCAGAACGTGCCCACAAATTTGCAGAAGAGCTGCTAACGGAATACAAGCAAGAGGCGGAGGCCCTTGGTTTGAGCAACGTAAACATCCACGTTGAGTACGGTTCTCCGAAAACGATGATTTCCCGTGACTTAACCAAGAAGCTTGGGGCTGACCTCATCATTTGCGGCGCAACCGGTTTGAACAAAGTGGAACGTTTCCTCATTGGCAGCGTTTCCGAAAACATTGTCCGTACATCAGCCTGCGACGTGCTTGTTGTGCGTACTCCTGAAGAAGATTGATATGAAAAAGAAGAACCTGCCCATCAATCGGGCAGGTTTTTATAATAACTATGCATCATATGTATGGCTTTTAACTTCCATTTTCTTCGATTATTTGCATTGCAATCCCGGTTAACTCGTCGTGTTCAGTGAATCGTTCATTGAGCATATCGGTAAGAATATGCCCCAGGAAGTATTTTACACAGTTCATATCTTGAAACAGCAGTATCGTCCTCAATGCTTCTTCGTATATCTCTAAAAACAAAGGCTCCGGATTTGCCTTTTGAATCTCACCGAATGCTTCATAAAGCAAATCGACTTTATCAGCAACTGATAAAATACGCCCCTCCAATGTCTCATCTTTACCTTCTTTAAATCGTTCCAAATAAATGGCTTGAAACTCTGGTGGAAGTTCCTTTTCTACAAACTTCCTAGTCATTTCTTCCTCCACTTCACTGAATAGCTGCTTCAACTCTTGCGAAGCATATTTTACAGGCGTCTTTATATCCCCAGTAAAAAGTTCCGCGTAATCATGGTTCAATGCTTTTTCATATAGGAGTCTCCAATCCACTTTCTGCCCACATTCCTCTTCAACTGTTCCAAGAAATTGAGCGATTTTCGCCACCTTAAAAGAATGACTGGCGACGGAATGCTGCTGATATTTGAATTTTCCTGGACAACGAATAATTTGTTCTAAATCAGATAAGCTTTTAAAATATTGATGTACACCCATCCTATTCATCACCATTTTCTATATTTTTTAGGACTATCTGTCATACAGACGAATCATAATTACTTCTTGAATAAATACTTTCCCTTATTCTCACTAAAGTATGCAGGAAAGGGATAATATCACACAGCCAATTCAATACTCCAACTCATTGAATGCCATACAAAAACCCCTTCCAATCCATAGAGGGATAAGAAGGGGTTAATTTAAACCGACTGAAACGGAAATTAAAAGTATTTAGGATTCTTCTCCTATCCAGTCATCGATTTGTTCGAGGAAGCGGGACATCGCTAGTTTATCCGACATATTCGGCACTTTTGTCAGCAGTACATCCGGCTTGGCTTTCATTTCAGCGTACGGCTTCTGCAAGATGAAGATGCTTTTCTCGTGTGCAGCGCTACGGAATAATGTAGCCGGAAGTTGGAGGACTGCCCGTATGACAGCATTCTTTTTCAAATAGCGGTGAAGTACCTCTGATTGATCCGATTCAAAAAGGGATGCCGGCGTCAGGAAGATTGCATATCCGCCCTCTTTTAAATGGTTCATCGACTGTTCGATGAATAGATGATGGGCGAATGCATGTCCTTCCGCAGGCATCATTTCGAAGTTGAGCGCATTGTCATCATCAGGGTAATAGCCGACTGGAAGATCGCAAACGACCAAGTCAACAGGATCGACAAGCAATGGCCGCAATGCATCCTGGATGAAAAATCGGACTGGCTGTTCCAGAAGGTCAGCAGTAACTGCGGACAATCTGACGAGCAGTTCATCGATTTCCACAGATGTCGCGTTAACTTTATCACCTAGTGTATTCATGACGGTGAACAGTAAATTGCCCGTTCCCGCTGCCGGATCAAGTAAAGTTGTTTGATTTTTATGTTGCATCAGTTTGTTTGCGAAATGCCCGATGAGCATGCCGATTGCATCCGGTGTCATTTGATGATTTGGCTGAGCTTGCTCTTTCATCCCCTTTAGGACAGCGAGCTGAATTCCTCTTCGGATTTCCTCTTTTGTCACGGAAGGAGTCAAGCGGGGCATGCTCTCCTCCGACAGCCATTGTTGGCAAGCCTCGATGAGCGCTTCCAAATAAAGATCTTCTTTTTTCGCTTCTGCATAATCATTTAAAAATGTAAAAATCTGTTCAGTATTTGTCACCATATAATATCCCTCTAATCCAAAATATGCCTTGCTAAAATCTTTTTATAACGGTAATGTGGCCCACCCGTTGCCGAGTGGGCCAGCCAATTATTTCGTAAGTTCGTTTACTGCTGCAATCGCCTTTTCATAATTAGGATGGTCTGTGCCTTCCATAACATACTCGACATAAGTGACTGTATCGTCTTTGTCGACAACGAAGATTGAGCGCGCCAATAGCCGTAGCTCTTTCATGACGACACCGTATGCTTCTCCGAATGAAAGGTCCCGATGGTCCGATAATGTCTGGACATTGCTGACCCCTTCTGTTGCACCCCATCTTGCTTGTGCAAAAGGAAGGTCGACGGAAATCGTGAGCACTTCCACATCATCTCCGAGCGAAGTCGCTTCTTGGCTGAATTTACGCGTTTGCTCTGAGCAAACACCAGTATCGATGGATGGAACAACGCTGATTAAGCGAATTTTCCCTTTCGAATCATTCAGCGTAACCGGTTGCAAATCATTGGATAGAACTGTGAAATCTGGAGCTTTGTCGCCTACTGTTACTTCTTTTCCGAGCAATGTGACCGGGTTTTGTTTAAAAGTGACATTTACCATGAAGACGCCTCCTTATCATTTCAGTTCATTCTACTAAACAATTGTTCCGGCATGCAACTCTTCACCCTTGCGCTCCTGCCGCGTCTCAATGACTTCCCTTTCAAATGATTGTTCATGGATGACGAACGTGTCAGCAAAAAGGTCGTGCAAGGACTCCTTGTTCGGCATGAAGACAACGAGCAAATAAGGGATTGTAAGAAGCTTAGAAATGAAGCGACCAATCACTTCCCTAAAAAGAATCGTGCCCCAAGTCAGCTTTCCGCCATCTTGTCTGACGACTTTTATTCCTAAAATCATTTTCCCGATTGTCTGACCGGCAACTTTCGTCATGAGTGCGAAATAGCCTAGAAAAAGAATGAGGAGTGTCACTTTGTATGGGCTGAATAAAAGAAATGAAGGATTGGAAATTTTAATATCTAAAACCCTGAATACCGGTTTGATGAATATTCCGCTTATCGATGAAACGATCAGCAAGTCAATGACATATGCCCAGAAACGTGTCCAAAAACCGGCAAATTTCGGTATAAAGCGCTCCGTTCGGACAATTTCATATTCAGGGAGGCGATCCGGCTTGGGAATGTCCCTAATCGACTGATTATCTTCAATATGATCCGTCATGCCTTTCCCTCCTTATTTTTCTCCATATAAGTACATCATCCGTGGTGCATAGTAATCGGAAAGCAATTTCCCGATCAGTTCCGACTCAATATTGCGTCCGAATAGATTTCCGACCTTCACTCCGAAAATGGAGCCTAAGCTATCCATCGGCGCGTATTCAAAGACCGTTGCATTTTCCAACTTATAATCAGCTTTCAATGCATCGATGACATCGCCCATTTTGCCGTAATCATCTGCAAGACCAGATTCAATCGCCTGTCTGCCGTTCATTATGCGGCCATCCGCCACTTTCTTCACTTGTTCCGTCGACATATCGCGGCCCTCTGCAACAATCGACACAAACCGATCATACGAATCATTGATCATTTCTTGAAGCATATCATGCTCTTCTTCAGTCATTTCACGGGAGCCGCTCATGATATCTTTGTAAGGCCCTGTTTTAATCGTATTAAAATCAATCCCATACTTTTCGGCAAGCTTAGCATAATTGACGCTTTCCATGATGACCCCGATAGATCCAGTAATTGTTTCAGGGTGTACGAATATTTTTTCAGCTGGTGCTGATACATAATAGCCTCCTGATGCGGCCAGTCCACCCATTGCTACGTAAACCGGAATTTCCCTTTCGGTTTGGATTGCCCTAATGGCATCATAAATATCCGATGACTCCACAACTCCGCCACCTGGCGTGTTCACTGATAGGACAACACCTTTGACCGTTTGATCGTTTAAAATATCATGAAGCTGAGACATGAATACCTGGTGGTTGTAACCGCCGGATGCGAATAAGGAGCTGCCAACATCCTGGATGACGCCATCCAATGTAAGAACGGCAATTCGATCCCTTCCTTTTCCTTGTTCAATGACCACTTCACTATAACCCGTATTTCCTGCTGCCAATTCTTCCATGAAACCACTGAAATCTCTCGTGAATAAATACGAAAGCGAATTGATGCCTATTGAAATGAAGATAAGCACCGCAGCTACGATGATTGCGATCCATCTTTTCATCGCCATTATGTAATTCCCCCTTCTTTCCTGCATCATTGTATACGTTTCAATCCTGACAAATGTTTCATTTTACTTGGAAGATTCATGAGCGCTCCGTTTTGTCAAAACTGATTCATAAACCTTTGAAACCGTGAAAAGAATAAGTGCTGCCCATATTAAAGAAAATGATAGCATTTCAATTCCACCAAACGATTCCTTGTAGACAACTACACCTAGGAACAACATCATGGTAGGGGCAATATATTGGATGAAACCCGCCACATACAATGGAATCATCCGAACTCCTTTCGAATACATGACAAGTGGAAGTGCAGTTGCGATGCCTGTAAAGATGAGGAGGATATCCGTTTTAGTATCTCCGTGTAAAAAGACGGCTTGCCCTTTCATGAACAAATAGGTGTAATAGCCAACTGCGAATGGCGTAATGAATAATGTCTCGATCGCCAATCCACGAAGGGCATCCAATTTGATGTTTTTCTTAATGAATCCATAAACAGCGAAAGTAATTGCAAGACTTAAAGCGATCCACGGAAATCTTCCGTATGAAACCGTCAAGATGATGACTCCCGTAAAGGCAAGCAGGAAAGCGATCTTCTGTGAGGATGAAAGCTTCTCCTTCAGAAAGAAGATTCCGAGTAAGACAGATACTAAAGGATTAATATAATAACCAAGACTCGTTTGTACGATGTAATTATGATTGACCGCCCATATGTAGGTGAACCAATTTGCCGTGATTAACACGGTTGCGACGAAAAGACTCCAAAATTGAGACTGGCTTTTCCACAGCTCCCGAATATCATAAATAAGCTGTCTGCCATTTTTCATGAGCAAAACAACAAGGACTGTTGAAACGAATGCCCACATAATCCGCCCCGTTAGAATTTCATCACTTTGCACATGTTCAAGATGCTTCCAGTAAATCGGCATGAATCCCCAAATGAGGAAGGCTCCGACGACCCATAGGATACCACTTTTTTCAGACTGCATTCAGGCACCCTCCTTTCGAATAGGACAATTATAGTCCTTTCAAAACCATTCGTAAACCCGCGAAGGAAAAACCGTCCATGCCATTCGGGCATAGGACGGTCTAAGGCTTTCATTTATTCTTTTCTAACTTTCTCAATTCGACTCGCATGATTTTACCCGAGGCGGTCTTCGGCAATTCTTTCACGAATTCAATTTTGCGTGGATACTTATAAGGAGCCGTCAATGTCTTCACATGTTCCTGCAATTCTTGCACGAGATTTTCATGATGCTCCATTTCGGGATTACGCAATACGATGAACGCTTTGACGATGCTGCCCCGAACTTCATCTGGACTGCCGACAACTGCACATTCACGTACTGCCGGATGCTTCGTCAATGCATCTTCAACTTCAAAGGGTCCGATCGTATAACCTGAGCTGATAATAATATCATCGCCCCGCCCTTCGAACCAGAAGTATCCATCTTCATCGAGTTTCGCCCGGTCCCCTGTCACATAGTATTCGCCCCTAAATTGCATTTTTGTCCTTTCAGGGTCATTTAAATACTCTTTGAAGAGAGCAGGCGTTGAAATGTGGACGGCAATATCGCCCACCTCTCCTGCGGAAACCGGCTTCCCTTCTTCATCGATAATATCGACCTTGTTTCCTGGCGTAGGTTTCCCCATCGAGCCCGGCCTTGCTTCCATCCCTATCATCGTCCCGACAAGAAGTGTATTTTCCGTTTGCCCATATCCATCCCTGACCGCAAGATTGAATATCTTCTCAAAAATATCGATCACTTCCCTGTTTAGCGGCTCGCCTGCGGATACGGCGCTACGAAGTGAGGATAGGTCATAGTCCTGTAAGTTTTCAGCTTTTGCCATGAACCGGTATTCCGTAGGCGTACAGCATAGCACGTTTACGGCATATTTTTTGATTAGATCCAAATAAGTTTTCACATCGAATTTCCCGTCATAAACAAGACCTGTCGCGCCGCTGCCCAGCACGGAAAGGAAAGGGGACCAAATCCATTTTTGCCATCCCGGCGCAGCGGTCGCCCATACGACGTCCCCTTCTTCTATGCCAAGCCAGTTCGGTCCCGCGGTCCGTAAATGTGCATAAGCCCATGCATGTGTATGGACGACCCCTTTCGGCTTTCCTGTCGTGCCCGATGTGTATGATAGAAACGCCATATCCGAACTTTTTGTCGGTGGAGCATCGAATTTCGATGAAGCAGATTCCATCAGACGAGTTAATGATTTCTGTCCGTCACTCGCTTCGCCGATTACAAACAATTGGACGTCTTGTAGATTTTTCACGGCTTCAAACTGATCCATAAACGCATCGTAGGCGACAATCGCTTTCGCCCGACTGTGCTCCAAGCGATATTCGATATCAGAGGAACGTAGCATTTCAGAGCTTGGAATGACAACAATCCCAGCCTTTAATGCTCCTATATATGTCACGTACGCATCGATCGTTCGGGGAACCATAACGAGAATGACATCTCCTTTTCCCAATCCATTTTCGATAAATACGTTTGCGGCTTTATTCGCGGAAGCCATTAACTCATCGTATGTAATGTACTTTTCCTGTCCATCTGAATTAACATAAATTAGTGCACGCTTTTCTTTTCCCGTTGCGTACCGCTCGAATTCAGAAACGAGGTTATACATTTCCGGTGCAAGTAATTCATCACGATTCAAACTGATCTCCCCCTTTTACGTATGACTCAATTATACAAACGACTTGTAGAAAGTTCAAAACATATTCATTTTTCTTTCAGAAATGTTGAATAAGCTTTCTATTCGAAGTCAAGACTGATGTGTAATAAAAGAAAAACTGCCCCGGAAATCCGGGACAGCTTTAATGCATTCGTTATTATTGTTGGAAACCCTTCATTTGTTGTTGGGCTTGACGCACTAATCGCTTAGTAATTTCTCCGCCGACGGAACCGTTGGCACGCGATGTGGAGTCTGGTCCAAGGTTTACACCAAATTCTGCTGCGATTTCGTTTTTCATTTGGTCAAGCGCTTGTTGTACCCCTGGAACTAGGAGTTGGTTCGAGTTGCCGCTGTTGTTGTTAGCCATGTCGTTGTCACCTCCTTGTGCATATAGAATGGACCGTTTCCGGAAATTCATGCAGGAGGTACAATGGGAATTATTTCTTTTATATTATAGAAGATCCTCGAATTCATCCTTCTCTTGCTGCCGCCAAACTTCAATAACCTCTCTGTTTTTCACCGCTTCTTCAATCATAGGTTGAAAATCAAAAAAGCTTTCGAAATGAAGAACCCGTTCAAGTTTCGGTTTTGTTTTTGGGTTGCTCGGGGTAAAGATTGTACAGCAATCCTCATATGGTCTAATTGAAGTATCATATGTCCCGATTTGTTGGGAAATTTCGATTATATCCAGTTTATCCATCGCGATTAATGGACGAAGGATAGGAGTTGCAGTCACTTCATTAATAGCAGTCAGGCTTTCAAGTGTCTGACTTGCCACTTGACCAAGGCTCTCTCCAGTAACTAATGCTAATGCGCCAATTTCTTTTCGCACTTTATCGGCGATTTGAAGCATCATCCTTCTTGTTGTTGTCATCGTCAAGTTGTCAGGCACTTGTTTGACGATTGCTTGTTGCAGTTCTGTAAACGGGATGACATGTAGGCGGACCGGGGCTCCGAATGAGCAAAGTTTTTCTGTTAAATCCATCACTTTCCGTTTTGCTAACTCGCTCGTATATGGAGGGCTTGCAAAATGGATTGCATCGATCGAGACGCCGCGTTTCATTAGAAGGTATCCCGCGACTGGGCTATCAATGCCTCCCGATAGCATGAGCAAAGAATGCCCATTGGACCCAACAGGCATGCCTCCTGCCCCTTTATATACTTTCGACGTGAGGAATGCCCCTTCTTTACGAATATCGACGAGTAACATAATATCGGGCTTCCTCACTTGAACGGTAAGTTCAGGGAAATGGTGCAATACATGTCCACCAATTGCTTGTTGCAGTTCACCCGTTACATATGGGAATGTTTTGTCGGCACGCTTTATTTCCACTTTGAATGTTTTTCCTGCCGTATGTTCGGTTCCAATCACTTCAAGCGCTTTCTGTTTGATTGCGTCAAGATCCGCCTCACACATGGCGACCGGACTGAACGATTGGATGCCGAAAATATGCGGCAACCGTTCAATCGCCTCTTTCATATCGGCCTCATCATCTGCAAGTAAAAACATACGATCCCGTTCAGCACGCAGTTGAACAGATTTCAAATCAGTCAATGCATCTTTTATGTTATTTCTTAACTTTCGTACAAAATGGTTACGATTTCGTCCTTTTAAAGACAATTCTCCATAACGAATTAAAATTTCTTTCCATTTCATTAGTTACATTCCCCTCTCAATCAATTCCACAAAGCTTTTAAGCACGTTTATAAATTCGACTACTTGGTCTTTTGTATTAGTGTTGCCGAAACTGATACGGATGACACCGTTTTTAAATTTATTCTCCAATCCGATCGCTTCGATGACATGTCCAGCATCTTTAGTTTTGGACGAGCAGGCACTCGAAGTTGAGATGATGATGCCATGCTCTTGAAAATAATTTACCGCCACTTCTCCATTGATCGATTTGAAAGCAATGGATAATATATGTGGCGCTCCATTATCCGGCGAAAGAATGTGTATGTTGTCGTATGGACGACATACTTCCATGAGCAAATTCCGCCATTCCCTATAATCTGCCCTTTCTTCTAATACCGAGCTGATTCTCATCGCCTTAGCCATCGCAACAGCATTCGGAACGGAAACAGTTCCACTTCTCAAGCCGTTTTCTTGACCACCGCCAAAATTGATAGCATGAGGCGTGATGCCTTTTTTCAAAATCAATGCGCCGGAGTTCTTTAAGCCGTTAACCTTATGTGCAGAAATGGTGATCGCATCTAATTGTAATGAGGCCATATCGACATGCAGCTTCCCAAAACTTTGGACACAATCGGAGTGAAAAACTGCGCGGCTATTTTTTTTAATCAGTTCAGCGCACTGCAGGATCGGTTGGATTGTGCCGATTTCGTTGTTGACATGCATGATGCTGACGAGGATTGTATCTTTTTTCAACGTCTTCTCAAGTTCCTCGAGCGAAATAAGCCCTTCGGCATCTACCGTCAAATAATCCACTTGAAATCCTTTACTCTCCAATTCACGGCACGCATTCAATACGGAAGGATGTTCAATTTGAGTCGTAATAATATGGTTTCCTCTAGATCGATAAGCTTCAGCTAAACCGAAGATGGCCAAATTATTCGCTTCGGTTCCACCTGATGTAAGTACGACTTCACCATCTTCATTGCCGACGAGTGCCAGCATCTGTTCCTTCGAACGACTCAATAGAGATTCCGCTTCCCTTCCTAGCACATGCAACGAAGCGGGATTTGCGTAATATTTTTTATTCGCAGCGATGAAAGAATCGAGTACACTTTCATCAGGCTGCGTCGTTGAGCTATTATCAAAATAAATCATATAGATTTTCCTTTCTCACTTTTCGTTGTCCAGCTACAGGCGCTAGATGCTCGGGTCATAAGCCAAATCTGCTTTGTGGCAAAAAGCCACGCCGCATCTTCGTCTTATGCCCGTCGCATCTAAGCAAGCGCCTTTCGCTTTTCGCACAACAAAGCCACCTGCACTTAGTATGCCGGTGGCTCGTTAACGTCAACCCACTATCAATTGCTTGATTAAGTTAAACTTGTTCCTGCAACATTTCTTCGATTCGCTTCATCGCACCCGGCTCGACCGCTTCCACGGCCGTAGCTGCCTCTTCCAGCGCTTTCGCATATCGGAATTGTCTGAATGACTCTTCTGCATCGAGCAATCTTTCATGCATCTCTGGATTGGACGCACGGTAGCGATTTCCGTATTGAATGATCCGTTCAACAAGCATGACGTTTTCCAAAAGCTCATCGACCTTTTCATTCACTTCTTTTACAGCGGATTCCGCATTCGCCAAATAGCTTTCTGCAACCGACATATTTAACGGAACTTCCTGCAAGCTTTGGCTGACAAGGAATAGCTGCTCTTCCGCTTCCTCAAGCCGTGCATCCATTTCGTCTGGAATGCCTGGGATATTTCCACGATGAAGTTTCCGATCTACGTTTTGCAAATCACGCGCAAGATTATCCAGTTTACCTCTGACATTATTTTCATCTATTCGAAGGTTTTTCATCCGATTAGCGAGACTTTCTTGTTCCATTGCAATTTCTTCAAGCTCTTCGGAAATGCCTTTCAATTCCGATTGCAAGTATGAATATGCAGATTGTTCTTCCTCTAGCATCATTTTCAAGTTATCATGACGATTTTGGATCGTCTCCAACTTTTTCAAGCTAAACTGCGGCAATTTCGCTTCTTTTTCATCGAGGCGGTAACTCTGTTGAACGTAGACAGCTTCATCGGACGTTGCCCTCGTCAATTGTATGATCGCTTCTAACGATTCCTCGACTTCAGCAAAATGGAAATCAACGTAATGCTTTGCATTCACTTCATTTTCTAATGAATCATAAAAGGCATCAATGCGGTCGTTCATATCCAATACGTTTTGTCGCGCCGTATCGATATCAAGTTCGGCCAGCTTCGTTAACTGCTCCCCGATCCCTTCTTCGATTTCATCCAATTGGTTTGGCAGATTCAAATGCCCCAAGTAATAAGATTGGTCTTCCATTTCTTTAATTCCGTTCCGTAATTCCCGGATGGATGCAGGCATTTTGTTTTGAAGCTCCGTCAATAATGACGGGATTTCATGGATAAGTGTCGACAACCGCTCACCTTTCGAAGACAGGGAAATGACGATTTCGCGCGCAAGTAGGTAATTTCCATTAGCCGTCAACTCATCATACTCCTCGAATTTCGGAGTGAAGGATTCGAGCTCTTTCTCCAATGGCCCGACAGCCATTCCAAAAGAGTGCTGGTGAGCCAAAATTGTTTTCCTTGCCAATCGATATTGATCACGAAGGTTTTCGATTTCAATCCTGTTCTTTTCCTCGCTGCCGATCAATTCATTCAGCTCTTCCAATATGTCGTTTTTCCTCTTATCACATTGGCGGATTTTTTCCTGGATCGCTTTTTCTAACGTTGTCGCTTTTTTGAAACGGAACCGATCAATCATATCCTCCGCATCAAATAGCAAAGAATCAATTTTTGGCATATGTACGTCCACAACTTCTGTCCACTCATTGCGCCACCGTTCGAATTTCTCCTCTGTTTCTCCTGTCATATTCAATTGTTTGACTTTCATCATCTCTTCAAAAATCGGCTTATTCTGGATTTGCATCTTCTCATGTTCCAGTTTATTGATTTCGCTAATATGTTTACGCCTGAATAAAAAGGCGATGGTAATGAGCACAAGTAGAACAATAATTGGAATGATGAAATATTTCACCATTGTGATCCCCCTATTCCGAAGTCACTGAAATGAACTTTTAACCACTAGTTAAAAATAATATTATCTTATATAGTAACATGTTTAAAGCATTTTCGTATGAATTTGGACGAATTATAGGGAAAAAGGTGTTTTTGAGGCTGATTCCCGCGAAATTTGTAGAAAATCCGTGAGAAACGTATACTAAAGAGGATTATATTCAGGGGGTGTTTTTTTGTTTACTACAACTGATTATTCAGATATCCCGAAGGAGAAGTATGGACAACTGGCAAAACAGCTTGATGCGCTACTTTCCGGAGAGAGCAACCGTTATGCGAATTTAAGCAATGCCTCTGCTTTGCTGAATCAATTTTTCGATCGTATCAATTGGGTTGGGTTTTATATGATGGATAGCGAGGATGAGCTCGTACTCGGTCCATTCCAAGGTTTGCCTGCTTGCATCCGGATTCCACTTGGGAAAGGCGTATGCGGGACTTCAGCGCAAAAGAAAGAGACCATATTAGTTCCTGACGTCAACCAGTTTCCGGGACATATCGCATGTGATGCCGCATCACGTTCCGAAATTGTCGTTCCGTTGATGAAAGACGGGGAAGTAATCGGTGTTCTTGATATCGACAGTCCGGAGTATGATCGTTTTAATGAAGACGATCAAGAAGGACTCGAGCAATTTGTGGAAGTGCTTGTTAAACATATCTAATAAATAGAAGGTAAAGATGCCCGACGTATGGTTCACGCCGGGCATTTTTTCATGCATGTGTCGAACGGTTCTGTTCCAGTGCGATAAATGCGGAATCCAAGTCGGCGATAAGGTCGTCTGCGTGTTCGAGACCGACAGATAGACGGAGCAAGGAGTCCGTAATGCCCATCTGTAAGCGGTCCGCTCCCGGCACGCCTGAATGCGTCATTGTAGCCGGGTGCTGAATGAGCGTCTCGGCATCTCCAAGACTGACGGCAATTTTGATCAACGAGAGACTATCCATGAACGTTTGGGCACCTTCCTTGCCGCCTTTCACTGTAAATGAAATGAGCCCGCCGCCAGCTTTCATTTGACGCTGAGCAATTTCAAACTGCGGATTTCCTTGATCGAAAGGATAATAGATATCTTCGACAAGCCGCTGATTTTTCAAATAAGCGAGGATTTTTTCGGCATTTGCCGTATGCCTTTCCATCCTGACGGGCAGTGTCTTCAATCCCCGGATGAGCAGCCATGCGTCAAATGGGGACATGATCGCTCCGTAGTCTTTCTGGACCGTCATCTTTAGTTTGTGCATCTCATCGGCATCTTTCCCTACAAGCAATCCCGCGATGACATCTCCATGTCCATTAATATATTTCGTTGCGCTATGCAAGACAAAATCCGCGCCAAAATCGATTGGGTTTTGCAAATATGGGGATGTGAAAGTGTTATCTACGACTACAGTCAATCCGTGTTTCTGAGCTACATCGCAGACCAATTTCAAATCAACCAATTCCATCGTCGGGTTGATTGGTGTTTCTACATAAATGCATACGGTATCCGGAGTAATCGCCCTTTCAATCTCTTCCTCAGTCGTCATGCTGATCAAGCTATGGGTAATATTATATTTCTCTTGCATGATTCCGAGTAAGCCGAACGTACATCCATAGATTCCCCTCGAGCAGATGATATGGTCCCCCGCTTTCGTCAAGTGGACAAGAATGGAGCTTACAGCTGCCATTCCTGAGCCAAAAGCAAGTGCACCCGCCCCGTTTTCAAGCGCGGCCATTCTTTCCTCCAGTGTACGGACTGTCGGATTGCCAAGCCTCGAGTAAATATTACCCGCCTCTTCACCGGAAAAACGTTTTTCCCCTTGAACCGCATTTTCAAAAGAATATGTCGAAGTCTGATAGAGTGGCACCGCTAAGCTGCCGTGATGCTTTGTATCATCATAGCCTTCATGGATCACAAGCGTGTCTTTATGGAGTGTCGTTTTTTTCATTTCCATTCCGCCCTTCACTATTGTAAGCACTTACATTTCCTATTTTCATTTTACCCTCTTTTCCGAAAAAGAAAAAGAGCAACTTCAGCGACAATTTATCGCCGAAGCCGCTCCATGCAGAACGAACCGGTTCTTTCCATTATTTTTCGCATCATATAAAGCAGAATCCGTAGATTGGAAAAGCTCCTTATAAGACTTACCGTCTTCTGGAGACCAGCCGCTCAAACCAATTGATACCGTTACGCTCGGATCGGTTGCTCCAGGGATTCCCTCCACAAGTTGCCGGGCTAAATCGACACCTTCGTCGACCGTTGCCGAAGGGGCAAAGATGGCAATTTCCTCACCGCCCCACCTGCTAGCAATCCCTCGGCCTTCCACTTTGGACAGGATAAAGGTCGAGATTTGCTGCAGCACTAAATCTCCCGTCGTATGACCATAGGAGTCGTTAACCAACTTGAAGTCATCGACATCCATTAAGATGAAGACACCGCATTCCTCTTTTTCCATGGTAGAGTTGACAATTTCATCTAAATACGAACGGGTGAATAATTTTGTCAAATGATCTTTATTGACAAGTTCCTGCAATTGATCGCGCAGCATAATGTTCGATATCGCAAGCGATGAATGGCGGATGAGCGAGCGCATCAATTTGAAACTGTCAAATGAGAAAAAGTACTCTTCCCGGTGCATGAGGATGACGAATCCGATCATTTCACCACCATTGCTTATTGGGAGGGCGACAATGGATTTGAAACTATAGACATCATCGGGGCATATGTTTGTATTTGCGTCAAAAACCGCTTCTTCCCCCTTACATAAGCGGGCCGAAACTGAATCTATATATTTCTTCCCAGCGTCATTCGTGAAGAATGGCGTACTCGAAGGGGAAATGGAATAGCTGCATTGATCATCATAAAAAACAAACGCCATCTCGTTCGGGCAAAAAGCTTTCAGAAATTGGTTTTTGAGATAGGCGATCATTTCGTCAAGCTCCAAATTGTTGTTCAACTTCCTTGAAGCTTCATTCACTAAGCGCAAATCGTCGACGAGCCGATGGGATTGGTCGTAAAGACTCGCATTTTCAAGTGCACTACCCGCGGCATTCGCTATCGATCGTATAAAACTCTTCTGCGTCACTGTAAATTCCGTGTCTTTCGGGGCAGTGATCTGTAAGACACCGTAAATTCCCTGTCTTCCACGAATTGGCGCATTCATAAGGACGCTTGAAATATCCGAAGCGTTTTCAATCGTCAAATCCCCTGACAGAAAGGCATCGACAGCGGACGCCCTCTCATTCGCATAATCAAACAAACTATACTCATTCGTTTTCCCTTTCTGTTCATTCGAAAGGAGAAGATGTACATCATAAGCCGGATAGGATCCCATCACCGCTTCCATAAGCCCTTCAAGGATGACATCACTTTCCATTGTGGAGTTGAAAAGCTCGGCCACTTCGAATAAATGGCGATAAGTCTTTTCCTTGACCGAGAGCTCATGCAATTTGACGGCTTGGCTAATGAAAGTGCCGAACGCTTTTTTCAAATCCTTCAAATGATCCGTCAAGGCGAAGGCATGCCATTTTTCACTCGCCTTGAACAACAGAGCGCCAAGAGGAGCAAGATGGACATCCCTTATGATGAGCGAGTCGTCAGCGAATTCATATTCCCTGCCAGAAGCGTGGGACATGAATGAAACATTGAAGATTGGATGGTCTTTTGTAAAAGATTCATGACACATAGCACAGTTTTTCTTTGTAGTCTCACTATCGAACAGCGGTACGAAACGATTGTTATCATACAGAAGGATAGCAGCGTTCTTGATTTCGAATTGATTCATGAACAGCTCTTTGAATTGTACCAGCTTGTCTTCCAGAGGACTTTCGACATTCAAATTTGATAATAAATCAAAAACGGCGCATTTCACTTCATATAATGTCAATTCATTGTCGTTCATTTGCCATCACCCTCGTTTTACGTCCCTCGTAATTTATACCTATACTTATATTCTAATACATAGAACCTATTTTTTACAGCTTTTCAATCGAGTTCTCTCATATATTTGGTTCGTGAGGAAAAGAGCTTGACTCACTTTCGAATAATTGTTATGATATTCCTTGTGTAAAATAGTTGCAGCAGTTGTATGATCCCTGTTGTCCAGTCTATTCCTTTCAGTAAGGTGCATCGTGTAACCTCGAGGCTGCTGAGGCGAGGATGCAAGATAATAGAATGGCACATGGATTGAATACATCTGGTTCTTATTTTACAACAAAATAAAACCAAAACAGAGGAGGAGTCTTTCATGGCTCGTTATACAGGTCCATCTTGGAAACTTTCCCGTCGTCTTGGCATCTCGCTAAGCGGTACTGGAAAAGAAATCGAAAAACGCCCTTACGCACCAGGACAACACGGTCCTACTCAACGTAAAAAACTTTCCGAATACGGAATGCAATTACAAGAAAAACAAAAACTTCGTTTCATGTTCGGCGTGAACGAACGTCAATTCAAAACTGTTTTCAACAAAGCTGGTAAAATGCCTGGTAAACACGGTGAAAACTTCATGATTCTTCTTGAAACTCGCCTTGACAACCTCGTATACCGCATGGGTCTTGCACGCACTCGTCGTGCAGCACGCCAACTTGTTAACCACGGCCACATCTTGGTTGACGGTAAACGCGTTGACATCCCATCTTACAGCGTAAAACCTGGTCAAGAGATCTCTCTTCGTGAAAAATCTCAAAACCTTGATGTTGTTAACGAAGCTCTAGAAGTGAACAACTATGTTCCTGAGTACGTTACTTTCAATGCTGACACTAAAGTTGGTACATTCGTACGTATGCCTGAACGTAGCGAACTTGCTGCTGAAATTAACGAAGCTCTTATCGTTGAGTTCTACTCTCGTTAATCGCTTCCATATGAAAACCCCGAAATTGCATTTGCAATTTCGGGGTTTTTTCTGTTGTTGTTCAGTTAACAAATCTCTCTGCTTTTCCAACCGACTCCCAGTAGTTGTTACGCAGCTGAACTTTTAAAATCTTACCGGAAGCATTTTTAGGAAGTTCGTCTACGAAGCTGACTCCCGTAATCGCTTTAAAATGAGCTAGCTTCTCCCTTGAGAATTGAATTAGTTCTTCTTCTGTCGCTACTTTCCCTGGACGTAAAACGACATAGGCATGAGGCGTCTCTCCCCATTTTTCATGAGGAACTGCAATGACCGCAGCCTCCAAAATAGCTGGATGGTCATATAAAGCACCCTCGACTTCAATGGAAGAAATATTCTCACCGCCAGAGATAATGACATCTTTTTTCCGATCAACGATTCCAATATGTCCATACTCATCTACAGTAGCCATGTCCCCGGTATAGAGCCAGCCATTACGAATGGCTTCCATTGTCGCTTCTTCATTTTTCCAATAGCCTTTCATGACGCCATTTCCACGGACAATGAGTTCGCCAATTTCTTTTTCGTTCCAAGCTACTTCTTCTCCTAATTCATTAACGACTTTTACATCTGTGCCGATCATTTGGTATCCGGTTTTTGCTTTTATTCGAGACTCTTCTTCTCTTGAAATATCTTTGATATGTGGGCGAATTCTAGAGATGGTACTTAACGGACTAGATTCCGTCATGCCGTACACTTGGATAAACTCCCAGCCTAGCTCCTCTTCCACTCTAGTGACAAATGCTGTTGGTGGTGCCGATCCTGCAATGAATACACGAATGTTTTGCTCAATTTCCGGATGATTTTTATCGTAATGTTGTATTAATGAATTCAACACCGTTGGAGCCATATGCATTACTGTAACACCATGTTTCTCAATCGCTTCAAAAATACTATCTGGAGAAACTTTTCTTAAACAGACTTGAGTTGCTCCGTTTGCTGTATAGTAGAATGGTGAGCCCCAACCGTTGACATGAAACATTGGCAACACATGTGCAAGAACATCTTCGTCGGTAACCCGCAAGTGATGCATACACGTTAAGGCATGGATATAATTGTTGCGATGCGTCAACATTACACCTTTTGGATTGCCGGTTGTTCCACTCGTATAAAGCAAGCTACATACATCGGTTTCTTCTAAAGCTTCCCGATTAAAAGCTTTTGTTGAATGCTTCTGTAAAAATTCATCATAATTTACTTCATCACAGGTGCCATCATAGTAGTGCACAATAATCTCTTCAACGGTCTCTAGCTTTTCTTTAATAGGTAGGATTAAATGGTATAAGTCCTGATCAACAAACAAAACCTTGGATTCACTATGATTCAAAATATATAGGTAATCCTCAGGTTTTAAGCGAATATTCAATGGCACCATGATTGCCCCTAGCTGAAACACACCATAGAAGCCTTCCAACATTTCTACAGTATTTGGTGCCAGAAATGCCACTCGATCTCCTTTTTTCACACCTAATGTGCGAAGGCCATTTGACAACTGATTGACTCGTTCATTCATCTCTCGATAAGTAAACACTCGGTCGTCACAGATAATTGCTTTTTTATCCCCATAGAGTTTCACGGCATTATCTAAAAACTGAGTTAAAATTAATGGCACTTCCATAATACCCCTCCTCTATAATAAGATCTGCCAAACTAGCACTGCCTTATATAATCCTAGCAATATAAAGTAAACCTTATCACAAAATTCAGCCTCTTGTAAATAATGAACCGTGAATATGGAATGCTAGCAAGGTTTAACTTTCGCCATTTCCCGCTCACTCAGTTTTCCCCGCTATTGCTTTTACAATAGCGGGATTATTTTCCCTCTAACAACTCCTTCAACTGTTCAAGCACAACTTCAAACGGTTGTGTATTCCCCACTTTCCTAAATTCACGGAAAGGGTCTCCAATCGTTTTCATCCGCTCCATTACACTGTTAATTGTAAACTGCTCTGGCCGTAATGAAGCTCTAACTTCATCCCAGTTCAATGGGGTTGCGACTGTCGCCAGTTCGTTTCCTCTCGGTGAATATGGAGCGACGATCGTTTTTCCTTCGTGATGTTGCACGTAGTCCAAATATAGTTTGTTTCCCCTGTTCTTTTTCAAGCGTTCAGTCGTGAACCATTGCGGCTCTTGATCGCAAAGGAAGTCGGAGACGAATTTTGTGAAGAGGCGGGTATCTTCATAAGTGAATGTATTGAATGGGAGCGGGATATATAATTGCAGCCCTTTCCCACCGGATGTTTTGATGAATGAAGTCAGTTGAAACTGGTCGAATATCGCCTTCATGCGTACTGCAGCTTCTACGGAGAGTGAGAATTCTTTCACTGAAGGCGGATCCAAATCGAAGACGATTTCTGTCGGCATTGTCGTGTCGATCGTTTGAAACGGAATATGGTATTCAAGCGCAAGCTGATTCCCTAGCCATAGCAATGTCGTTATGTCATTGCAAACGATATAGTCAATATCTTCATCTTTAGACGTCTGGATGAAATTAGGTGCGTAATCGGGAACGCTTTTCTGATAAAACTTCTCGCCCGGCACGCCGTGTGGAAAACGGATTAAGGTAAGATGCCGCTCTTTGAGAAATGGAAGCATGAAAGGTGCCGCCATTTGCAAGTACAGCAAATAGTCATCCTTCTGCAAGCTTTCCTTCGGCCAAACCGGTTTGTCCGGATGCGTAATTTGTACTTGCTCAGGAATCGGGTTCACCTGTCGAAGCAATCGCCGCCACTGGCACTCTTCTGGATTCACTTCAAATTGAAAGGAATGGAACCTAGGTTCCCGTAGATGTTTCCCATCAAAGCTGATGCAATTTATGTTCGCACAGATGGATGGCGCAATCTCATAAGTAGAATTTCCGATATTTTGCCCGTTTGCTAGAAACAATTCGCTAAGGGACTTCATTTCCTCATCTGTCATTCCATGTTTGAATGTTGTTATCTCAATAAGGTGACCTTCTCTATAAATAGCGCCTGTAAAAAATCCATTTACCTGTTCATATTTCGTAATAATGACTGTGACCAATCGCCAGTTTTTTACTTTCAACCATTGATTCGTCCTTTTTTCATTGCTCCAGACACTTTTCCTCCGTTTGGCGATCGCCCCTTCTCCATTGCTAAGCCGGACATGATTCCATATTTCATTGCCGTCCGTAAACGTTTCTATTAATTGAATTAAACTTTCGTGGCGATATTGGACCGCACTCGGCAGTCCAATCTGTTCAAAACACTTCTTCAATTGCACCTTCCTCTTGTCAAGCGCAGAGGCGGTTACATCCTTCCCCTTTAAAGACAATAAATCGAAGACAATATATTGGCATGGAAATATTTTGGAATGTTGAGCAATCACTTCTTTCTTCCGCATCCGTCCCCTCGTTTGCACGATAGAAAATTCACTGCTGAAATCGTTTTGCAAACAGACCAATTCCCCGTCAAAGGAGAGTGGAAGAAAAGGCTTTATCAATTGTTCAATACGACGGCAATCCTCTATGACCTCCGGAAAGATATCGTTCAGTAATTTTTCATTTCTGCTAAAAAGCTGAATTCCTTCCTCATTCCATATAAGGATTGCTCTGAATCCGTCGAACTTCGTTTCATATATCCAATCCTTCCCTACAGGAATTTCCTCTGCATCCATCATCAACATCGGTTTCATAATTATCGCTCCATGTTTTTAATACTTTAGGTAATGATTTTATTTAGTGTTTGACGGATTGAATTTCGTATACATAGGAATGAGTCAGCTTTCCATACTAAGAAGAAAAGCGGGTGATTTCATTGCATACAATTTGGAAAGGCAGCATCAGTTTCGGACTCGTCAATATCCCTATAAAGCTTCATGCGGCGACTGAAAACAACGATATTAAATTGCGACAACTTCACAAGGAGTGCCATTCTCCAATCAGTTATCAGAAAGTATGCCCAATTTGCGATAAAGAAGTGAAAAGCGAAGAAATCGTGAAAGCGTATGAGTATACGAAAAACAAGTTTGTCGTGCTCGATGATGAAGAGCTTGAAAAGCTGAAGAAGGAAAATGAGGACAAAGCCGTTGAAATCATTGATTTTGTAAAGTTGGAGGAAATTGATCCAATTTATTTCGAAAAGAGCTATTTCATGGCTCCTGACGCTAACGGTGGTAAGGCTTATGCTTTATTGCGGAAAGCTTTAAAGGAATCCGGAAAAATTGGCGTGGCAAAGATCATTATCCGCTCGAAGGAGCAATTGGCCGTCGTCCGGGTATATAAAGATGCTTTGTTGATGGAAACAATCCACTTCCCTGATGAAGTGCGAAATGTACAAGAAGTCCCGAATATTCCAGAAGAAGACACAGTCGTAAAAAAGGAACTCGATACAGCACTTCTGTTAGTCGATCAATTAACGACTGCATTCGATCCAGAGAAATATACGGATGAATATAGAACAGCTTTAATGGAATTGATCGAAGAGAAGAAAGCAGGCAATGTTACTGTTGCCAAAACTGAGAAACAGGCAATTTCCCCTTCCAATACAACCGATTTGATGGCGGCGTTGCAAGCATCGCTCGATAAGACGAAAAAGAAAAAGCCTGCGCCACGGAAAAAAGCGGCGGCGAAGATGAAAGCATAAAAGGCTCCGCGGCGACGCGTTATCACCGACTCTCGGGAGTTTATCACCGACTTGCGATGGTTTATCACCGACTCCCCCTTTTCCACAACAAAAAGGCCATCCCTCTAAAGGATGGCCTCTTGCATTAAACGAATTTCACCATTTTATAATTTTTCTTCCCTCTACGGACGATCGTGAACACGTCATCCAAACGGTCTTTGGCCGTGATTTCGTATGCAAGATCCGTCACTTTTTCTCCGTTCAGAGAAATGGCGCCGTTTGTTACGTCTTCACGTGCTTGGCGTTTGGATGGCGATACACCCGCCTCAACGATGAAGTCGACGATGTTTTTATCCGCCTTCGTAAGTTCTGCCGTCGGCACGTCTTTGAATGCGTCTTTCATTTCCGCAACCGTCAATGCCTTCAAGTCTCCGCTGAAAAGTGCTTTCGAAATACGTATCGCTTGGTCGAGGGCATCCTGACCGTGGATGAGACGCGTCATTTCTTCCGCCAGTGCTTGCTGAGCTTTGCGAAGGTGCGGCTCATTCTGAACAGATGCCTCAAGCGCTTCGATTTCTTCCCGGCTCATGAATGTAAAGATTTTCAAATAATTGATGACTTCCGCATCTGCCGTGTTAATCCAGAACTGATAGAACTCATAAGGCGAAGTCTTTTCTGCATCAAGCCAAACAGAACCCCCAGCAGTTTTTCCGAATTTCGTGCCATCCGCTTTCGTGATGAGCGGCATCGTGATTCCGAATGCTTTTGCTTCTTCGCTATGTGTTTTCCTGATAATTTCAAGTCCTGTTGTAATGTTGCCCCATTGATCGGAGCCTCCGATTTGCAAACGGCAGTTGTACTTGTCGTACAAGTGGCTGAAGTCTGCGCCTTGGATGAGCATATATGAAAACTCCGTGAAGGAGATGCCCGTTTCCAGACGGGAAGCAACGTTCTCTTTCGCTAGCATATAGTTGACGCTTAACAGCTTTCCGTAGTCACGGAGGAAGCTGATGGCAGACATTTCGCCAAACCAGTCTTTGTTATCAACTAAGATAGCTCCGTTTTCACTGTCGAAATCGAAAATATGCTCCAATTGCTTGCGAATGCCCGCCACGTTTTTCGCGATTTGCTCATCGGATAAAAGCTGACGCTCTTCCGCCTTGAAGGATGGATCCCCAATCATGCCAGTTGCCCCGCCCACTAGAACGATAGGACGATGTCCGTGTTGCTGAAAACGGCGAAGCGTCAGAAAAGGGACAATATGACCGATGTGCAAGCTGTCCGCCGTCGGGTCTGTTCCGCAATACAATGAAATTTTTTCTTCATTCAATACTTTTTCAAGGCCTTCCTCATCCGTCTGCTGATACAGCAGGCCTCTCCATTTCAAGTCTTCCAGCAATCCGTTCTTCATCATAATCCCTCCAATAAAGTAAAAAAAGCCCCTACACGATTCAAATGAATCATGCAGGGACGTTAGACACAATGTCAACTAACGCGGTACCACCCGGCTTGAGAATATAAAAACTCTCCGCTTTAAGACGCATTATCGCTGCGTACGCGTCACACTCCAAAGCTGTAATTCGCAAACGATGTACCGGACAGCTTCCACCAACCGCTGCCTCTCTAGACGGCTCGACCGTTCCTACTCCGGCTTCCTCACCATGTGAAAAATGATATAAGTCTTATTGTAGTCTAAAATATCGGTTTGTCAAACATTTTCTATTGATTTCCACGAAATGTGCTATAATAGGAAGGATTTTAGGGGGGATGAAAACTTGAGCGAAAAACGTAAAAACAGGATAGATCTTATAGAAGAGAAATTTGAAACACTAAAGAAAAAAAGATGGGCAAAGGGAGTTCGAATCACATCTGGGGTCATTTGGAACCTCTTTCTCCTCTTCCTCATCTTCGGGCTGACTCTCGGCGTTTTTGCGGCTTCAGTCGGCGCCGGTTATTTTGCATCACTTGTCGCGAAAGAACCGTTACGATCCAAAACTGAAATGCGGAGTAATATTTTTAATTATGAAGAGACTTCGGAAATTTATTTTGCCAATGATATTTATTTAGGGAAAGTAAATGCCGATATCGAACGGAAAGAGACGACATTGAAGGATGTTTCTCCTTTCGTCATCGATGCCGTTTTGGCGACGGAAGACGAGTATTTTGAAACACATGAAGGGATTGTTCCAAAAGCGATTTTCCGTGGACTTTTTCAGGACGTGACAAATTCATCCAGTCAGACAGGTGGATCGACCCTTACCCAACAATTGATTAAAAACCAGATTTTGACGAATGAAGTTTCCTATGAGCGGAAGGCAAAAGAAATCCTTCTCGCCATGCGGCTTGAACATTTCATGGATAAAGAGGAAATTCTCGAAGCCTACTTAAATATCATTCCATATGGAAGAAACGCAATGGGGCAAAATATAGCGGGAATCGAAACTGCAGCAGAAGGTATTTTTGGTGTGACTGCAAAAGAACTAAACCTTCCCCAGGCAGCGTATATCACAGGAATTCCGCAAGCCCCGTTTGCGTATACACCATTTAAGGGCAGCTATTATGGCGGCGGCTTGAAAAATGATGAAAATATTAAACCTGGAATCGATAGGATGAAAACGGTCCTTTTTCGTATGAAGGAAACCGGCTATATTACAGATAAGCAATATGAAGAAGCAGTCGCTTATGATATTACAAAAGATTTCCGTGAAAAGACGGAGCGCGCAACCGAAAGATACCCTTATTTGACACAGGAAATTCAAAAGGAAACCATCGAAATTTTAGCGAAGATCTTGGCGGAAAAGGATGGCATCGACCCCGAACGGGTTGAGGAAGATCGTAAAGTACAGGAAAAATACGAGATTCTTGCAGAGCGCGAAATGCGGACAGGCGGATATAGAATTTATTCGACTGTCGAAAAGGATCTTTATGATGAAATGAATAAAATCGCTCAGGAATTCGAGCATTACGGGTTCACATATACACGCGAAGAGAAGGATTACAGTACCGGGGAGATTATTCTGAAAGATGACCCTGTTCAAGTCGGAGCTATTATGATTGAAAATAGTACTGGAAAGATTCTATCCTTTATCGGAGGACGTGATCACCAACTGATAGCTACGAACCATGCTACGCAAGCTCATCGGCCAAACGGCTCGTCGATGAAACCGCTCCTTGTCTATGCACCAGCGATTGAGTATGGTGTGATCGGCGCAGGTAGCCCTGTCGTCGATGTCAAATTCGAAGTACCGGACGGAACTGATACGTGGAGTCCTTCAAACTATAATGCCGATGTGGAAAACGGGATTATCCCGGCAAGGAAAGCATTGGCGGAATCACTGAACTTGCCAACAGCCCGATTATATAGGGAAATTGTGGACAGGCGCCCTGCAGAGTTTTTAGAGAAGATGAATTTCACCAAGCTTCATAAGGAAGACTATACTAACTATTCAACCTCTTTCGGAGGTATGAAGGTCGGAGTTAGTGTTGAAGAAAACACGAATGCATTCGCCACGTTCGCGAACGGCGGCAAATTCATCCAATCGTATATCATCGAACGAATCGAGGATATGTCAGGCAATGTTGTTTATCAACATGAAATAAAACCTGTCGATGTATTCAGTCCAGAAACATCTTATATCGTTACAGATATGCTCCGGGATGTTCTAAAGCCTGGAGGAACAGGTCAGCAGTTACCTAGCTTCATGAATTTCAAAACCGATTTGGCCGCAAAGACAGGAACAACGAATAAATATGCGGATGCTTGGCTTGTCGGTTATAACCCGAACATTTCAATGGGGCTATGGTTTGGCTATTACGACCAAACACGGAAACTGTATACACGCGGATCAGGGCAAATGCACCCGACCACACGTACTACAATGCTATTCGGCAGACTGATGAATGCTGCGAACAAAGTAAGACCGGATATAATCGGTGCAGCCAGCACGTTTAAACAGCCGAAAGGCGTCGTTTCAAAACCTTTCTGTGGAATATCCGGATTGGCTCCGTCTGCTGCGTGTACTTCAGCGGGATTGGTCAGGTCTGACTTATTCAATTCAAAAGTGATGTTGCCTACTGAACCAGATGACAGCATAATTAATGCATCCTATGTCTCTGTCAAAGGCAGCCGATACATGGCGCTTCCTTCGACGCCAGCAGAGTTTATCGTTTCAGGTGGAACTGGAGTTAACCAGGCATTCATCGACCGGATGCTTGGACCATGGGGCGGAGATGCTTCGAAGTTGTTCCCATCAATATCCGCGTTCTCTTCCAGCGTCGTATCGGGTGCAACCTTCCCTGCTGACGATGCTGCACCAGGAGGAGTTAGCGCATCCCTTAACGGATCGACATTGGTTTGGTCAGAATCCCCTTCCAATGATGTCATTGGTTATTATGTTTATCGGAACAACGAACGAATTGCGACAGTCATTGATGGATCTGCAAATTCTCTCGCTATTGGCCCTGGTGATTATTACGTACGAGCGGTCGATATTACCGGACTTTTATCCGGAGGCTCCAACATCGTAATCGTCGATAGCCCGGAACCGCCACCGACCGATACGCCGGACGACGAGAATAAACCACCGGCGACACCGCCAGGAAATGAAAATAATGGCGGTGGAAACAGCGAAGGCAACAATGGGAATGATAACGGAAATGGGAGCGACGGCGAAAACAACGGAAATAACGGAAATGGCAATAACAGCAATACCGGAGGCGGCAACAAACCCCCTTCAGACGATGATGACGACGATTAAACAGTCAAATAGAAAGGGACTCCCGCAAACTGGGAGTCCCTTTTCTAATCTGTTATCAGTCTTCCATCGTCGATAAGTCGCCAGTCGGCAGGTTCAGTTCCCATGCTTTCAACACTCGGCGCATTATTTTACCGCTTCTTGTCTTCGGAAGCTTGTCCTTAAATTCAATTTCTCTTGGCGCTGCATGCGCGGCAAGTTCCTTTTTGACGAATTGCTTAATGTCTTCCTCAAGTTTTTCGGTAGGCTCATATCCTTCATGAAGCGCAACAAATGCCTTTATGATTTCACCGCGGACCGGATCGGGCTTTCCGATGACACCCGCCTCTACAATCGCCGGATGCTCCAGCAGCTTGCTTTCCACTTCGAACGGCCCTACTCGTTCGCCGCTCGTCATAATGACATCATCGACACGGCCTTGGAAGAAGAAATAGCCGTCCTCGTCCATGTAAGCAGAATCTCCGGAGACATACCATTCATCATTCAAGAAATACGAATCATATTTCTCGGGGTTATTCCAAATTTGCCTCATCATTGCAGGCCAGCCTTTTTTGATCGCCAGATTACCCATCCGATTCGGAGGCAACACTTGCCCGCGATCATCTACGATTGCCGCTTCAATGCCCGGTACCGCTTTCCCCATCGAGCCCAATTTGATCGGCAATGATCCGAAGTTGCAGATCGTTTGCGCCCCTGTTTCTGTCATCCACCAAGTGTCATGGATCCGTAGCTTGAACACTTCCATCCCCCAACGGATAACTTCTGGGTTCAATGGTTCTCCGACTGACAAAATATGACGCAAAGATGATAGATCATATTTCTCCAATGGACCCGCACCCGCGCCCATCAACATCCTGAAAGCTGTCGGCGCACTATACCAAACCGTTACGCCATACTCTTGAATGGATTCATACCAGCTATCCGTGGAAAATCTCCCGCCGACAATAAGCGATGTCGCACCAGCAAGCATCGGACCAAAGATCCCGTACGCCGTCCCTGTAACCCAACCAGGATCCGCCGTACACCAAAAAACATCTTCGTCCTTCAAATCCAATACCCAGCGAGCCGTCTGCAACTGCTGCACCATTGCTTCCTGTACATGCAAAACACCTTTAGGTTTGCCGGTAGAGCCGGACGTATAGTGGAGCAGCGTCGGAGACTCTCGATCCAACCACTCTACTTGGAAGTACGGAGACGCTGTTTTCAAATGTTTCTTGAAATCTATATACTTATCATTTTCTTCAATATTTTCGCCAACTAAAAAGATTGTTTTCAAGTGTGGTAATTTGTCTACAGGAATCCTGTCCAACAATTCAGGTGTCGTCACAATCGCTTTCGCTTCGCTGTCGGAAAGCCTGTCATAGACCGCCCCTTCCATGAACGCTTCGAAAAGCGGTCCAACAATCGTCCCCATCTTCAATGCCCCAAGTATCGCAAAATACAACTCAGGTGAGCGCGGCATGAAAACGAAAATACGGTCCCCTTTTTCCAATGTCGAATGGTTCGTCAGTACATTCGCCGCTTTATTGGACATTCTTTTCATTTCATTATACGTAAACGCTTCCTTGCGTTCCGCATCTTTGTAAAAAAGAGCTACTTTGTTTTTCCGATAGGAATTCGCATGACGATCCACAGCCTCGTGCGCGATGTTAATAAGCCCGGTCTCATACCAGCTGAACTCCTTCTCTACGTCAGACCATTTAAAATCCTTCGCTGTTTGGTCATAATCCTGTAATTGATAGTCCCCTTGCATTACAGGTAAAATATTATTTTCCATTCCTATCACCCTTTCGTGGAACATTTACCTCTATTATTCTACATTATTCATTCTTTATTTGCTAATAAATTCATATCTTTAGTATT
Organism: Sporosarcina pasadenensis; assembly: GCF_047228845.1. Lineage (NCBI taxonomy): Bacteria > Bacillati > Bacillota > Bacilli > Caryophanales > Caryophanaceae > Sporosarcina > Sporosarcina pasadenensis. Next base: position 210,728 of record NZ_JBFEGM010000004.1, read on the forward strand.
GTTGATTAATTTGTCATCAAGAAGTTCTCTGCCTCGAACTTAATTGTTGTATACTGTGAATAAGATCTATTTAATTGTAGGACGGTGATAAATTTGGAGCATAGGAAAACGTATAACGCGATGGAAGTGAAACATAAAAATGGCAACCTCGTCATAGAAGGCCCGATTCCGGGCAACGAATTGGCCAACCTTGAATTCCATGAAGATTTAATTGCTTTCAGACCGCCTGAGCAGCAGCATAAAGCACTGATTGAAATCGCCGATCTTCCGGAAGGACGGATAATCATCGTACGCGACATGAACCAAGTCGTCGGTTACGTAACGTATTTATATCCCGATCCGCTTGAGAGATGGTCGAAAGGAAAGATGGAAAATCTCATCGAGTTGGGCGCAATCGAAGTGATTCCTAAATATAGGGGCGGCGGAGTTGGGAAGGCGTTGCTGGAAGTGTCCATGATGGATGATGCAATGGAGGATTATATCATCATCACGACCGAATATTATTGGCATTGGGATTTAAAAGGGACGAAACTGAATGTGTGGGAATATCGGAAAGTGATGGAGAAGATGATGAATGCTGGCGGGTTGGAATATTATGCAACTGATGATCCAGAAATCAGCTCGCATCCCGCGAATTGCCTCATGGCGAGAATCGGCAAAAGAGTCGATCAGGAATCAGTCCAACAATTTGACAGTCTTCGTTTCATGAACCGTTTCATGTATTGATGGGAGGTTATTCTAGTGTTAATTGAAGAGATTATGAAAAGGGAGGTCATCTCCCTTTCACCTGAACATACTGTGAGAGATGCCTTGACAATCATGCAGGAAAATAAAATTCGGCATCTCCCGATCGTTTCGGATGCTAAAGGCCTCGTGGGAATCGTAACGGACCGAGATCTGAAAGAAGTGGTCCCTTCCCTCTATTCCGATTCTCGCGATGTAACCGTTTTCAAGAAACCCTTATCTGAAATCATGACGACAAATACAATTAGCGGCCATCCAATGGACTTTGTCGAAGAGGCGGCAGTCATATTTTATGATAATCAAATCGGTTGTCTTCCGATTGTCTCCAACGGGAAGCTCGTCGGCATCCTGACGGAAACGGATCTATTGTATAAGTATATCGAGTTGACCGGGGTACATCAGCCGGGATCCCAGATTGAAGTCCGTGTACCGAATATACCCGGCATCCTCTTTGAAGTGTCCAAAGTGTTCCATGAGCATAAATTGAATGTGCTTAGTGTTCTCGTATACCCCGATAAGGAAAATGAAAATAATAAAATTCTTGTAATTCGCGTCAAGACGATGAATCCGCTCAATGTCATAGATGGCTTGCGTAAAAATGGATTTGAAGTCTTGTGGCCGAATGTTCCTGGCATTGACCTATGATGAGAGATGCTGTTTTCATTTTTTCGGAGGAGCAACTTGGCTATTCATTTTCGGACACCCACCCTTTTAATCAGAAGAGAATTGTTTTGACATTGGATCTTTTGAAGAAAAGTGATGCAATCTCGGATGATGACATCATCATCCCGAGAACCGCGACTGATGAGGAATTATTATTGGTCCATGATGCGAAGTTCATCGACATTGTGAAAAGAGCCGGCCGGGGACTCATCAGTGAAGATATCGGTTCCGTTTATGGCATTGGAACGGAAGACACCCCCATCTTCCCGAATATGCACGAAGCGAGTGCCATGCTTGTCGGTGGGACGTTGACGGCAGTCGATGAAGTGATGGAAGGAAGGGCGAAATACGCATTGAACTTGGGTGGTGGACTCCATCATGGATTCCAAGGAAAGGCATCTGGATTCTGCGTATATAACGACAGCTCGGTCGCCATCAAATATATTCAGAAGAAATATGGCGCCCGTGTGCTCTATATTGACACGGATGCACATCATGGAGACGGCGTGCAATGGACCTTTTACGACGATCCGAACGTCTGCACACTTTCCATCCATGAAACTGGTAGATATCTTTTCCCCGGGACGGGTGCTGTCACTGAACGTGGGAATGGCGAAGGTTACGGGACGTCTTTCAATTTCCCGATTGATGCATTCACGGAGGACGAGTCGTTTCTAACCATTTACAAGACTGCAATTGAAGAGGTCGCCGCTTATTTCAAACCCGACGTCATCTTGACCCAAAATGGAGCGGATGCACATTATTTCGACCCCCTCACCCATTTGTACGGAACGATGAAAATATATGAACAAATACCACGGATTGCACGTGAAATTGCCGATCGCTATTGTGATGGCCGATGGATTGCTGTCGGCGGCGGCGGATATGATATATGGCGGGTTGTCCCGAGAGCATGGTCGCATATTTGGCTAGCTATGAAGCAACTCCCGGTTCCTACAGGGAGGTTGCCGAAACAATGGCTCAATGCTTGGCAAGCTGAGTCCCCTGTACCTTTCATCGAAACGTGGGAGGATCCCGATCCGTTGTACGAGCCGATTCCAAGGAAAGCGGAAATTACAGAAAAGAATGCTCAAATGCTCGATCGCGCTTTACATATTGTGAGGAGTCAGCAATAGCGGTGCCTAATCGAGCCTTGGTGGGAATAAATGAGCCTTGGCGTGAAAAAAAGCTGTTCCGGAATTTTATCCGGAACAGCTTTTCATTTCGTTGATTGGCGTACTTCTTTATGGTAAGGCAGAATGACATTTACATCATCGACTTCCTCACCGTTCATCAGTTTCGTCAACAATCTCATCGAAACCGCGCCCAAGTCATATAAAGGGACGACGATGGCTGTCAATTGCGGCCTTACTGCACGTGATAGCAATGAATGTTGGAAACAGATCACTTCGTAATCATCCGGCACCGAATAGCCATCATCCCTAATTCCATTTAACACACCAACTGCAATTTCATCATTGCCTGCAAAAATGGCGGTCGGCTTCTCTTCAAGTTCACGAATAACGGTCCATTTTTCGTAAGCGTCATCATACGTATTATCCGTTTCTATGAAATACTCCTCAATGAGAGGAAGGCCTGCTTCCTTCAACGCCCTCTCGTATCCGACTTTCTTACATAGGCGATTGATGTCCCTGGACATCGGTCCGCTTACATGTACGATACGCTCATGTCCATTTTCTATCAATTTCTTTACGGCTTCATACGCCGCTTCCTCATGGTCAATGTTCACCGTCGGCAATTTCGTGTCATCCCCTAACGTGCCAGCCAAAACAATTGGCACATTTGCCGTCGCCATTTCAGATCGGATTTCCTCTGAGAGGGAATCGCTCATGAAAATGAGGCCATCAACCTGTTTGCCGAGATGATCTTCTAATAGCTCAACTTCCCTTGTCGCCCGCTTATCCGAGTTGGATAAGATGATATTGTATTCATACATCGTCGCAATATCTGCAATGCCTCGGGAAAGTTCGGCATAATAGCTTTTTGAAATATCCGGAACGATGACACCCACCGTTGTCGTTTTTTTACTAGCAAGCCCTCTCGCCACTGCATTTGGACGATAGCCGAGGCGCTCGATACACTCGAGGACCTTTTTTCGTGTTGCCGGTTTTACGTTCTGATTCCCGTTCACAACACGAGAAACAGTAGCCATGGAAACATTCGCTTCCCTTGCTACATCATATATAGTAACTGCCATTGACGAATCTCCTTCCCATCAGTATGTATTCGCTTACTTTCATTATAAACAAAACACCGGATCCTTGAAAGGTCCGGCGTTGTTTATAGAATAATACAAACTTAGACAGTCTGATGGGTGTTCATGAATCTTTCAATTTCCGCATAGAACTCATCGAACTGTTTAATATCCATTTGCTGTGCCGCATCGGAAAGAGCAACAGCCGGATCAGGATGCACTTCCGCCATTACACCGTCCGCTCCGACGGCAATTGCCGCTTTTGCAGTCGGAAGCAACAAGTCTTTTCTGCCTGTCGAGTGAGTGACGTCCACAAATACAGGTAAATGTGTTTCCTGTTTTAAGATCGGAACTGCAGATATGTCCAATGTGTTGCGTGTTGCCCGCTCATATGTACGGATTCCACGTTCGCAAAGCATGATCTGGCTATTCCCTTTGGAAATGATATATTCAGCTGCATTGATGAATTCATCAATCGTCGCCGCCAATCCACGTTTCAGGAGAACCGGTTTATTCACCATGCCCGCTTCCTTCAGCAATTCGAAGTTCTGCATGTTGCGTGCCCCGATTTGGATGACATCGATATAATCGAGAGCCTCTTCCAAGTGGGAAGGCGTAATGATTTCCGTAACGATAGATAAGCCTGTTTCATCAGCGACACGCTTCAAGATTTTCAAGCCTTCGAGGCCGAGCCCTTGGAAGTCATAAGGGGATGTACGCGGTTTGTAAGCGCCGCCTCTTAGCATCGTCAACCCTTTTGCTTTGATTGATTGAGCAACTGCAAGAACTTGTTCGTATGATTCAACGGCACAAGGTCCGAAAATGAAAGTCGGTTCCCCATTTCCGATTTTTTGTCCATTCACATCTACAATCGTGTCTTCAGGCTTGCGTTCACGGGAAACAAGCAATGCATTGCGTTGCTCATCTTCCTGAATCTCAAGTGCCGACATGAAGATACCTTTGAAAATCTGTTCCAGAATCCCGTTTGGAATCGGTCCTTTATTCGATTGGACCAAGGCGTTGAGCATTTCCCTTTCACGGATCGGATCATACCTGTTGACACCTTGCTTTTCCTTCACTCTTCCAATTTCTTGGACAACCGATGTACGTTCATTGATCAAGTCCAATATTTTGGTATTCAACTCATCTACTTGACCCCTAAGCTGATCTAAATCATTTTGTCTCATCATTACGTCTCCTCCCCGCACATATCATTCCCTTTTCGAAGAAGGAATTCTATGTTACATTTTTATATAATAGTCCAAGTATAAAGAAAAGTATTTGAAAAGTCACGTCATTTTTATATATTGTCTAATTTTCTTAGTATTTGACGAAAAAGAGGTGTGTTATTCTGTCGAACAAACTTTTTGCACTCGATATCGGTACACGTTCTGTCGTCGGCATCATCTTGACCGAACAGGATGGCCGTTATCACGTTGCCGATCTCGTCACGATCGAACATAAGGAACGGTCGATGATTGATGGGCAAATACATAATATTGTTAGCGTCGCCGCCGTCATATCCGAAATAAAGTCCATACTGGAGGAACGACACGGGACTCTAAAGAGAGTGAGTGTTGCTGCCGCAGGACGTGCGTTGAAAACGATGGAAGGTTCCATGACGATTGACATCGCAGGGACATCACTTTTCACTTCGGAGGATATAAACCGACTCGAATTGGCCGCGGTCCAACAAGCACAACAGAAATTATTATCTTCTGCATCCACTACTGACGATTATTATTACTGTGTCGGCTATTCAGTCCTTCATTATAAGCTTGATGGGGATGAAATTGGCAGTCTGATCGATCAGGCAGGCAGAACCGCAACAGCTGAAGTCATTGCGACATTCCTCCCTCGCGTAGTCGTCGAGTCGCTTCTATCCGCATTGAAGCGTGCAAATCTTGAAATGGAGGCTTTGACACTCGAACCGATTGCCGCTATCAATGTTCTCATCCCCCCTTCCATGCGCAGATTGAATGTCTCTCTCGTCGATATCGGAGCAGGAACTTCGGATATTGCCATTACGAATAATAATACAGTCGTCTCGTATGGCATGGTTCCTATCGCAGGGGATGAAATTACGGAAGCGCTCAGCAACCATTATCTTCTTGACTTCCCGGTAGCTGAAATTGCAAAGCGCTCTCTTGCAACAGATGAAACGATTACAGTGTCCGATATTCTCGGCTTTGAACAGCAAGTGCCCTCTTCGGAAGTCATAACACTTATCAAGCCTTCCATCGAGAAGCTGGCGTCAAGCATCGCAGAAGAAATCAAAAGGCTTAATAATAGTAAGTCGCCGCAAGCCGTCATGGTTGTCGGCGGCGGGAGTCTCACGCCTCTTTTGACAAAGGAATTGAGCATCCGACTCGACTTGCCTGAAAACCGTGTCGGCATCCGCGGCCTCGATGCTTTGGCAGACATCACTTTATCAGATGGCATCGTCTCCACACCTGCCCTCGTTACGCCAATCGGCATCGCGATTGCAGCAAGACGGGCACCAATCCATTATATGTCGGTAATTGTAAATGAAAAAACAATCCGTTTGTTTGAATTGAAGGAGATGACAGTCGGGGATGCATTGCTTGCTGCAAATATAAAAGCTAGACAATTGTATGGCAAGCCAGGATTGGGGATGTCGGTTACTTTGAACGGCAGCCTCATGACGATTCCTGGCGAACATGGCAGACCTTCCATAATACTGCTGAACGGGAAACCCGCCAGTACGAAAGATTTCATTTCGAACGGCGATGAAATTACTTTGGAACGTGGATTGGATGGAAAGGATGCATCCGCAATAATTCGCGATTTGATCGGTGATTTTTCTCCAATCGAAGTGACGATCAACGGACGTGAACATACTATTGTGCCAAGTATAGAATGCAATGGCATTCCGGTTGGGCTTGATACCGTTGTGAACGATAGAGATGAAATATATTATTCTCATTCAACGAAACTGAATAATGTGCTATCAGAAATCGGCATTGAAACTTTCGAGCCTTTCCAAGTTTACGTGAATAATAAAAGTGTCATTTTGGAAAACTTGACTCCACAATACATTGTTGGCAATATGCCTGTTCCTTTGGATCATCGTCTCAAAGCTGATGATGAAGTCCGTTTAGAGATGCAAACTTATCCTACCGTCGGGGAAGTCATTTCTTCATTGGAGAAATTCACTTTTGCAACAGCGAGTGTAACATTCAATGGCGAACCGGTGACGATGATGAACATTGGAGCTTCCATCCTATTGAATGAGCAACAAGTTGATACTTCCACAATCGTCCACCCAGGGGACCGGCTTATAATACAAGAGACGGTACAAAGGCCATTTCTGTTCAGTGATGTTTTCCTATTTATCGATTATTCGTTGCCAAAAACTGCATCTACTTCCTATCAGCTGTTACGTAACGGAGAGCCGATTGGCTTCAATGATCCTGTTTACAGCGGGGACGCACTCGAAATCCGATTCGGCACCTGACAATCCTAGAAACGAAAGAGCCAGACAACCCATTCAGGGCTGTCTGGCTCTTTACTATCATTTTTCTTTTTCGACAGAAATATGATTTTGATTCACATTTTTATCTTGTCCGAAGTTCTCGCTATTGTCATAGGAAACATCGCTATTCTTTGTCGATTGATCCTTAGCGTCTTTTTTATCCTGCTCCGTTGAAGTTCCGACGAAGTCGATAGCCTCTTCACCTTCGGACGACGCTGTTCCATCATCCATTGGCACAGATGTTTTATTTGCCATCGATTTCACTTTATCGACAATCTGGCCGGATTGTTCTTGAATCGTTTTCGTCAAGCCGTCAGTCTTTTCCTTTGCCACAGAAGTGATTTCTGTCGCTTTATCCTTCGCTACAGTACTCAATTCGATTCCCTTATTTTTCAGTTGAACAGCTTGCTCCGAGAAATCGTCGCGCATTTCCCTGCCCGTTTTCGGTGCCAAGAACAATGCCGCTGCCGCGCCAATTACGCCACCAACGAGTGCTCCCAACAGGAAGCTTCCTGCTCCGGAGTCGTCGTTATCATAGAAATCATCCGTATTGGAACGGTATGGATAGCTAACAGGCAGCTGGGATGGCTCACCAAAAGTGTTCTTATATTCTTGGTTCCCGTAATAGTGGTGATCGTATTGCGCATCGTTATAGTTCGGTTTTAATTTATCAGTCATGTGAATTCCTCCTATATGTTTTTTTCCCGCATCATCTGTCTGTTAAACATTCGCTTACGTGTATGCTCAACAGACAGTCCATGAAGGATTGGTTCTACTAACAATCGGCAGGAACCCCACCGATTGAAGTTTCCCTTTAGGCGGTCATATTAGCGTACATCCGGACCAGGCAATCTCTTCTGTCCAGTGTCAGGTTTATAGACAGTCCATCCTGATGATCTTTCCGCTTTCATATCTTTCACTTTGCCGATGATGCCGAATGCGACATTGCTCCATTGAACGACTTGAGCTATTTTATCACTGTTCTTCTCGGCTTCGACAGTGATTGAATTGGTGACTCGGCGAACTGAGCTATTCAAGTCGCTGACAGAGTTTCCTACACCTTTCACTGCATCAACGACAGTGTTCAATTTTTCGGATTTCTGTTGAATATCCTCGGCAAGGGCATTTGTCTTATGAAGAAGTTCCGTCGTTTCAGACGTGACCCCTTCCAACTGGTTCGTCAAGCCATCCAATGTTTCGGAAACGCTTCGTAATGTCGTTTTCAATGAACCTAATGTCATTGCAAGGCTAATGCATAAAATCAAAAATGCGATTGCCGCAACGATTGCAGCAATATACAGTAATACTTCCATGGCAATCCTCCTCCCGATAAACATCCATAGATAATTTCTACCCTATAAATGAAATAAATAAACGCCGCCTACTCTAACCTTTTTCGACATCTTTAGCAAATCTCCTTCAATTTTTCCGAAATAAATTATTTCTGGATATTAAGTATATTGATTTACACGTCATTGGATAGATATATGGAATGCTGGAAGAACCGCGCGATTTGATCTGAAGAGTAGACAAGGAGCTTCCTTAAAAGACGGTTCTATATCAAATGTTGGGGTGAAGTGATCTGCACGTCACTCTTTCATTTAGGTTTAGCTTAGAATAATGTTGATTTGCGCTCAGGCGGACGCTTTCTGCGGGCACGGCATCAGCCAATCGAACAGCGAAGGGTTCGATTTGTCTAATTTCTGCGTTTTGTGCAGAAATTAGACAGCACCCCTATGCTCGTAACGCTACGCTTTTACTCGCAAAAGCCGTTCTTCGTTACGGCTTTCGCTCAGTCCAGGGTCTTCTGCTCGTGCTGTTCCCGCAGGAGTCGCCGCCTTACGCTCCAATCAACGAATCTCTTTTAAATCAATATCGCAGTAAATTAAATCATTAACCTAAATGAACCCCGATTTCTCCATATCGAATGTTCAATAATATCTTTGCTTTAAAGTTGCCATATCCTCTGTGGTCTTTGCCCAGTCAAACCATTTTAAGTATTCCTCTTTCAGTACATATGCCCTCTGCAATTTCATTACACAAGCCTAGATAACGATCTAAATACCAACGGTGATTACGCGCATTTTTTTGTTGAATTTGGTGAATACCCCAATAAATATTATAGATCCTTTTAAAAGAAAAAAGACTGTAGTCAAACGCCGAAATTTCCGGAGTTTGGTCTACAGTCTGACAGCTTGATCCGAAGGGGATCAGGCTGTTTCTTCTTTTTTTGTATGTTCGGCGAAGACATTTAAATACTTTTGAATGTCGCCCGCTCCCATGAATAGATAAACTGCATTTCCGTGCTCATCGAGAACATCGATGTTATTCAAATCGAGATGCTTTGCTCCAGGGATTTTGCCGACGAGGTCATCGATCGTCAAATTGCCTGATTTTTCCCGGGCAGAGCCGAAAATGTCGCATAAATAGACGTGGTCTGCAGCTGATAGGCTGTCTGCGAATTGCTCAAGGAGAGCCGCGGTGCGCGTAAACGTATGCGGCTGGAAAATCGCGATGATTTCCTTGTCGGGATACTTCTGCCTAGCTGATTGCAAAGTCGCCCTAATTTCCGTCGGATGATGGGCATAATCGTCCACAATCGTGCGGCCGAATGATTCCGTTACAGTGAAACGTCTTTTGACGCCATTAAAAGTCGCCAATCTCTCTTCAATGCCTGCAGCCGGAATTCCCTCATAGTGGCATAATGCAATGACACCTAAGGAATTCAAAATTCCATGGTCACCCGCCAATGCGATGCTGAACGTATGGTAGTATTCGTTTCGCACATACACGTCAAATGTTGCGCCCTTTTCCGACTTAACTATGTTTTTAGCAGAGAAGTCATTCACTTCGTCAAAACCATAGAAGACAACAGGAACATTCGCTTTGATTTGCGGTAAATGAAGATCATCACCGCAAGCAATAATCGCTTTCTTTACGCGCAAAGCCATTTGGCCGAATGCATCCATTACATCATCCAAATCCTTAAAATAATCAGGATGATCAAAATCAATATTGGTCATAATCGCGTAGTCAGGCTCGTAGGCAAGGAAATGACGTTTATATTCGCACGCTTCGAAAACGAAGTATTCGCTGTCCTCGACTCCTTTGCCTGTGCCATCACCGATTAGATAGGACGTCGGTGCATTCCCGGCCAAAACGTGCGCCAACAACCCAGTTGTTGATGTCTTTCCATGAGACCCCGTAACACCTACAGAAATGGATTTCTTCATATAGTTGCCTAAGAAAACGTGATAGCGTATTACTTCGATGCCTAATTCGTGTGCTCTTACGATTTCGGGATGGCTGTCGGGGAAAGCATTCCCCGCAATAACAGTCATCCCAGGCTTAATATTATTTTCATCAAAAGGTAAAATCGTTATTTTTCTTTCATGCAACGGGTCTTCCGTAAAGAAATACTTCTCCACGTCGGAACCTTGCACTGTATAAGATGAATCATGAAGGATCTGTGCAAGGGAACTCATTCCCGATCCTTTAATTCCTATAAAATGGTACAATGTCATAATGCAACCTCCCGGGATCATAAATGTTCCCACACTATGGTTCATCAGCCAGGAGCAAACGCCCAACAGCCAATTCCCCATTCATTTTTTAGTAATCTCTATTCCCAATTCCATTTCAAGTGAATCGTTAATCAAATTTATTACAAGTCAACCGGCTTTTCATTACCATTCAAAAAATGGTTAAGCTCACTTTCTGTCAAATAGACTTCCCGTGCTTTACTTCCCCTTTGCTCGGAAATAAAACCTAATTTCTCCATGCGGTCCATCAGTTTTGCGGCACGGTTATAGCCGATGCTGAAGTTACGTTGCAATAAGGAAGTAGAAGCACTGCCTTGTTCGATAATGAACTTGCAGGCATTGGCGAATAAAGGATCTGACTCCTCTTCTTCCATTGTGTTCGCCAATAAGTCCTCTTGGCCGAATAAATAATCCGGCTCCGCTTCGTTCTGAACGTGTTCTATTATACGTTCAATTTCGGCATCCGTGACAAATGTACCTTGTAACCGCATTGCAGAAGATTGACCGTTTCCAAGATAAAGCATATCGCCTTTTCCTAGAAGTCTTTCAGCTCCCGGTGTATCGATGATTGTACGGGAGTCAATCTGGGAAGAAACCGAAAATGCAATACGGGTCGGGACATTCGCCTTGATCGTCCCGGTAATGACATCGACGGATGGGCGTTGTGTCGCAATAATCAAGTGAATGCCGCATGCTCTTGCTTTTTGGGTGATTCTGCTGATTGAAACTTCCACGTCTGCAGGAGCCATCATCATCAAGTCCGCCAGCTCGTCAATGACGATGAGCAAGTAAGGCAGTTTCAAAGAAAATTTGCGGTCCTTCTCTGCCATTTCATTATATCGTTCAATATTTCTCGCTCCGACATGCGCAAATAGTTCATATCGGCGCTCCATTTCACCGACCGCCCATTTCAAGGCAGCAGTCGCGGCCTTAACGTCTGTGATGACTGGGCTCAACAAATGCGGTATTCCGTTAAAAGGAGCCAGTTCCACCATTTTTGGATCGATGAGCAGCATTTTCAAATCTGCAGGTGAAGCTTTATACAATAAACTGATTAAAATTGAATTGATGCACACAGATTTTCCTGATCCCGTTGCTCCGGCAATCATTCCATGCGGCATTTTACGCAAATCCAACGTTACCGGCTCGCCTGTCAAGCTAAGCCCTAGAACCGCTTCCAATGGAGATTCCGAGTCTTGGAACCGTTTCGTTTCGATCACTTCCGAAATCCGGACGGCCCTCGGCTTCCGGTTCGGGATTTCGATTCCGATCGAGCTCGTTCCCGGAATCGGCGCCTGAATCCGAATATCCTCCGCCGCAAGAGCCAACTTCAAATCATCTGTTAAATTACGGACCTTGCTCACTTTCGTTCCGTGCCCAACTGTCAACTCGAATCTCGTGACAGTCGGTCCTTGCACTGCTTCAATGACGTTTGCCTGCACTGCGAAATAGGAAAGCGCCTCTTCCAGCTTTTCTGACTGGGACTGGAGCCATTCCGAATCTTCTATATGCTCCTCAGGCTGAATAAGAAACTCTTTCGAAGGGAATGCATAATAAGGTTGGTCTTCCAGCTCTTCCTGATCCGCGTCTAGGTCGTGTTCGGGTTCCGTTTGTACAGCAGCTGCTGTTTCAACATCACCTGGTTTAGATTCCAATACAGGCTTACTGTTCACTCTTTTTTCGCGTTCCTCATATTTCAATTTATCATTTTTCAACATGAGGACATTGAAAGGCACTATCTTTTCTTTTTTCTGTACAGGGCTGCGTACAGGATCAGAAGCGTCTTCCATTCTCGTTTCCGTAGCATGGACAGTCGGAGACTCTTTCTCATTAGAGGTTTCCGAAGAACGTTCATACGTTAGCTCTTCCACTTCTGGAGCTTCCGGAGTCTGTTCATACTTGAATTCTTCGATTATCGGTTGCGGATCCACTTCGACCTCTTCCTTAGCCGTTAGTTCCGGATCAAGCCCAGGTTCATGCTGTTCTACAGCCTCTGATTCGTATAACTCACCAAGATGTCCGTCCATTTCAACCGTAATCGTTTCTTCCACTTGGTCAACCGCCGATTCGAATGATTCAGCTTTGAAATGTTCCTCTTCAACAACCTCTTCCACATGGACTAAATGACGTTCATCCATTACCGGAAGCTGACCGTCGCTCATTCCCATTTCGTTTTCGGGCTCATCCAATTCCGCAAAACTCTGATCGGCCGGATGATCACTATTCAGCACTTCTTCTTTATCCAAAGTATGTGCATGATCTACTAAATCAATGCGGTTATTTTCTTCTTCCGCCACTATTTGTCCATTAGTGAAGTTAGCATCGTTTTGATCAAATGTCGAGTCGGTATGGGTTAAATCATTAATTTTTTCGGTTCCAGTATCCCACTCGTCGAGCATGGCGTGAAAATTCTTAACCTCTGGTCTCGAATAGCCATAGATCGGTGACACCACTTCAGTCGGTGTGAACGGACGGCTGCTCCGTTTCCGGATAATTGTCGAACTATTTTTCTCTTTATCTTCTTCGGCAGGCACGGCGTCCTTTTTAGGAGCTAGTCTCGGGATTGCTTCCGGTTCGAGTTCATGCTTCTTTTGATACTTCAGCGGAGCTGTCGCACGATGGATAGTCGGTTTTTCGTTTCCTCCTGGCCATCTTTCATTTTTATATAACGGAACAGGTTCGAACCCATCGTCTTCAAGTTCCGTAATTAAATTACCCGCTTTTCTACGTTCGTTTTCCGGATCGGGTTCCCAGCCATAGATTTCAGCATCGGTAATGATTGGAAAACGGAAAGCCGGCTTTTCAATTCGTACTTCCTCTTCTTGCTCTTCAAGTTCAATGTCGATTAAATTTTCTTCATATTCTTCATTTTTATCTGTATCAAGTATTCGGTTCATCATTTTTTTAATCCAAGTCAAATCTATCACTCTCTTCAAGTCGATCATTCTATTTTAGCAGGTTTTCGACGATTAAATCAATCGTATGGACAAAATAAGAAAAACGTACTGCATGGGGCAGTACGTTTTTCTAATGTCATATTGTAAAAGAATCACCGGGAGTCGCATCTGCACCAAGGACCATAATCCCTTTTTCAGCAGGAGCATTTGGAATGCCTAGTTCCTTAGCTGAACAAATCATTCCCGAGGAAGCGATTCCTCTGAGCTCCGCATCTCTGATGACCATTCCAGAAGGCATGACCGCCCCCACTTTCGCCACGACGACTTTTTGGCCTTCTTCGACATTTGGCGCACCACAGACGATTTGAAGTGTTTCATTTCCCACATCGACTTTGCACACACTCAATTTATCCGCATTTGGATGCTTTTCTTTTGCTACGACGTGCCCGACTACGAACTTCGGAGTGAAATCGACATCCAACTCGAGATCCACTCCATTCGACTTCAGCGCTTCTTGCAGCTGATCGACAATTTCTTCCGTCGTTTCAACTTGTCCGTTAACTTCCGTCTTCACATAGTCTGAAGCATTGAAGACGTTGAAACCAACGACTTTATCCGTTGCTGCGTCTTTAATAAGAGCAATATCATTCTTCTTTTCAATTTCACTATTTTCTGGGCGTTCTGTCGTCAATTGAACGAGGAGTACATCGCCCACTCCGTTTTCATTGTAAAAAATATTCATTTCTTTTTACCTTCCTTTCGAGCAACCCGATTTTTTGCCATTATGAAAATCGGTTCCAATTTACCATCTTCATAAATGAATGACAAGGAGGTGACTGGCACCGCCCCGACTGTGAAAAATTGCATCGTCATTTGTGCAAGCACATCATACCCGGTATCATTTCGGATATCGCCGATAATCAGAACGTCCTGATGAGGAACCGAAACGGTCATATGTCCTTCAATATTCTCTTCCATTTCCTTCAGGAAGGAATGATTTAAAATACGACTCGCATCGTAACCGTCATTATTATTGACGAAATAAAACAGGTTTCCTGCCACTTCGTCCTTTTTCATAGTTGTCGGCAACGATCTCACCTTGAACAGTGCTGATTCCATTATTTCCGACTCCGTCATGCCAAGAGATTCAAGCATCGACTCATCGATAAGACGGTATGTAGTACCCAAGTCCAGCGCATAGAAGATTCTTGTCTCCGCTGTATGATCTTTTACAATGAAGCGATCTCCCGCCTTTGACGTTTTTGGGAAGGAAGTCGAACGAATGACGGGATAGATTCCATTTTCTTTCAAGAATCCTTCCGTCTGCTCTTTTTCCATCGCATTGAACGTTTCCCGTATCGTGTATACGATTTCATTAATTGCAGCTTCTTTTTTCGTTTCATATTTCGCAAGGATTTCCGGCAAGGAAATATCCATCCCTCTTTTCAGAATGGAATGCTCCAAACGGACTTTATCAGTTTTCCGATCGAAGCTCCATTGCAAATGCTCGGATGGCAGTTGCTCTTTCAGTAGTTCCACTAATTTTTGTGAATTCATGCCCTTCACCCTTTCTTCAAAAATAAACGGCCGCTCGCCGCAATTGCGCCGGGTGACCGAATCGTCAACGAATTAGGAGCCTTGTTCGATGGAGCGTACAATTTCCATCATTTTGCCCATATTCGCTTCAATATTATTAATCTTAGTAATTGTCGTTATTTTAATTCCGCCTACACTTGCAATGAGCTCGGCCTGATCCTCACCTTTTTTGGCAATCGATGCGAAACCGAAATATCCATCGTCGGTGAACACTTCCTCGAACCTGTCTTTATCCTCTGTTTTTTTCAACAGATCGTAAAAGAGTGTGCTATCCTTTTTTTCATTTGGATTAATGAAAAGAAGGAAAGTTTCATCGCCTTTTTTCATAACGATATTGTGGGCATCGGACTTCTCGTCTACCGTAAATCCGGCTGGTTTATATAATGAAACGCCATGGACTTCATCATTCACATGTTGATCATGCAATTGAAAAGCCTCTTTTGCCGAGAGGATCGCCTCGGTGGCTTGTTCATCGTAAGATTTGCCACATGCGGTTAATACAATTATGGATAGGAGTGCCAGGAATAAGAATTTCCAAAAGCGGAACATTCAGCTTCCTCCAATCGTACATTTTTAATTAAATACCGATACCTATTTTAAAGATAATAACGCCTATATGCAAATTAAGCGTTCTTGTAGTACTTCAATTGACCAATCAATAATTGCATGACGTGTTCGAAAAGCTTATCACGCGTGACTGCATGTGCAGTGAACATCCCGATTGCGCCTTCGCTATGCCGGATGCCGCTAGCTTTAAAATATTCATCGACGACAATTCCCAATTCCCGTCCTTTCAGCAATTCGGACGCGATTTCGTCAGGCAATGGAATCTGCGCTCCTCCGGCTGTGAATGATTTCCCTGAAGGCAACACGAGAGCACCCCAGTTGCAAACGAACATTTCGTCCTCAAGCACCTTCACCCCGCCTTCCAAGCCGATGCCGATAGCCCCAACTAATTCATTAGTGGCATTCGTTGCGCGGTTCAATGCTCCGGCTCTCGTTTCTTCATCGCCAACAGGCTGATCCTTCACTCCGGACGGAACTTTCACTTCGGACACCTTGCTTCCTGGAAAGTGGTTTTCGATAACTGTACGTGCCGCTTTGACTTTCGCTTGATTGGTCGAACCAATGATGAAATTCATGCTGTTCTCCTTTCTGTCCTAAAAAAAGCCACCCTCAATGTTACTTAAAAGGATGGCTGTATCGCAATTCAATCAAACATTACTCTTTATCGTTTCAACAGTCGTTTTATCGCAAGCTTTTACTAATTTAACGAGAAGCTCTTTTGCCGCCGCGTAGTCATCGGTATGGATGATGGAAGCGGACGTGTGGATGTATCGTGAACAGATTCCAATTACCGCACTTGGCACGCCTTCATTTGAAATGTGTACTTGTCCGGCATCTGTTCCACCCATGGAGATGAAATATTGATAAGGGATATTGTTCGTTTCCGCAGTATCAAGAATAAATTCTCGCATGCCGCGGTGCGTCACCATCGAACGGTCGAATATGCGCAACAATGTTCCTTTTCCAAGTTGGCCAAATTCATTTTTATTGCCGGAAGCGTCATTTGCCGGACTCGCATCCAAAGCGAAGAACAGATCAGGATTGATCATCCGAGCGGCAGCCTGCGCTCCGCGTAAACCGACTTCTTCCATGACATTCGCTCCAGAGTAAAGGTTATTCGGGAGCGTTTCCCCATGAACCTCTTTCAACAGCTCGATCGCCAAGCCACAGCCGTAACGGTTATCCCACGCTTTCGCCAGAATCTTTTTGTCGTTTGCCATTGGGGTGAATGGGCAAATCGGAACAATTTGCTGTCCTGGACGGATGCCGATTTTTTTTGCATCCTCTTTATCATCCGCTCCGATATCGATGAGCATGTTCTTAATATCCATCGGTTTATTTCGGATTTCATCGCTAAGCAGATGTGGTGGAATGGAGCCGATTACACCGACTACTGGTCCTTTATCAGTAATAATTTGGACACGCTGCGCCAATAGAACTTGACTCCACCAGCCCCCAAGCGGTTGGAAACGGAGCATGCCGTTATCGGTGATCGCAGTGACCATGAAACCAACTTCATCCATATGTCCCGCAACCATGATCCGCGGACCATCTTCAGGACCTTTACGGACGCCGAAAATACCACCAAGATTGTCTTGGATGATTTCATCGGAATACTTGCCTAGTTCTTCGCGCATATAGTTGCGGACCATATGCTCATTTCCTGGCGCTCCAGGCAGTTCCGTCAATGTTTTAAACATCGTCAACGTTTCATTGTTCATGAGAATTTTCCCCCAATTCGATATGTACTTCTTCTAGTATAGTGCACGAATTTGAAACTTTCCATTATAATATTTAGCTTTCCGAATTAGTTTTTCACTCAAAAATGATTTCCCATTTCAAGAGTTAAACATTTTTTTGAAATATGGTACACTTGGGGAAGATTGATGGAGGGGGTTTCACAGACATGAAAGTGAAAGATTTCATAGCAGGAGTTTTAACAGGTGTAGCTGCCGGACTCGTTGTCAATCAGGCAATCGGAAAGATGAACCCGAACACTCCGGCGGAGCATGTCTTGAATGCCGTGAAGGACGCCTTCAAAATAGAAGGCCCAATTGATGGTTCGTGGATTGTAATGAAACCAGAGCCGTTTACAAACAATGTCCTGTCGATGGAAGTGTACCGCGGCGGCATCACAAGAATCCGTAATGGCGAACTGGAGCAATTCGAATTTGCGGCTAACGCTCAAACAGGCACTGTCGTCGAATTGATTCAAAAATGAAAAAGAAAATATGCATACTAAAAGCAACAGGTGAAGGAGCATAACAATTCCCCTCACCTGTTGCTTTTTTATGTTTATTATCTTGTACGCTCGACCGATTCGGTAATTTCTTTGCCGCCTTCATCCCATTGGACGAGACGGTAAACCGCATCATGGTAGAAGATGAAACGATATCGGTCAGGCAATGCTTCTTTCATGAGCTTTTCCTTCGCAAAGATCGAAGTCATCGGGTAGTCGTCAAAAGCCAACACCCATAACGGATTGCTATGGGCATGCGTCGGCATAAGATCTCCCATATGAAGGAGTGTTTCACCTTTTCGGGTCAATTTAATTACACTATGTCCGTCGCTATGGCCACCCGTATGGATCATTTCGATGCCTGGCAAGATCTCCACCCGACCTTCGAATGTTTTCACTTGATGCTGGACAGGTTCCCAGTTCTCTTTCCAGTATGTATTCCTCGAACGGATATTAGGGTTCCTCATTTCATCCCATTCGACTTGAGATACATGAATTTCCGCATTCGGAAAAACCGACACAAGTTCATCATTCGCATAACCAGTCAATCCTGCAGCATGGTCATTATGCAAATGCGTCATGAGGATCATATCGATGTCAGCAGGCGTCAATCCAAGTTCTGCCAAACTCTCCTCCACTTTCGTCTCGGCACGGACGCCGAGATTGCGCTTCAACTTGTCCGAAAGCTTCCCTTTCCCGATCCCTGAATCTATGAGGATATGTTTGCCTTCATAGGAAATATAGATCGGATCAGTACGAAGCTCGATCAAGTTGTTTTCATCGACATCATATTTACGCGACCATAACGCTTTCGGAACTACCCCGAACATCGTTCCGCCGTCAAGAAAATTGACTCCCCCATCAAGCCAAGCTAGTTTCATATCGTGAAAATTGTATGTATCCAAACATAACATCCCCTTTCGCACGTCTAATTATTGAACATTGCTTCCAACCGGTAGATAGGCTGCCCCTTTGCTGAGAACTTTTCCTCATATTCTGTCATAATATTATCCTCAGGCATTTCCGCATGCAAATCAAGTGACACATCCTGAAGAATCATCCCGTAAGCCGACATGGAAACGAGAGAGTACTCGAACAGCTTCCTGTTGTCAGTCTTGAAATGGATTTCCCCTCTTTTCTTCAACACCGTCTCATAGCGGGCCAAAAATGATGCATGGGTCAACCGGCGTTTTTCATGGCGTGATTTCGGCCAAGGATCGGAGAAGTTCAAGTAGATCCTATCCAATTCCCCTGCTTGGAATAATCCCTCTAGATTGGCACCATTTCCTCTAAGAAGCCGTAAGTTGGAAGGTTTTTCCGACTCAATGACCTTTTCCAATGCGGACACGATCACATTATCGAAATGCTCAATTCCTATATAGTTGATGTCTGGATTGGCTAGAGCCATGCCGATGACGAATTGCCCTTTCCCTGTTCCGACTTCTACATGTATCGGATTTTCATTGCCGAAAACCGCTTTCCACTCTATTGCTGTTCCTTCTTCTTCGTGGATCAACACATCAGGATGCTCTGCCATGAAATCTTTTGCCCACGGTTTATTGCGAAGCCGCATAATCAATTACACTCATTTCTATTCATTATTATCAGGCTGTCCCTGATCAATCTGCTCTTCAAAAAGTCTGCTCACCGCAGTAGTTTGCCCGTTATCCAAAATCGATTGTGCTGCCTTGAATTGGTTGTACTTCATTGGCACTGTCGATTTCCGGAGCGAGGCAAACCAGTTTTCGTACGTTCTTCGGTCGACGATGTCTGTATCGTAAGGCAACCCTGGGTAATCAATATAGCCGTTTCTTGAGATAATCAATTTCTTAATAGGGAAATCGACTTCGTTCGCCGCAAAGATTCCCGACACTATTTTCTCCATCCTTGTCAGTCCGATAAGCGGATTTAATACCCTGGATTCCTGATCCCCGAATTTCTTCGTCCAAAACCGGTCTCCATTTCCGATATATGCAGCCGCGCTCTCGGCTTCCAACACCGTGATGCATAGGCATTCTATCGGCGTGATAAGGATGATGTCGAGCTCAACGGGTGCTTTTTTCACTTTTAGAATCGGGTAATAAAACAAAAGGTAGCTGTCAGGAAGTTGCTGGGTGAAGCTTCTTAGGAGTGAATCCCTCATGAAACCTGCATCCAGGTTGGACCTTTCCAACATCGTCGAGCTTGCCCATTTTAATTGAAAATGGAATAGCTGGTCCAAATAAAGTGTCCGAAGCTGTTGCTCGTTTTCAGGATGATAGATGATATTTGGATTGAAATCCAAGACTCCCACATCATCACCTTGTCCATCCTTGCCAATCTCCAACGGCTCCTCTTCCTCCAAACGCACTTTCCGATTGCCGAACAGACGGACTAGAGGGGAATACCATTTCCCCTCCTCGGTCTGCTGCTCTCCCGTTTCTTCGGGAATATGCCTCCAATCGGAAAGGTCAGCTCCATGCTCCCATTGAGTTTTCATCCGTTTCCATTGGGAAGTTTTCAACCGGATATATTGTGTCGGATAACGTGATAAATCATTTTCGTAGCGAGAAACATAATCAAGCAGTTTGACGAGTTGCGCCAATTTTTTCCACTCCGATCAGTAAGCCAATGTTCGTCATTCGCCCGCTACGGACAACGGAATCTGCCGCGCGAATGCTTTCTGCAGGCTTCTCGTAATCCCACCCGGCGTACCTGAACCAACCGGTTTCTCATCAATTAAAACGACAGGGGTGATTTCCGCGGTCGTCGACGTAATGAAAAATTCATCCATCGTGTACATCTCGTCCGGTGTGAATGCCCTTTCTTCGATAGGAATTCCGTTTTCCTTACAAAGCTTCAACACAACTTGGCGTGTGATTCCGTTCAAAATAAGATTTGTCGCCGGATGTGTAATAACGACGCCATCTTTGACACCAAATGCATTGGAGGATGATCCTTCCATGACAATTCCGTCGCGGATGAAGATTGCCTCAGCACAGCCCGCTTCGTAAGCTTCTTGTTTTGCAAGTACATTGGCTAGCAAGTTCAGGCTCTTAATGTCGCAACGGAGCCATCTTACATCTTCAACTGTTTTTACCGAAACGCCGCCCTCGATATTGCTCAAAGGCCTTGGATTATGGACGGAGTATGCAGTCACGACCGGAGTCACTGCAAGTTCAGGAAACTGATGAACCCGCGGAGATGCTCCACGTGTCACTTGCAAATAAATATGGCCGGTTTCTACTTCGTTCACCTTTACCAATTCTTTTGCAATGTCGATCAGCTGCTGTTCCGAATAAGGGATGGTCATTTTGATTTTCGAAGCGCTTTGGAAAAGGCGCGCGAAATGCTCTTCAGCAGTATACAATTCCCCATCATATACTTTCACGACTTCATAAACTCCATCACCGAAGTAGTATCCTCTGTCATCAATCGAAATGTTCAAGCTATCCTTCTTTGTGAATTTCCCATCATTAAAATACATCGTCATTCGTTTTCCCCTTCCCTTTCATTGGACGCAAGTCGGCTGATCGCTTCCGTATAAATGGCTGTCGCCTTTAATAAGTCCTCTATATATACATATTCATCCGCTTGATGAGCGACATCGTCCCTTCCCGGGAAGAGCATGCCGAAAGCGACTCCTTTATCAAGCACGCGCGCATACGTGCCGCCGCCGATCGCCAAAAGTTCAGCCTCTTCACCCGTATAGGACGTGTAAATCTCTTGCAACGTTTTGATGAACGGATCATTTGCATCGACATGATGCGGCTTCGAATTGGATTTTACCTCCATAGTGAAAGGTGTATCCTTTAACCGATCGTTGCAAGTTCCGATCTTCTCTTCAAACGGATAAGTGACGGAATACCGCATGCTTACTTGCACTAGGCCACCCTCTTCCGGGGTAAAGGAGACGATGCCGGCATTCAATGTTGTATCGCCCGATATTTCGTCATTATAAGCTAATCCTAGAAAACGTCCCCGTGTTTCAGTTCCAAACGCGTCAACAATGAATTGGGTGAAATCCTTCGATTCACCTTCTTCAAAAATCTTATTCAAGAATGTTGCAAGGAGAACCGCCGCGTTTACTCCATTATCGGGCTCCATCGCATGTGCGGACTTGCCATGGAATCGTAAAAACGCCTCGCCGTTTTCCTCAACGATCGATGCCACGACGTCATGTATATTCGTAAAGCTTTCAAATTTACCTTGAATTTCCTTGAAATCGAACCCTTTAATATGTGCTTCCGCATAATCTGGCACCATATTCGTCCGGTCGCCCGATTTGAAATGAAGAAGTTGCCCATCGGCTTCTTTCGTCTTTTGAGTGAAGACCAATGTCGAAATCCCTTTTTCAGCGTTGATGATCGGAAAATCGGCGTCAGGCGCAAACCCGATTGTCGGCATTTCCTCTTTTTCAAAATAACGCTTCACACAACGGAAGCCGCTTTCTTCATCTGCCCCGATAATGAGGCGGACCCTTTTATTCAGAGGAATGCCCGCTTCCTTCACCATTTTCATGGCATGCCAAGCAGCGATTGTCGGCCCTTTATCATCAATCGCACCACGGCCGAACAGCTTCCCGTCCTTCACAGTCCCGTCAAACGGTCCGTATGTCCAATTGGAGCCTGCAGGTACAACATCGACGTGGCAAAGGATGCCAAGCAGCTCATCCCCTTCACCCATTTCAATATGACCTGCCATATTATCGATATTCTTCACAGTGAATCCCGCTTTCCTGCCTTCCTCCAGAAGCCAATCAAGCGCCCGCTTCGGCTCCGGTCCAAACGGTGCATCCTCTGTCGCCAAGCTTTCATCAAGTACGGATGGAATGGAAACCAATTGCTTCAAATCATCAATCAGAAGATTTTCTCTTTCCAACACTCTTTCTTTCCAATTCACCAATCCAAGCACCCTCTTTCCTGATACCCTATTTTTACATGTTCAGCTTAGAAAATAAAGAGCAAAACATTTCTTACAGAACTTTTACAAAAAATCCATGTACTATTTGCAAAAATGAGTTATACTAATATTGTCAGAACATTGCATCTGACGCAACGTTCTGATGAAAGGAGTGCATTGTCGGGGGCTATTTCAACTTAACATAGGGTACATTCAATAGTCTCATGCCCATCGTTTTTGGAAAATGATGATGAAGGAGTGGTTCCACAGTTGAATCCAGCTACTGATCGTATGCTTACCCGCATCAAGGACGTATATTTATATATCCTTGACAGGGGTATTGTCACAACGGAAAATGTTGTTGAAGAATTCGGCATCACATCCCGCACGGCGCAAAGGGACTTGAACGTCCTCGAATACAACGAGCTTATTACAAGCCCAGCCCGCGGGAAATGGACGACAACGAAGAAAAAAGTTAAATTGCCCTCGTAAATACACTTCAATCTAGCATACGAAAAGGCTGAACCGCACAATACGGTTCAGCCTTTTTCATTGCGAAGCATCGCGACTTCCTCATCCGTCAACTCCCTGTATTCTCCCAAGCTCAATGTCGTGTCCAACTCCAACGGCCCCATTGACAGTCGTTTCAAATAGACGACCCGCTTCCCGACCGCTTCAAACATCCGCTTCACTTGATGGAACTTCCCTTCTGTGATTGTCAGCTCGATTTCCGACGTTTCAGCTGAATGTAATATGCGAAGCTGTCCCGGTTTTGTGAAATAGCCGTCGTCCAACGTCAACCCTTCCGCAAACCGTTCAATATCCGTTTCATCGACCCGGCCATCGATATGCGCATAATACGTTTTGGGAACTTCCTTTTTCGGCGACAATAACTCATGGGCGAGCTTGCCGTCATTCGTTATCAATAAAAACCCTTCCGTATCCTTATCGAGCCTTCCAACCGGAAACGGTTCAAAATGCCGGTATTCACTGTCCAGCAAATCGATGACAGTCCGGTCCCGGTCATCCTCGGTCGCAGAGATGACGCCTTGTGGTTTATTTAACATTAAATAAATGAATTCCTTATAGACGACCCGTTCACCGAGTATCGTCACTTCATCATTTTCCGGATCGACGTGGAGCGCCGCATCCTTTACCGATTCGGCATTTACTTGCACGGCACCTTTCTTCAATAGTTGACGCACTTCTTTACGGGAGCCAAATCCCATATTCGCTAATAATTTATCAAGTCGCATCATTCACCCTCCAAAACCAAGCTTCTTCGTAATTCTCGTCAATCGGTCGCCAAACAGTTTTTGCGCGAGCCCAGATTTCAATGAAAGGGCCCCGTAAACAACCACCCCGACAAACGCACAAATCATAACATAGAGCAGCGCCTGCATCTTGCCGCCGACCGGACTGAAAGCCAACAGCCCCTTTAACGTAAAGTGAACGGCAATAAACATGATCACATTGAAGATCCCGATGAGGACCAGCCGCCTGAACACCATTCTCGAACGATAATGAAGGACTCTTGAAATGACATAGATATTGATTCCGACTGCGATTGCATATCCGATTGCCGTAGCAGCAATCGCACCGTTCACTTCGAAAAGCTTAATAAGTGGGATATTCAAGACCATTTTGAATAAAAGTCCCGTAAGTGAAGTGAAGACGATCCACTTATGCCGATCGATCCCTTGAAGGATTGCCGCAGTAACCGAGAATAGGCCGAACAATATCGCGACTGGAGCATATGCCGCCAACACACCTGAACCGACCGGGTTTTCACTGTATAGGAATGTATAAAATTCATTCGATAGGATGATCAGTCCTAGAACCATCGGAACGGTCAAATAGAGCATGATCTGAAATGTTTGGTCAAGAGAACGGGTAAGACCCTTCTGATCGTTCTTCGTATAATATCCCGTAATGACTGGAATGAGCGCCATGGAAAAGCCTGTCGCGACCATCACCGGTATCATGACTACTTTATGGGTGAGGAAGTTGAGCATCGTCAAATAAACGTCGGTTACTTTCGCGAGACCGATGCTCGACATCGCTCCATTGAACGTAATCATATCGATGAATTGATATAAAGGATTGATGACGCCGACTAGGACGAATGGAATTGTGTAGCCGATCACTTCTTTGTACATGTCAAGGAAGGTGACATTGCTCGCAGTTGGACTGCTCGCATACAACTGGGAGAATTCCGGCTTGTATTTCATCCAATATTTATATAGGACTACAAGACCGGCAAGGGCCCCGATGAATGCCGCAAACACCGCAAAATTCACTGCTGTCCTTGGAGACAGATCGAGCACATTCACAACGATAAAGCCGCCTACAAGGACAACTACAATCCTGACAATCTGCTCGACAAGCTGAGAGACGGACGTCGGTTCAAATTTCTGGTTCCCTTGCAAGTATCCGCGAACGATACTCATAAGCGGTACTGCCAACAAGGCGAAGCTGACCCAGCGGATAACAGATGTAATTTCTGCGATTGTAAAAATCTGCTCGTCGCTTTTCCGTACAAGATGGGCTATCGGTTCAGCCATAAAGTAGAGGACTAGAAACGACAGGACACCCGACAGTAACATGACGAGCACCCCGGATTTCATCAATTTCCGACCAGTTGCATAATCGCCCATCGCATTATACTTGGCTACAAATTTTGAAATGGCAAGCGGTGCACCTGAAATTGCGACCGCCAAAGCTAAATTGTATGGAATATATGCATATTGATACAAACCGATATTCTTTTCACCGACAATTGCATAAAACGGAATAACGTATAAAAGACCGAGCGCTTTCGATAAAAAGAGGCCGATCGTTAAAATAGCCGTGCCTTTCACAAGGTTTGATGACATATTTGATCCTTCCAATCTTAAGAACTACTCAACAAAGCTACATACCAGTTTACCCTCCGCCAGCACTTTTCACAATGATTAACGGGCGCATCATGTATAATGGAGAAAAACTGAAAGTGTGGTTCCATATATGTATGACGTCATTATCATCGGTGGGGGTCCCTCAGGACTGATGGCCTCGATCGCTGCAGCAGAGCATGGCAATAAAGTGCTTCTTCTCGATAAAGGGAAAAAGCTTGGCAATAAATTATCTATATCAGGTGGCGGAAGGTGCAATGTTACGAATCGACTGCCGCTTGAGGAAATTGTAAAAAACATCCCAGGTAACGGAAGGTTTTTATACGGCCCATTTTCCGTTTTCAATAATGAGGATATCATTGCGTTTTTTGAAGGGCTCGGCGTTCCGTTAAAAGAAGAGGATCACGGCCGGATGTTCCCTGTCTCGAATAAAGCTAAGGACGTCGTCAATGCGTTGCTGTCCGAAATGGATCGATTGCATGTGGAAGTGAGATTGTCGACCCGCGTGAAAAAACTATTGATGAATGAGGAACGGATCTTAGGCGTGCGGCTCGAAGACGGTGAAGAAATCCGTTCGCACTCGGTCGTTGTCGCTGTAGGCGGAAAGGCAGTGCCGCAAACCGGAAGCACAGGAGATGGCTACCCGTGGGCTGAGAAGGCCGGGCATACTGTGACTGACCTATATCCGACGGAAGTTCCATTGCTGTCCGATGAGCAATTCATCCAATCGAAGGAACTGCAAGGCCTCGCATTGCGGGATGTTGCTGTTTCCGTCTTGAATGCCAAAGGGAAAACGCTTGTCACTCATCAGATGGACATGCTTTTCACTCACTTCGGGTTAAGTGGCCCCGCCATATTACGGTGCAGCCAATTCGTCGTGAAGGAGCAGAAGAAAAATGGAGGACATCCTGTTGAATTGCGCATTGACTCGCTTCCTTCCATGAATGAGGAAAAGGCCTTCCAAATGATTCATGGTTTGTTGAAAGACGATCCAAAGAAGGCTATTAAGAACAGCTTGAAAGGAATCGCACCGGAAAGGTGGCTGCTGTTTTTATTTGATCGGGCAGGCATTGACCATGCCGATATCGGAGCCGGCCTTTCCAATGAAAAAATCCGAAAGCTCGCGGGGCTATTGAAAGGATTCCCGATGACCGTAAATGGCACGCAGCCGATTGAAAAGGCATTCGTCACAGGCGGTGGGGTTTCCACGAAGGAAATCGAACCTAAGACGATGGCTTCCCGGAAAAAGGATGGACTTTTCTTCTGCGGTGAGATCCTAGACATCCATGGTTATACAGGTGGATACAATATCACTTCCGCTCTCGTCACTGGACGGATTGCCGGCATGAGTGCCGGGGCATTTGCGAAAGATCAATGATAGATATCAACATCAGGGAGGTGATCCCTGGTGTTTTTTTATGCAATCGGTTTGTGGGATACCACATTGGATGACTGTTGGACGCGATCAAAAAAATCCGCGGAAAGCAATAAACTCTTTCCACGGATTACAAATATTCTATGCTTAAACAGCTACGATGTTAACCAATCTGCCTGGGATAGCGATGACTTTTTTCAATTCTTTTCCATCAATCCATTGCTTCACAGTTTCATCTGCAAGTGCAACCTTTTCAAGATCTTCTTTCGTAATGTCTTTTGCGACATTGATCTTCGCACGGACTTTTCCGTTGATTTGCACAGCAACTTCGACTGTGTCATCGAATAGTTTTGATTCGTCGTACGTCGGCCACGCGACATACGAAATCGATTCATTATGACCTAACTTCTCCCAAAGCTCTTCTGCCAGATGCGGAGTAATCGGAGAAATCATAATGACAAAGCCTTCAACGAATTCTTTTGGAATCGAGTCGACTTTATACCCTTCATTGATGAACACCATCATTTGAGAAATGGCAGTGTTGTTACGCATTCCTTCGAAGTCTTCCGTTACTTTCTTCACGGTTTGGTGATACACCTTTTCAATCGCGCCGCCTGGTTCTCCACCGATTTTCGAGCTTAGCGTTCCATCTTCATTGACGAATAGTCGCCAAATGCGATCCAAGAAACGCCGAGATCCTTCCAAGCCATTGGTCGACCATTCTTTTGATGCTTCAAGTGGTCCCATGAACATTTCGTATAGACGAAGCGTATCCGCGCCGTGTGAATGGACGATGTCGTCAGGGTTGATGACGTTGCCAAGTGACTTGGACATTTTCACATGTCCCTCTCCAAGGATCATTCCTTGGTTGAACAATTTTTGGAAAGGCTCCTTCGTCGGTACGACGCCGATATCATAAAGAACCTTATGCCAGAAGCGGGCGTATAGAAGGTGAAGCACCGCATGCTCCGCACCGCCGACGTAAATGTCGACCGGCAACCAGCGTTCTGCCAGCTTCGGATCAATTAGCATCTCATCATTATCCGGATCGATATAGCGCAAGTAGTACCAGCAGCTTCCTGCCCATTGCGGCATCGTATTCGTTTCCCTGCGGCCTTTCATGCCGGTAACCGGATCGACTACATTGACCCACTCTTCGATATTCGCTAATGGTGATTCGCCTGTTCCGCTCGGCTTGATGTTATCCGTCTTCGGCAGCATCAATGGCAATTCGTATTCATCTACAGGAGTCATTGATCCGTCTTCCCAATGGATGATCGGAATCGGTTCACCCCAATAACGCTGTCTGGAGAATAGCCAATCGCGCAGACGATACGTAATTTTCTTCTCGCCTTTGCCGTTTTCTACGAACCACGCAATCGCCTTTTCGATCGCTTCCTCTTTCCCTAGACCATTCAAGAAATCGGAGTTGATATGTTCTCCATCGCCAGTATATGCCTCTTTTGAGATATCTCCGCCTGCAACGACTTCAACGATCGGCAAGTTGAATTCAACTGCGAACTCATAATCCCTTTCATCATGCGCAGGAACCGCCATAATTGCGCCTGTTCCATAGCTTGCAAGGACGTAATCCGCAATCCAGATCGGCATTTTTTCGCCGCTTGCAGGGTTGATTGCGTAAGCGCCCGTGAATACGCCAGTCTTCTCTTTCGCAAGGTCGGTACGCTCCAAGTCGCTTTTCGTTTTCACTTTCTCCAAATAAGCGTCTACAGCTTCCTTTTGCTCAGCAGTCGTAATTTTGTCGACAAGCTTATGCTCAGGGGCAAGTACCGCATACGTCGCACCGAAGATTGTATCCGGACGCGTCGTAAATGCTTCGAATGAAAGGTCTGTTCCGTCAATGTCGAACGTCAATTGGGCGCCTTCAGAGCGGCCGATCCAGTTGCGTTGCATATCCTTCAAGCTTTCAGGCCAATCAAGATCCTCCAGATCTTCAAGTAAACGATCTGCATATTCCGTTATGCGCAATACCCATTGGCGCATCGGGCGGCGCTCGACCGGATGACCGCCACGTTCGGATTTGCCGTCAATGACTTCCTCGTTCGCAAGGACTGTTCCAAGTGCCGGGCACCAGTTGACAGGCACTTCATCGATATACGCCAAGCCTTTTTTATACAATTGGATGAAAATCCATTGCGTCCATTTGTAATATTTCGGATCTGTCGTATTCACTTCACGATCCCAGTCGTAGGAAAATCCAAGGTCATTCATTTGACGCTTGAACGTCGCGATGTTTTTCGCAGTGAATTCTGCAGGGTCATTCCCCGTGTCAATCGCATATTGTTCAGCAGGCAATCCGAAAGCATCCCACCCCATCGGATGAAGGACATTGTAGCCTTGCTTCCGTTTGAATGAACTTAAAATGTCCGTCGCGATATAACCAAGCGGATGGCCGACGTGAAGCCCGGCACCGGAAGGGTATGGGAACATATCAAGCGCGTAGAACTTCGGCTTAGATTCGTCATTGACCATTTTGTACGTCTTGTTGTCTTTCCAGTACTGCTGCCATTTCTTTTCGATTTCTACATGTTTATAACTCATTGCTGTTCATTCCTTCCCTCTATATTCAAAATGCGCATTGCGGTTCGCGGAAATAAAAAAACTCCCGTCCCTTAATCGATAAGGGACGAGAGGTATATGTACTCCCGCGGTGCCACCCAAATTGACGGCAAAGCCGCCCAACTTGTTTCCTTAACGCGGAAAACGGCACTGGCTACTTTTCGTTCACCGATGCAGGCTCAAAGGCGAGTTCATCGTAGTCGTACAGGCTTGCACCAAACCGCCTGCTCTCTTCAATCGACCGGACCGATTACTATTCCTTATCAACGCCAACGCTATTTGAATTCAGTTTATTGTAGTGTACCCGAAATTGTTCCAAAATACAATACATGAAACAATATAGCTAAAAAACACCAAGTCCTTCAGCGAGGACTTGGCATGTATATGTCAATCAATATTCACTTTCAGTTCCGCTTCTGTCGAATTGATGACGTCTTCGACTGTGAACCCTTCGAATACTTCCTTTAATTCCAGACCGTAGGGTGTCACGTCGATCAAGGCGCGTTCCGTGATGATTTTATGGACGACGCCTTTTCCTGTCAACGGCAATGAGCATTCCTTCTTGATTTTGGGCGAGCCGTCTTTCGCGACGTGGTCCATGATGACGATGATTTTTTTAGCGCCATGCACGAGATCCATCGCGCCGCCCATCCCTTTGATCATCTTGCCTGGAATCATCCAGTTGGCAAGGTCTCCTTTTTCGGACACTTCCATACCGCCAAGGATGGCTACATCGACATGCCCCCCACGGATCATAGCAAAGGATTCCGCACTATCGAAAAATGCAGAGCCGGGAATCGTCGTCACCGTTTCTTTGCCCGCGTTAATCAGATCTGGATCGACCTGGTCCTCCGTCGGGTACGGCCCGATGCCAAGGAGGCCGTTTTCCGATTGCAGCACTACCGTTTTGTCTTCCGATATATAGTTGGCGACCAATGTCGGCATTCCGATGCCAAGGTTGACGTAGTCGCCGTCTTTAATTTCCTTTTCCGCACGTCTTGCAATTCTCTCTCTCAAATTCATCGTGAACATCCCCTTCCCTTATCGAGTCGTCAGTCGCTCTATCCGTTTCTCCTGCTTCGCTTGCAATAATCCTTGTACGTAGATGCTCGGAGTATGGATCGTCGCCGGGTCGAGGTCGCCCGTCTCTACGATTTCTTCCACCTCTGCAATTGTTATCTTGCCTGCCGCAGCCATCATCGGATTGAAGTTTTGGGCAGTCTTGTTATAGATCAAGTTCCCAATCTTATCGGCCTTTGCTGCGCGAATTAATGCAAAATCAGCAACGAGCGCTTCTTCAAGGACATATTCCTTGCCATTGAACACCCTAATTTCTTTTCCGTCCGCTACAGTCGTCCCTACTCCTGCAGGTGTGTAAAATGCCGGGATCCCCGCTCCGCCTGCACGTATCTTTTCAGCGAGCGTCCCTTGCGGTGTCAGTTCGACTTCGATTTCGCCTGAAAGCACTTGGCGTTCGAATTCCTTATTTTCACCGACATACGATCCTATCATCTTCTTAATCTGCTTCTCTTTCAATAACAGACCAAGACCCCACTCATCCACTCCACAGTTATTCGAAATGATCGTCAAATCTTTGACGCCTTTCTCGACAAGTGCCAAAATGAGCTGTTCCGGGATTCCGACAAGTCCGAAGCCCCCCACCATTAAAGTGGAGCCGTCTTCGATCTGCGAAATCGCTTCCATAGCTGTTGAATAAATCGGTTTCATCTAGCATTCCCCCTTTAAATCCTTCAGAAAAATTGCAACTATCCTATATTCATTTAATCAAACTATTTAACGGGAAGCAATCTTCCAAACTAAAAAACCGGAAATCCCTTATTGGATGTCCGGTTTTTGATTTGATTTCAACGGCCTGTCGTATACAAGCGTTGTGATGATTGTAATGGCCATGAGGCTCGTCAGAAGCAAGAGCATCATTTTCATCCCGTGGATTTCCACGAGGATGCCCCCCGCCAAAGGACCAATCATGCGGCCGATCGTAGCAGCAGAGTTGACGACTCCCTGGTAAAACCCATCCCTTCCTTTCGGTGCAAGTTGGCTCGCCAAAGTTGGAATGGCCGGCCAAACGATCATTTCACCGAATGTGAGGATGACCATCGAAACGATGAACATTTTAAAAGAGCCTGCAAAACTGACTACGATAAAGGAGATGATAAAGATTACCGTCCCAATGACCATCTGCGCTTTCAGCTGCTTTTCAAGCCGTTTGATAAGCGGTTTGATGAACGGTTGTCCAATAACGATCAGCAGTCCGTTAATCGTCCAAATGAAGCTGTATTCCCTCAATGTCACTCCGAGTGATAATGCATGCGTGGAAATCGTCGTCGACCATTGGGAATAGACAAGCCACGTGATCAAATAGCCGCCGACCAAGATGAGCAATGCATAAAAGGGAGCTTTGTTCTTGATGCGCACTGTTTCACGGATGACGTCCGTGTGGCGATCGGGTGCTATTTCCAGCTTTCTATATCCGAAGTAGGCAATGAAAAGAAAAACAACATAAAAAATCAAGTTCGCAAAGAATATATAATCAATATGCACAGATGCTATCAAACCCGCGAGTGCGGGTCCAATTGCAACGCCGACATTTTGCGCCAAGTAAATCGAGTTGAATGCTTTCCTGCCACCTTCCGGCCATAGCGTTCCGACCATCGCATACATGCTCGGAAAGATGACTCCGCCGCTAAATCCTAAAACTGTAAGCAAAATGATATATGGATACCAATCATGATCGTATACAAGATAAGCAAGTGCCAAAATCGAAATAATGATGCCCGCCATGATTGATTTGAATCCACCGATCTTGTCAAATAAAAAACCGCCAAGCAGATTCCCAACGACACCGGCTCCGGCATTCGCCATCAGGACAAGACCGGCGACCGCCAAAGACTTACCGAGGTATTCATGCATATATATCGTATTCAATGGCCAGAGGAACGAGTTCCCTATGACATTGACAAACATCCCTATGATAAGTAGCCAAACTTTATTTGGTATTTCCATTTTAGGCATTTTCCATTGCCTCCGATCTCTATCTCCTACTAGCAAAGGCTATTTCGAGTGTATGCCTTTTTCTGGTTTGGGACAAGAAAAACAGAATATGTTCCGCAATTCAGATGACAACGATCGAATTCGACATGGTACAATGTAACGTTAGAGGAGTTGAAATAGATGGTTGACTACATTTACCCGTTCCCTACCGAGGGAAAACGGTATCATACATGGTCACGGCATTTAAAGGACGAATTCGGCTTTAAAATATTCAAGGTCGCTCTTGATGCGGGATTTGATTGTCCAAACAGGGACGGCACGGTTGCTTTTGGCGGCTGTACATTTTGCAGTGTCGCTGGCTCGGGCGATTTTGCGGGAGATCGGGCGAAGCCGATCGAAGTCCAATTTGCGGAGATTCGTGACAAGATGCATCGGAAATGGAAAGATGGCAAGTATATCGCTTATTTTCAGGCTTATACGAACACGCATGCCCCGCTTCCTGTTTTGAAGGAGAAATTCGAAGCGGCTCTCGCCCAACCCGGAGTTGTCGGCTTATCTATCGGCACTCGTCCCGATTGCCTGCCCGACGATGTTGTCGACTATTTGGCCGAGCTGAATGAACGCACGTATTTATGGGTCGAATTAGGTTTGCAGACCGTTCATGAAAAAACAGCCAAGCTCGTGAACAGGGCACATGATTACGCCACTTACGTGGAAGGCGTGGAAAAACTGCGGAAGCACGGCATCCGTGTTTGCACCCATATCATCAATGGACTGCCGCTCGAAGATAGAGAAATGATGATGGAAACGGCAAGACAAGTGGCGAAACTCGACGTCCAAGGCATTAAGATTCATCTATTGCATTTGCTGAAAGGAACTCCGATGGTGAAACAATACGAAAAGGGCCTGCTGGAGTTTCTTGAGAGAGAGGAATATATCAACCTTGTCGTCGATCAACTGGAAATTTTTCCTCCCGAGATGATTGTCCATCGTATTACTGGAGACGGTCCGCTCGATTTAATGATCGGTCCGATGTGGAGTGCTTCCAAGTGGGATGTGCTGAATGGCATCGACAAAGAATTGGAACGACGCGACAGCTATCAAGGGAAGTTTTACGTAAAGGCGGTTGAACGCATATGAGTACTATTTTATTGCACAGGGTTTTGCCCTTTTCAAAACGGTTAATCAGTGAAACTGTTTCACCAGGTGATACGGTTGTCGATGCGACTGCGGGAAACGGGAATGACACTTTATTCCTGGCGGAGCTCGTAGGTGAGGAAGGACATGTATTCGCTTTTGATATCCAGCAAGCCGCGCTCGAATCGACCGCAAATAGGTTGGACAAGCTGAATGATCGTGTCACATTGATTTTGGACAGCCATGCCAATGTGGATCAGTACGTCACAAAGCAGATTGGCGGAGCAATGTTCAATTTGGGGTACCTTCCATATAGTGAAGATCTGTCCATCATCACAAAACCAGATTCTACAATCGAAGCTATCGATAAGCTTCTCGGCATGCTTAAAAAAGGTGGAATCATAACGATTTCCGTTTATGATGGCCATGAAGGCGGGAAGGAAGAGCGTGACGCATTGCTCGCCTATGTGAAGTCGCTCCACCAGGCCGATGTTCACGTCATCCGTTATGAATTGCTGAACCAACGAAAAAATCCCCCATTTTTGATTGCAATCGAAAAAGTGAGGGATTTTGAACAGGTCGAGCAAGTGTAAATTTAAAGTGGGTGTCCGATAGAAAGGTTGCCATTACGGCTTCCTTCTAATCGAACACCCCTTTTTCATTCACTGATTTGGCGGATATCCGCTATTGGTCCGAGTGAGCTGAAATCTTTGCGTTCCAATATGACGATAAGTTTCCTTGCTGTCTCTTCCGCACTGGTTAAATGACCGTGCCGTTTGTAGTCAACAAAACGGTCGTGCAATGGGAAGTCATCCGCATTGCTTGCCCGGATTGTTTCCTGCATGCCAGTGTCGATGATTCCAGGGGCAATCGATAGGATGTCCACAGGGTGTTCGGCCTGTTTCTGCTCCAATGATACGACTCGGGAAAAGTGGTCGAGCCCCGCTTTCGTCGTGCAATAAACACCCCAGCCTTCATATGGACTCCTGCCTGCACCTGAAGAAATATTGACGATCCTCTTATCGCCCTCAAACTTATCAAGCGCTGAGATGAATGCATTCGAAAGAATCATAGGAGCCGTCAGATTGACAGCGAGCGCTTCTGACAGTTTCGATTCGTCTATTGTTCCGATCAATCCGATCGGTTCCACTGTCCCCGCATTATTGATCAATGTGAAGGATGTAGCAGACGAAACATTCTCTTCAATGACATTACGGATCAGCTCAGCCAAATGAGCGGTCTGTGAAAGATCAACAGTCAACATATCTTCGTCCTCGTTTGCATTTGTCCGGGCGATGCCAATTACCTTATCCCCCTTGGACTTAAGTTGTTTCATCAATTCAAAACCGATTCCTTTTGATGCACCGGTAACAATAAAAATATTCATCTGTCTTCCCCTTTCATATAAGCGTTAAGCCAAGCTTCGATTTCCGCCTTACCCGAATTACGTAACTCCTTTTGCACTTGGCCCTTAAACTGTTCAGGGTCGATCAAACTGCCGAAATCCTCACCAAACCAATCCATGACATTTTCACGAGTCACAACGTAAGACTCGTCAAGGAACGCCATATTTACCTTTTCCAAGTTGTTAATTAACAGAAATGCGGCAGTCGAGTTGTAAATGACAGCCTGTTCAGCTTTGCCTTCCAGCTCAGCTGACTTCGCCTCATAATGGACGAGCAGGTAAAACTCTTCAGGCTTCATTTCTATCGTCCCTTTGTATTCATTCAAAGGCAAAGACTGAAACAGCCCTGAAGTATTCGAGGCATCACCCATATAGTCATTTTTATAATCGAGCACAGTTCCAAAATCGTGCTTCAAAGGATCCTGCTGAAGCTTCTCTTCCCCGACTTTCGCCTTTCCCGGAATCTCGACATAAGCAATCCAAATGTATAAAGGTATTGCTAGAATAGCAATTAAACCAATGATTAATCTTCTCTTCTCCATATCCACTCCCCATTCCCCTCGTTTTACAACAGTTTACCATGATGGATGAATCTTTGGAGGAATTAAAATAGCCAACCCTTTGAAAATGAAAGGGTTGGCTAGCTATCGTCATTTCAATATTTTTATCTTCACGTCTTTTCTTCCCCATTTATACGCTTCGCTTTTGCTTGGGAAGAAGACATCGATTTTATTTCCTTTAATTGACCCTCCGGTATCGCCTGCTATGGCATATCCGTATCCTTCCACGTACACTTTAGTTCCTAATGGTATAATGGATGGATCGACAGCAATCACTTTCGCATCTGGATTGCGCTTCAAGTTAATGCCTGTTGAAGTAATGCCCGAACAGCCGTTGCAATTTGCCGTATAAGCACTTGCGGAAACCGTGATTTCCTTTACAACGTTGTCATCATCAGATCGCGAAGGTGTTTTGGCAACCTTTTTAGATGATACTTTCGCGACGTTTGTATCGGTCTTGACGACCTTCAAGTTTTGATTCGGATGAATGATATCCGATTTAATGCCATTCCATGTTTTTAATTCTTTTACGGTGATGTTATGCATTTCCGCTATCTTAAATAGCGTATCACCTTTTTTGACCTTATACGTTGAAGAGGCTGCAAAACTTTCGGTCGTGCTACCGATCAATAAAACTACTGTAAAAATAAGCGTCACAATATGTTTTCTCAAGTTTTCTACTCCCCGCCTTTTTTAGTCTATCCATAGATTAGCAGTGAAGTATTACATGGATGTTACAGTTTGCAACCAGTATCATTACAAAAGAAAAGTGAATATTACACTGGGAGGTAAATTTAATTTGACAGAAATTTTAGTGAAAATGGCAAAGAGGAATGAAGCAAAATCCATTGCTGACTTGCTTTCAAGATGCCAATGGTTCACTTATGGTGAACTGTTTTCGAAAGCTTATATTGAGCGTCTAATTGAGAAATATTACAATGTCGAACGCGTCGAACAGGAAGTCACAACAATCGACAAAAGGTGGCACGGCTATATTGTCGCTGAAATGGCAGGAAACATACTAGGAGTCATTGGCGGCGGGATGAAAGATGAAGCTCATGGAGAGATTTACGTCTTCTATGTTGCCCCTGAAGCAAGAGGAAAAGGAATCGGTTCAAGACTTCTCGATTTTTATACAAAAGTACAAAAGCATACATACGGTGCGGATCGGCAATGGGTTTTGGTTGCAAAAGGCAATATGTACGGAATCCCTTTTTATGAAGCGAAGGGCTTTACATACGTTCGGGAAGAGATATCTTATGGGGCGACCGAAGAAGATAAAGATATTTCACTCGTCTACTCCCGCCTGATTTAAACCGATATATTAAATATCAAAACTTCCCCCCTTCATTCTTTTACTGTATACTATTGGTACTAGAAATGTAGCAAGTCATGATTTTTAAATTGCAAGCAGGATGGTGATGAGTAATGCCGATTCCTTCGGGGCATCAAAAGCCGACACGGAAGACAGCGAAAGAAAGTGCATTTAATCAATTACAGCAATGGATCATCGATGGAACATTGCAGCCAGGTGAGAAATTGAACGATATTGAATTGGCTGAAGCGCTCGGTGTCAGCAGAACGCCAATCCGCGAGTCGCTGCAATTGCTCGAAGTCCAAGGATTCGTGAAAATGTATCCTGGAAAAGCGACACAAGTGACAGAGGTCGTCAAAGAGTCAATCAATGACCTGTTGCCGCCACTAGCCGCCCTGCAGGCATTGTCTGCAGAACTTGCTATCCCAAATTTAGATGATACCGTCATAAAAGATTTGGAAGAGACGAATGATCGTTTCGCACAAGCCGTCCATGAAGAAGATTATTTTACGGCATTGAAAATTGATGAGGACTTTCACCAAATCATCGTCGACCAAGCTTCAAACCAATATATACATTCCATTGTCGCTTCGTTGCAAACCCATGTCCGCCGGCTGTTCTTCCACAATTCGATTATCTTGACGGAAGAGTCGATTGAAGAGCACAAGGATATTATCCGCTTCCTGAAAGAAGGAAATGGTGAAAAAGCAGCGGCAGTCATGCGCGAAAACTGGCTCCGTGCCATTGATGAATTTAATTCAAAGAAAACAGAATAAAAAAGCACTCCTTTGACTTCCGGACTGTTTGACTCTCTTTTCAGGAGGACGCTTTCTTATCTGTAGGCAAGAGTTTGCCTGAATTATTTTGATGATATTAGAGATAAAGGGCTTAACACTGTAAACAGGCTGTTGCTTTCCGTTCCGGCACTCGCTTTCCGCGGGCATGGCTTGAGCCTCCTCGGTCGCAAAAGGCGTGCGTCCTGCGGGGTCTCAAGGCTCATGCTATTCCCGCAGGAAAAGCCGTCACGGTGAACGGCTTTTGCGAACAAAAGCGAAGCGTTGAGAGCACATCTTTGCACTTCGGCGCCTGCACTCCACGCAACAAGTGCCCCTTAATATAACAACAATGAATATACCAAATAGACCTAACAAATATTTGTTTTATTCGCAAAGCCATATGTCTATTGTAGAGCAATCCTGTCACGGAGCTTTAGCTGGTTCGTATAGTACAGGGCGTACATCATGTATATAGGATAGGGTAAAATGCCATTCTCATGGGTTGGAAATCGATTTGATTTCCAACCCTTTTTCCTATTTTACAAGGTTAATCTACAGTAATGAGCCAATGGTACCCATCAACTCATTCATTTAATTGGAGGCTCCGTTGATTGAAGCGGAGGGCGGCGACTCCAGCGGGAACAGCACGAGCTGAAGACCCTGGACTGAGCACAGCGAAAGCCGTAACGAAGAACGGCTTTTGCGAGCACAAGCGAAGCGTTGCGAGCATAGGCTGCCTTAATTTCTGCAAAGAACGCAGAAATTAAGGCAAATCGAACTCTTCGTTGTTCGATTGGCTGAAGCCGTGCCCGCGGAAAGCGTCCGCCCGCAACGGAAATCAACAATTCTAGTAATACATCTATATTAAAAGAAAAAGACTGTAGGCAAACCAGAGTATTTTCGGGTTTGTCTACAGTCGGGAAAAAGTATAAGCTCCAAATATTAAGAGGGTGCACCTTTTTCATTATCTATATTTTGTATTCAGTTGATTCAAGCGGTAATTAACCTTCATCGTATCGCACAGAAGGCTGAAGGATTTTAGCTATGATTCCAGTAATAAGGATCACAATCACTACCGGAAGAAGCCAGCCGAGACCTTCGCTGTAGAGCGGTAAAGCCCGATCGTAGAAGGCTATAATTCCGCTGAGCCAGTTCGGCCACTCCTGTTCAACTACCCCCAACGTACCATAAAGAGTTTTCACTCCATCAATTACACTTATTAAAAATGCTACAACCGTCGCACTGACGTAGACGAATCTTGAATGATTGAACAATGGTGAAGTGAACGTCAGCAACATGAGAACGACAGCTAGCGGATATAAAAACATCAAAACCGGGATGGAATACGTAATGATATTAGCCAATCCGAAGTTTGCCACAATAAAACAGAAAGTCGTGAAAATCGTGACAAACGCTTTGTAACTTACTTTAGGAATGATCGTGTTAAAATATTCACCGCAAGCAGTCATTAACCCGATGCTCGTCGTCAAGCAGGCCAGTATAATGATTACTGCTAGCATGACGGACCCAAATGTTCCGAAATAATGGGCGGCTGCACCGCTTAACACAGGACCACCTGTATCTAGAAGACCGAATTTCTCTGTAGTCGTTGCCCCGAGATAAGCGATTCCTACATATAAAAGTGCAAGGAATCCAGCTGCGACGAAACCAGTTTTCATTGTAGCCGAGAGGATTTGGACATTATCTGTGACACCCATGGAACGGATGACATTAATGACAATAATTCCAAAGACGAGCGATGCTAGTGCATCCATCGTGTTATACCCTTCCATGAACCCTTTCATGAACGCTCCATTCGCATACGCATCTACTGGAGATTGGATCGCTCCCATCGGATTGATGAAAGCCACGACCAACAAGATGAGCAATAAAACAATAATGGCGGGTGACATGATTTTCCCGATCCGATCAACGATTTTTGCCGGGTTGAGCGATAACCATAACGTCACTCCGAAAAAGATGAGTGTGAAGATGAACAAAGCGAGACGCATGGAATCTTCCGGAATGAATGCGGAGAAGCCGATGTCAAATGCGACCGCTCCTGTCCGTGGAGCAGCAAAGAACGGGCCAATCGTCAAATATAATAAAGATGTAAATAAGATAGCATAGACGGGATGGACTCGGCTCGCCAAATCTTGCAAGTTCCGACTTCCTGAAAAGCCCATCGCAAGTATTC
Organism: Sporosarcina pasadenensis; assembly: GCF_047228845.1. Taxonomy (NCBI): domain Bacteria; kingdom Bacillati; phylum Bacillota; class Bacilli; order Caryophanales; family Caryophanaceae; genus Sporosarcina; species Sporosarcina pasadenensis. The sequence continues at coordinate 250,819 of NZ_JBFEGM010000004.1, forward strand.
CGAGAAAAGGCAATCCTACCCCTGTAATTAGGAAGCCGATGACTGCAGGCCATAGATTCGTTCCTGCATTTTGTCCCAACTGCGCGGGAAAGATCAAGTTACCGGCACCAAAGAAAAGTGCGAATAGCATGATTCCAATCAGTAGATAAGAAGTAAAAGATAGTTTATTCTGCATGGTTTTTAAATCCCTTCTTGTTGTAAATTGTGCTTGGTGCCGTATGCAATATATCGCGTTTTTTTATAATAAGCCCTCTGATTGTAAAATGCAATAGTAAAGTATTTTCTAAATATAACATTTTATTAGTTAATTGCTCCGGTTGGACTAGTAGTTAAAGATAAAAAAAGAGCAGACGGTTCGTAAAAACCGCTCTGCTCTCAGTTTTTATTTCAAAACAAATCGAGTGACGCTATGTCCTTCCTTGGACTTTTGAACTTCTAGTATTGCCGGAAAGGCAGTTTTTAACTCTTCCACGTGCGAGATGACGCCAATCATTCTTCCGGACTTTTGCAAATCAACGAGCGTGTCAACAGCTTTTTGCAAAGCTTCCTCGTCCAATGTACCGAAGCCTTCATCGATGAACATCGTTTCTATGGACACTGCACCTTGATAGCTTTGGATGACATCGGCCATTCCTAACGCCAAGCTAAGTGAAGCATTGAATTTCTCTCCGCCGGACAACGTCTTCACATCTCTGCTCTGCCCGGTATAAGCATCATACACATCCAAGCCTAAGCCGCTCTGTCTTCCCCGCATTTCCTGACGATCACTACGGATCAATTCATATTGTCCGTTGGATAAATTCCGTAGCCTTTCATTCGCAGATTGGATAATCCGCTCCAAATAATCGATTTGAATAAAACGTTCAAATGATAGCTTATAGTCATTCTGACCCCGGATGACATCGTATAACCCCGTAATTTTACCGACTTCCTTTTCAAGGTCTTCCACTTCTTTTGCAGTCTTTTCTATATCCGATTTCAACCGGGTCAGCGCCTTTTCACATTCAATGGAATTGTTCCAATCCGTAAATGCTTTTTCATAGGCAGATTTCAATGTTTGAATCGTTTCGATTAGACTATCCAGGTCGGTTTTCTCTTTTCCAATAAGACCCGCTTCCAGTTCATTGATCGCTTCCTTCGTCGCGTGTAGACGATGTTTGAACTGCATGACGTAATCCTTCAGAAGGAGCCTGTCCGCTTCTGTCATCTTCGCTTGCCGGTATTCCTCTTCCGTGTTGAATTTGGATGCCTGTAAAGCCTTTTTGAATCTGTCTTCCGCTCGATCTCTTTTTTCAATGCATTCATCCAATGCTGTCTTCAAATGGTTCTGCGAATTAATGGATGTTGCGAGTCTTTCCCTTGCTTCTTCCAACCTTTTTCGCACGGATTGCCAAGCTTCGTCCATTTGGCGTTTCCGTGATTCTGTTTCTTGGATCTCCGCTTGCAGGCGAGATAAGTCCCGTAACCCTTCTGGAATGGCAGAAAGCTCCCTTTCCAGCAAAGCAGCTTCCTGTGCGAAAATCGTCTTTTGTTGAAACAATGCCTGTTCCATTTCAGATTTCCGTGTAAACAATTCATTCGATTCTTTGTCGGCTCTTCTTTGCTGCTCTTTCAATGAAGCAAGTTCATCCCGCATTTTTCTCAGTTGCTCCACTTTTTCCGCTGCATTCTGTCCTTTAGTAAACAATACTTCTAGCCCTTCATTTATTTGAAGGTCATTCATTTCTTGTTCTTTTTCGGTAATTTGGGCAAGAACACTTTCACATTTCGCCTCGGCAGATCGAAAGGCGCTTTCAACCTCAGCTAAGTAGGACCTTTTCAAATCAAGTTCTTCTCGGGAAACAGCATTATTATCATGTCCAGCAACTTTTGAAGGGTGATGTGCGCTTCCGCAAACAGGGCAAGGCTCCCCTTCCTTCAACGTTTGCGCCAAATGTGCGGCTTGATCATTCAACCATGCATTTTGCATCATCTCAAACTCATTTTTTGTTTGAATGAACTTATTGGATGCAGCCTCTTTCTTTTCCGCCCAAACTGCGTAGTCTTTTTTTATGTTCTCATAGTCTCGGACGACTTTGTAATGCATTCTAAGTGTGTTCAATTCTTCAATCAACTTGTCATAAGGAGAAATCACCTGTTCGAATTTCTCTATGTTCACATTCAAGTCGGCCAATCTTTTCTTTTCCGCCTCTGCCTTATCAGTGACTGCTCTGAAATCACCTTCCATTTTTCCGATCTTCTCTTTCAGTTTCAGCACATTTGCTTCCTTCGCAGCCAAGTCTGTTACGGCAGGGAGGTGATCGCGCAAACGGATGAGCCGCTCAGTTACCGCCCCTCTATCCTGCTCTTTCCCCTCTTCTTCCTTATATGCAATCTTCTTCTCTTCCAGATGATTCGTCGCCTCTTGGACAGCTATGAGTGCTTTTTGGAACTCATTTTCCTTCGTCTTTGCATCTTCGGCCAGCATTCGGAATTGACCTTCGATTTCATGGATGACAGATGCCCGTTCAGCGTCTTCTATCCGCTTTTGCTTCAGCTCAACGGACGGAATTTCGTCCGTTAATTTCCCAAGAACGATTTTGCGTTGTTCCAGCTGTTCAAACTGCTCATTGCATTTTTTGGCTGCGTGGAATGCCTCCAATATTTCCGCATGCTTTTGATAGGCAGCTGTATACTTCTTTTCATCTGTGGCGCATTTCTCGGCATAATGGTCGATCTCCTGTTCAAGCGCGTCCATCACTTGCGATGTGTTTGCATATTCCTGTGATAAGACTTCAAAGAGTAGTGATTCCCTAGGCGGAATGAGATTCGGAATTTGGTGGATATAGCCATCCACCTTCCTCTTTTCGTCCATCAATTGTTGATGCGCTTCATCTTTTCTTGTTTTTAAACGATTGACAATCTCCCTATACTCTTCCGTTTTGAAGATTTTTCTCATGATTGTTTCTTTATTCTCTGTATCGGATGTCAGAAATTTCCTAAATTCACCTTGCGGCAGCATTACAATCTGACTAAATTGGGCTTGTGTAAAACCGACAAGCTCCTCGACTTTCCGATTGATTTCCGAGACGATTTGACGGTCGACAAATGGAACTTCTCCACCATCCACAAGCTCAAAAAACTCACATCTCGCGGGCGTCTCGGTTTTATTGCCACTTTTCGTGTATGGGATTTGCCTCATGATACGGAAGGTGCGGCCATTTATTTCAAAGATCAACTCAACGGCGGTTTGGACGGCATCATCAGCAAAATCGCTTCTCATCGAGCGGAATTCAGTCCGGTCTTCTCCGCTTGCCTGTCCATATAAAGCAAAGCAGATTCCGTCAAATATCGTTGTCTTCCCGGCACCTGTCGCTCCGGAAACTACAAACAGCCGATGCTCTTCAAGTTGGCGGAAATCAATCGTCTCTGTCCCTTTATATGGTCCGAAAGCAGTCATCGTCAATTGGATCGGCTTCATTTTTCAACGCCCCCTTTGACTTCCTGCAACACTTCAGCAAAAATCCTCTCAGTTTCAGCATCAGGCTCCATATCGTTCATCTGGGAATAAAAGAAACGGAACAACGACAAATCATCCGGTTTTTCCTTGACTCCCGCTGTTTGCTGCTCAATTGCAGCCGATGTCCTCACCAGTTTCCTTTCAATATGCATGGCATTCGGATAGACGGACTTCACTTTTTCCATCGGAAATAAAACAGGCGTTTCATCATGGAGCTTTACAAATACGTAATCTTCGCTAGGCGGGTGTGCAAGAATCTCTTCCATCGTTCCTTCAACGGTCCGCATATCATACAATGGAGTGAGTGCCCTCTTTTCGACATCCACTTTTCCTTCGCCGTCCATTTCCACAATGAGATATCCCTTTGCATGATTCTCCTCTGAAATCGAATATTTCATCGGGGAACCCGCATAGCGGATTTTTTCACTGGAAACGTAATGCGCCTGATGCAAATGGCCGAGCGCCGTATAATTAAACGGTGAAAACAGGTGTGCTGCCACATATTCCGCCCCGCCAATTGCAAGCGGGCGCTCCGAATCGCTCGTATTCTCCTCTTCCTCACCAAAAGGAGTGACAAAAGCATGTCCCACGAATACATGGCGTGCAGTCCTATCCATCGATCCGCAAATTCGCTCGACCACTTTCTCCATTGCCGTATTATGGTCGACGACATCATCTTCTTCATATAAATGCTTCACAATGGATGGATCACAATACGGCACCGGGTGAAAATGGACTTCTCCAAATCTATCTGTCAACACGACCGGCTCGATTTGCGCAGACATTTGGCCGACAATATGAAAACCATTCGATTGCATTAATCTGCTGCCGAATTGCAGACGTCCGGGGCTATCATGGTTTCCCGCCACTGCAATGACAGGTGTTTTCAGTTCCATAACAATTTCCCAGAGCACTTCATCCAATAAGGCGACCGCTTCCGGCGGCGGAACCGCCCGATCGTAAAGATCGCCCGCAATGATGACCGCATCGGGTCTCTCTTCACGTACAGCATCTACAAATTGACGAAGGACATGCCGCTGCCCTTCTGTCATATACACGCCTTGCACCAACTTGCCAAGATGCCAATCGGCAGTATGAAAAAATTTCATTTTCCTCAACCCCCTACTTACTCTATATTTTACTTCTATCAAAACCTCATAAAATGATCGAAACGCGCATAACCGTCTCCAAAGAAGCATAAATCGTCGGAATCACGCATAATTGCCGCCAAAGACGCATAAATCGCTAGGATCGCGCATAAATAACTCACGCCTTAGAGGAGAAGCCAATTCCTTTCATCCTCATCATGCAATCTACCATTCATTTTACAGTAAGTTCGGCTGAAATTAAAACAGACAACAAAAAACGGGACATCCTTAAAATGGATATCCCGTTGAACCGTGTATTATTCGAAAAATACTTTGTCTACATTATATTTTGCACGCATTGTATTAATGATGTAGGTTTCATAGATTTCCCGCTCCATCGGATCTTCGACGACGATAACTGAAATTTTGTTAACTTCATCTCGATGGTTTTTCAATGGGGATACGTTGTCCTCAAGATGCTTTTTCACTCGCTGACGAAGCTTTCTTGCTTTTCCTGCAAAAAGCAGTTCATCACGATTATTGTAAAAAAGGATGAGTCCACCTTTATCACGTGGGATTTCATGAAGATCGATAAAACCATTGATTGGTTTAATCGGCGCTTCCTCACCGTTCATTTCTTGCTTGCGTTGCTGAATCGTTACATCCGGATTCGGTATTGTAATTGAGATCATTCATTTTCACGTCCTCTTCTTTTGTGAAATTAAATCCTACCATAATTCGGCTCGGATTGCGAACGCCGTCGAACACACAACCGACATTTCATTCGACTGCGCGTTTTTGACCCATTTGTCAGCAAATAGGCACGATAAGCGATTCCTTATTATTTTTCGGTGAATTTACCGCGGATGAGACACTATACGCATCCATTTGCTTCTCATCGAACGGACGTAACATATTCCCCAGGAAATCCATGTCATCATTTCGGGGATCTAGCCATGCCGCCTCATCTTCCCTTCTCAGTATGACCGGCATCCTGTCATGGATCGGTTTCACCAATTCATTCGGCTTAGTCGTGATTGCAGTACACGTGTGGATGACCGTTCCGTTTGAGGATTCCCATGACTCCCACAATCCCGCAATGGCAAACAGCTCATCACTCTTAAGCTTGATGCGCATTGGGATCTTCTCTCCGTCTTTCCTTTGCCATTCATAAAATGAATCTGCTGGTAAGATACAACGCTGTTTCTGGAACGCTTTCCGGAAGCTTGGTTTTTCAGCAACCGTTTCAGCCCTGGCATTGATCATTTTATATCCGATTTTCTCATCCTTCGCCCACGGAGGAATGAGCCCCCAACGAAGATGTCCCAAACGGTTCTTGCGCCCATCATTAATGATGGCTGCCACTTGTTGGGATGGAGCGATGTTGTAGCTCGGTATATAATCACTTTCAGAAAATGCCGATTCAATTTCGAATCGGTCGATAATTTCATAATACGGGGCAAATAAAGTGAAACGTCCACACATAGGCATCCTCCTCTTCTTTAAAGATGATTTAGTTAATGGTACCATTACTTTTGGAGAGAATCATGAAAAGTGTCGTACGAGAATACATAGAGAAGGTGAAATTAATGACAAACAAACCGTATAAAGCATTGGTGACTGATCGGATCTTCTTCGGTGGTGTCAATGCGATTGATGAATTGTTGGCGAATGAAAAAATTGACGTCATCTATGACTTGCGCGCGAAAGTGGAAGGTCCCTTGCCGAGTGACATAAGTATCCACCAGCCTTTATTGGATGATGCAGATAAACAGGACAATTCCATCCGTGAAGCAGTAAGCAAAGTGATGGAAGCTTACAAAGATGGGAGAAACGTCTATTTCCATTGCAATACAGGAAGAGGCCGCGGCGGAACATTGGCTGCAGCGACTTTGCTGGAGCTGGGCAAAGCGGAGAATGTAGAGGAAGCAGAACTGATGACTCAAGCAATCCGCCCAGAAACAAACATTAAACCTGCATTCAAAGACGCATTGAATCGATTGTACGGAAAGTGAAAAAGTGGAGGCCGGGGATTACCCCACCTCCACTTTTCTCATTATAAGACAGACTAATTCCGTATCCTTCTCCTTGCCTTCTTTTTCACTTCCTGCTCAATCTTCTCAAATTGCCTAATGTCAGTCGGCCTGACAGTAATCGGCTCCTTCCTCAATAACTTCCCTAAGGAAAAAATGAGTAAAATGAGAAATAGCGTAAATGGAAGGGCAGAAACGAGAGACGCTGATTGCAAAGCCTCCAAACCGCCCGCATAGAGCAAAACTGCTGCAATTGCAGACATGAGGAACCCCCAAATCATTTTGACAAGAAGCGGAGGTAACAAACTTCCCCTCGTCGTCATGCTTGCCAAAATATAGGTCGCAGAATCCGCAGATGTAATTAGGAAAGTAAAAATGAGAACGATTGCCAAAAATGAAACGACACTTGTGAACGGCAAATGGTTAAGTGTTTCAAAAATGGCTGAAGTGACATCTGCATCAACCGCTTCCGCGATCTTCGTCCCGTTGTTCAAATCGCTATATAAAGCTGTGCCACCCAATGTAGCAATCCACATACAAGCAAATACAGGCGGAATAATCATCACTCCTGCAATGAATTCACGGATTGTACGGCCTTTTGAAACTCGAGCAACGAAAGCTCCAACGAAAGGCGACCAAGCGATCGTCCATGCCCAGTAAAAGATCGTCCACTCCCTCACCCAACTTCCACCTTGATATGGCTGCAACCGCAAGCTATACCGAATGAAATTATTGATGTAGTCCCCGATCGCCAATGTAAAACTTTCCAAAATGAAAACTTTCGGTCCGACGAAAAAGAAGAAGATGAGCATCGCAATCGCCATTGCTAAATTGAAATTGCCTAAATACGCGATTCCTTTATTCAAACCGGTCGATGCGGAAAGCATATATGCGACGAAAACGATAAAGATGATAATCAGTTGCACCCAAAACGTATTTTTCGTCTGAAATACATATTCAAGTCCACCGCTCATCTGCAACACGCCCATCCCGAGAGATGTCGCAATCCCCATTACCGTAGCAATGACGGCAAATGAGTCAATTCCTGTCTTCAAATGCCTATTGGAACCGACTAACGGCTCCAAGGCAGTAGAGATTAGACCGTCCTTCTTTTTCCGGAACTGCATAAATCCGATAACAAGCCCTACAATGCCAAAGATGCCCCATTGCGAAATTCCCCAATGGAAAAATGAATAGCCCATTGCAATTCTCGCTGAGTCGTGCGATTGTGGTTCAACACCATTTATAGGCGATGAGAAGTAATGGCTCATCGGTTCTGCAACACCCCAAAAGACAAGCCCTACTCCGAAACCGGCTGAAAAGAGCATGCCGATCCAAGTGAAAAATGGATAATCAGGTCTTTCCTCGTCTCCTCCTAAACGAATGGCTCCGTATTTACTAATTGCCAATCCAATCAAAAATACAATGATAATGAAAACTGTCAACAAATAGAACCAACCGAACTTCATCGTCGTAAATCCGTATAATCGTCCCGCAACCTTACCAAAAGGTCCCGGAATGGCTGCTCCAAGAATAACGAGTAATAAAATGACGACTGCGGATATTGAAAACACCGGGTTCTTCCAAAACTTTCTGTCCAAAGCAAAATCGACTCCTATAAACATAGTTAAAGAGTCTATACCCTAAACTGCATTTTGGTAACGTAATAATCAAAACTGAAGTAGTATGCTTCAGAATTCAATTGTGTCTTTTTCGAATTATGATTACATATAACGCAAGCACTGCAAGCACGAGAAGACTGGATAGCAAATACATATTCCGATAGCCCATTTGAACTGCGATAAACCCTAAAACATACGAACCGACAGCAAGACCCGAATCGAATAAGGTGAAAAATGTCGCGGTTGCATAACCGCTTCTTTGATGGGTCGTCGATTGAATAGCAAGCGTCTGCATGCTCGGTACGAGCGCTCCATAGCCAAGCCCGACAAACGCTCCCGCAATAAGGAATAACCCAGCGGAATTCATGAACGAGAGAATGAACAGACCGAGGAAAAATAATAGGAAGCCCGGAATCAAAATATAAGCCGGACCTTTTTCGTCAAAAATCCTTCCCGTGAATGGTCGAGTAATGAGCATGACTGCCGCAAATACGACAAAGAAGAAACTGGCTAGCGGCAATAACCCTTTCTCTTGTGCATAAATTGATAAATAGGAAAGGACGCTGGCATATGAAAATGCGATTAAACTCGCCAAAAACGCAATCGGCATCGCTTTTTTCTCAAATAGATCGTTCCATGTAAATCCTTTCGACTTATTCTCACTCGTTGCTCTATCCATTTTCGGAATGAGCAATGCTACGAGCGCACCAACGGTCATGAGGACACTCATCAAGATAAACAAAGCGTCGTAAGAATAGGATTGAATAATGAATAGGGCAATGAACGGCCCGATGACAACCGCCAAATTTGTCGACATGACATAATAGCCAAGCCCTGCTCCGCGCCTCGTTGAAGGAACGATATCCGCGGCGAGCGATCCCGCAGCCGTCGTTACAATGCTGAACCATATTCCTTGGAAGAATCGTAATGCAAGCAAGCCTTCAAATGGCGTAATGAAATAGTAAAGCACTGTGCAAATTAAATAGAAGAACAAGCTGATCAGCAGCAGTTTTCGTTTACCTACGATATCGAGCAGTTTGCCACTAAACGGCCGGACAATGATGGCTGACACTAAAAAGATAGTCATTAACAGACCGGCTTCTTCATCCGTCCGGCTCAAAGCATCTTTTGCGTACAGCGGCAATGTCGACACTAAGCCGTAAAACACGATAAAAACGGACAAATTCGTTAAGAAAAGACTAATGAACGGCTTTGTCCAAATCGGTTCTTTATTGTTCATGAAATCATTCTCCTTCACTTGATATTTTTTTCAGCACTTTCATGAGGAGCTCCTTTTCCTCTTCAGTAAGGCTTTTCAAACTTTGCTCCTCAAACTGAATGATCGTCTCTTTAATTTCCGAGAGCCGCACAGTCGCATTTTCTGTCAAACTGACATATTTCTCGCGTCTGTCCTTCCCTTCTCGAGTCGCAAGCCAGCCCATCTGCTCTAACCGATTGACGGTCCGGGTAATCGTGGGCGCTTCTACATTCAAGTATCTCCAAATCTGCGTCAAAGTCATCTCACCATGTTGATATACACAGTAAATAACCGTCCATTGAGCGGCAAACAAGCCATGCTGTTTCAGTGCTGAATTCAGCTCTTTGCCTAATTTGCGTGATCTCTGAAACAGCTCATGAATTATTGGATTCATTTTCAACACCTCAATATTTACCTAGGTAATTAATAAAGTATACGTTCCTTTAAACCTCTTGTAAAGAGATCAAAAAGGCTGCTAAAGTTCAGGAGGCCACTGAAAAGGTTCTTATAAATCTGATTACTTTCAGAACTGTTGATTTCCGTTCCGAGCGGACGCTTTCCGTGGGGCGGGCGGTAAGCCTCCTCGGTCGCTTCTCTCCACTGCGGGGTCTTACCTGTCCCGCTCATCCCACAGGAGTCGCCGCTCTACACTATAATCAACGGAACTCAAATAAAACAGAAACATAAAAACAAGCGATCCATTTCCTTTTATCGAGGAATGGATCGCTGTTTTTATTTTATAATCAATGTAATAAATCCAGATGGTGTTCCCGATGATTTTTTCAGCCCCTTTTTAATTTTCATGTTCAACTACCTGCTTCTAGTTAAACAAGAAAAAAAGAGCTCTAAGCAGCTCAACCGATTTTCAAGTAAAGTACCGTTATTTCAATAAGAAATAGCAGTTTAATGGTATCGAAACCAAACAAACCATCCTTTTTCCTTACTCTTAGCTAAAAATATTTGACCGTGGGCTAAGTCAGCTCCAGGTGCTTTCGGGAATTCTAAACGTACAAGCCATGACTTTTCAGCAATTTCTTTGCCACAAAAGGTTTTTGCCATTCCAAAATAGTCTTCTTCTGCTTTATTACCAACTGTTTTAGGAAAAGGTTTGGCAGTTACTACATTCCACTTAGTATATAGGTCAGGTAAATCATCTAATCCAGTTCCATAAGTTTTTGGTATTAAAGTATTTAACGCTTCTATTACCTCTTTTTTATCCTTAAGCGATGTTTTTTCTAATTCACTTAATACAGGACAATTTTTAGGCTGAGCAAAAACTTCAAATGACACCAAAGTGAATAAAGCTATGATTAAAATCAGTGCATACAGTTTTTTTAAGATAAAATCACCTCTTTTCTAATTACTTTCTCCAATTAGAAAAGAATTATTAATCTTTATTGAACTAAACTGCATCGTTAGTTGAAGAACATTTATTTTAGCATAGACTTCTCAACTTCCTTCCAATATCCAATAAGCTAGTGATTTAACAATGGAATTAACAAAAGCACATAAATTTATGAGATGCTGCTAATTCCTGTGTCAATTGTTGTACCAGTTCGTCTATATAAAGAATCTAAATGTTGATGCAACAACAAAAGAAGGGACACCAATTCATATGCGAATTGCGTCCCTGAACACTGTGTTTTTTATTGTTTTCTCCCCATCAACCGAACCCGTTAAAGTAAAATGGCAGCCTTAAGCATTCGCACCTTTCCATGCAACCGAAACGGCCATCGTCGCAACAAGCACGATAAGTCCTAAGATGAATGGATATAGATGGTGCACATCGTACAATAATCCTGCAGAAAGTGGTCCAAGGACATTGCCGATGCTCATATACGAATTGTTCATGCCCATTGCAAATCCTTGCTCATTCCCCGCGAGCTTCGAAATAAGCGTCGTCAACACGGGGCGCAAAATCGATGTTGCCAAGAAAATGATCATCGTCACTCCGAAAAACATAATATAACTCGGGGCGAATATACAGAGTAGAAATCCAGCCGCAGTCACCCCAAGGAAAATATTCAGCACTTTCCTTTCACCGAATCGGCGTACGATCCAATCGACTGCAAAAAGTTGAATGACGACACTGACGATGCCTGTCGACGTCACCATAATTGCGATGTCCTTCGGAGTTGCATTGAATTCATTATCGACGAATAGGCCAAGCACCGATTCATAAGCCATCAATCCGAAGCTCATAACAAGCGTAATAACGAGCGGGATGAAATACGGCTTACTGAATGAATGAAATATCTCCTTCACCATAGGTTCAGATTTGAACTCCAATGTTTCCTCCTTAGCCTCCATGCTCTCTTGCAACATAACTGCGGAAAACACGACGGCCACCAATCCAATGATCGCCGAAACTAATAAAGGCATCTTCAATCCGAAATCTGCCAAGAAACCGCCGATTCCGGGACCGATGACAATCCCTAATGACATGGACGCGGAAATGTAACTGTTCCCTTTCGCACGCTGATCCATCGTTGTAATGTCTGCTACGTATGCAAATATCGCCGGAATAAGCAAAGCCGCTCCAATCCCTCCGATGACCCGGGACAAATACAACACACCAATCGAATCGGAAAAATAAAAGACGAACATGGACAATGCCAAGCCGCTTAAACCGACAATGATCATAATTCTCCTGCCGTACCGATCCGTCCATCTGCCCGCAATGGGAGACATCACGAGCTGCGCGCCAGCAAAAATCGCAATCATCAAGCCAGCCGCTTTGCCAGCCTGCCCGATCGACAATAAGTACGCAGGCAAAATAGGGATGATGATTCCGAAACTACCGACTGCGATGAACATATTTATCATCAAAATTATCATTTTCTTACGTTGGTCTTTATTCAAATCCCCCAACCTCCTTCTCAACAGACAGACCTTTTATTATAGACAGGACAACAACAGATGTCACCTATTATTTTGAAGATGGCCGATAGAATTTATACAGCAATCAAAAAAGCTCACCGTCTATCCAGTTGACGGTGAGCTTTTTTACATTATTCAGTAGTTGGTGCCGTTATTTTCTGATCCTTAGGCAAGGCCATTCCTGCAAGGCCGATGAACGGCAGGAAGGAAGCAATGACCATCGTCGGGTAGATGCCGATCGTATCCATCATCTTTCCAAGAACAACCGCCCCTATCGCTCCCATCCCAAACGCCAAGCCAACTGTCAAACCGGCCATTGTCCCAATTTTACTCGGTACAAGCTCCTGCGCATAAATGACAGTGACAGTGAAGCTAAGCATGATGAAGAATCCGATTGAGGCCAATAGTATTCCCACTGCCCAAATCGGGACATGCGGCAGGAGAACGCAGAGCGGCAAAGGAACTAACAAAGACAACACGATGACATTTTTCCTTCCGATCCGATCAGCCATCGGTCCACCGAAAAAAGTGCCCGCAGCGCCAAGCGCCATGAACAGGAATATGTATAGCTGGCCTTGCTGAATTTTCAATCCATAATCATCTATCAAGTAAAAGATGTAGAAGCTAGTGACATTAGTGGCATAGAAAGAACGGGCAAAAATGATGATCAACAATAAAGTGAGCGCGAATCCGATTTGCTTTTTTGTCAAATCACCAAGTGAGGAAAGCAACACTTTTTTTCGATTATTCTTTTTTTCCAATTCCAGCTGCCTTTTATACCAAGCGGAAATTTTAGATAAAATGAATATCCCAAGAGCTGCCACTGCAATGAAAACAGCCGCCCCTTTTTGACCGAGCGGCACTAAGACAAATGCGCTGATTAGCGGTGCCAATGCTTGTCCCGTATTTCCCCCGACTTGGTAAATCGATTGGGATAGCCCCCTTTTCGTCCCCGCTGCCAAGAAGGACACACGGGATCCTTCCGGATGGAATACCGCGGAGCCAAGCCCCAGTATGATGACCGACAGGAGAATGAGCCAATAGCTTGGCGCGATTGCCAAACCCGCCATCCCGATAAGTGAGAATGTCATTCCGATAGGGAGTGCATAAGGCATCGGCTTCCTGTCACTAAAATAGCCGACGACCGGTTGCAGAACAGATGCCACCATATTCAATGCAAAAAAGATGAAACCAAGCTGGGTAAAGCTTAATCCTCTTTCCTTTTCCAACACCGGGAACATCGCCGGGATGACTGCTTGAAGCGTATCATTCAACAAATGACAAGCTCCGATAGCAAACATGATAGGGTAAACCGGGTTGGCAGGATGCTGTGTCTGTTTTAAAGATGTCAACGATATCCCCACGCTTTTTTATAAATTTGAACAATATATCCAGTATACAGCAATCTAAAGAGCGAATGTTAAGAATCCGGAATTTCCATGGGACGCCCGTTTTAAATCGTTAAATTTCCGGGTAGATTACAAAGTACTAGCATTCGAAAGGATTGAAGTTGAAATGACTGCCTTTGGCAATGTGTCTTTAATGACTTTATTTCCCGCAACCTTGTTATTGCTAACAATGGAAATCGTTCTAGCCTCTTACAAATCTTATTCACCAAAATGGACAACGAGGCTGGCCTTTGGCAATCTGATCATTAATGTCGCTTGGACAATTCTCATCATTTTCCTTCTTCTCAATCCGTCGCTCATTTTGCCTTATGTTGCCGATGTCCTCGCAGATGTGTTCCAACGATCGCCCGAAGACATTATTCCACAAGTCCATATGATCGTCATGGTAGTCGGACTTGCTTCAATTGCCACGACAATCATCGACGCATTCACTGGCTTCAAAAAACTAAGGTGTGAAAATAGCGAAGTGAATGAAGCAACGCGAGAATGAATTTCGATTTTCGAATCCGTGTTTAGTAGAGATGATTCCGGGAAAACAAAGAACGGCATCACTTAACTAAATCGGAGGTGATTCGAATGGCGAAAATTGCAGTCGAAAACCCTTTTGACGATGTGAAAGTGGCATTGGAGGAAAAAGGGCATGATGTGAAGATGTTTGAAAGCGATGAAAATCTGAATGGTTATGATATCGGTGTCGTACGGTCGATCAGTGATGTGAACGTCGATCAATTCGATTTTCCTGTCGTCAGCATTCACGGAATGTCCGTACAAGATGTTGTAAACGAAGTCCAACAGCGATTGGAACGTTAAAAAAGACCTGAATCCCATGGGATTCAGGTCTTTCTTCTTCATTCAGTATCCAATACCTTTTCCGTTCCCGCAACGACGACAGCGGCAGACGCATCCCCGACGACATTCACTGAAGTCCTCATCATATCGAGCACCCTGTCGATGCCCGCAATCAATGCAATTCCTTCAAGCGGCATATTCACTGATGTCAACACCATTGCAAGCATGATCATACCTGCTCCGGGGACTCCTGCTGTGCCAATTGACGCCAAAATAGTAATGAGAACAACTGTCAGCAATTGGAGGAATGACAACTCCAAACCGAAAAATTGAGCTATGAAAATGACGGCAACTCCTTGATAGATAGCTGTTCCGTCCATATTGACAGTAGCGCCGAGCGGAAGGACGAAGCTCGATATCTTATTAGGAACGCCCAAGTTTTCATTCGTATTCTTAATTGTCACAGGGAGCGTCCCTGAGCTGCTGCACGTACTGAAAGCGACGAGCGCTGCAGGGGAAATTCCTTTGAAAAACCTCTTCGGACTCATTCCTGCAAATGTCTTAACTGCCGCAGAATACACGATGATTGCATGAAGGATACAGGCGATGTAAACTGCCAAGATCACTTTGACGAGCGGCAATAGGACGGAAAGCCCGTATTGTCCAATCACCGGAGCAAGTAGGCCTAAAATGCCGATAGGCGCAAACTTCATGACAATCCCGGTGATTTTGTACATAATTTCAGCGAAGCTTTCAAAGAACGTATAGACAGGCCGGGCTTTTTCTCCGACCAATGTAATGGCTAGGCCGACAAATAATGCAAAAAAGATGATTTGCAAGATGCTTCCGGTCGCCAAAGCGGTGAATGGATTTTCCGGTACGATATTCAATATTGTCGTAATGACACTTTGCGGTTCCTGCGTCGCGGATTCCGGTGCGACCAAGCCGTCGGAAGAAATCGTTAGCCCTTTTCCAGGCGAAATCAGGAATGCAATGGCAAGGCCGATAATGATAGCGATTGCGGTAGTCGCTAAATAATAGGCGACTGTTTTGAACCCAATCCTCCCCAACTGTTTTGGATCGGACGTACCTGCAACACCGACGACCAATGTGGACAAAATGAGCGGAGCGATGATGAATTTAATTAAACGTAAAAATAAATCCCCGAACGGCTTCAGAAAATTGATGGAACTTCCGAATATACTGCCTAAAACGATGGCTAACACGAAGGCGATAAAAATTTGCGTCACAAGAGTAAATTTGATCTTCATGCCTCTCCCCTTTCTAAAATTTGTACGTAACCTTGCTACTACCAACATATACATCTCACGCGCACAACATGATTGAAAACAGACAATAAAAAAGCCCCCAGAACGCTTTCGCGAAAAGGGGGGCCGATCAGAACCAGTTGCCGACAATCGGATAATTATATGTTTCACCTTGCAATGATTTCACTATTCCAAGGATTGGAACGATAATTGTCATCAGTCCGAAAATGATAATCATCGGAATGCCGATCAAGAAAATAATCAAAATTACTGATAGGAAAATCAAAGCGCCCATCACTAATTGGAACAATAGCGCCTGAATGGACAATCTTTTTACCTCTGTATCATCCACGACCAAATATATGATGAACGGAACTAGAAATGGAGCAAAAAATGCGCTAGCATGAACGAGCACTTTCAAACCGGTGTTCTCTATATTTAAACCTCCTCTACACTTCTACTGTACTATATTTTACGGACAACCGAGGAGGAAGTTTCATGTTTCAACCCATTAATTCATTGAATTTGTTTTCAATAGCATCTAAATCGATTTCTTCGACCGGATCATCTTTCAGTTGATATCGCTCTTTCAGCTCTAAAATCCGCCTGACACTTTCGTCAATCCTATTTTCGGAAATGGTCCCTGCCTGTACCGCATTCATCAATGCATTAAATGTATCAACCTGTGCTTCATAATCACCGGCGATCAAGAGCAGATCACTGCCCGCGATGAAGGACTGCACGGCAGCTTCTGGCACCGTAAACTCATTGACGATTGCACCCATTGTCAAATCATCCGTGATGACGACACCTTCGTAATGCAGTTCCTTACGAAGCAAGCCTGTAATAATCTTTTTTGATAAAGATGAAGGATATTCATCATCAAGTTTCGGGAACATAATATGTGCCACCATAATCATATCGGCATGCTCGTCAATTGCCCTCTGAAAAGGGATCAGCTCGGTTCTGTAAAGCTCCTCTAACGTCTTCTCAATGACAGGCAATGACAAATGGGAATCCACATGTGTATCCCCGTGCCCCGGGAAATGTTTGACCACCGATATGATGCCATTATCCGTCATACCTTTCATCATAGCCATGCTTAAATTAGCGACTTCCTCAGGGTTTGAAGAAAATGATCGGTCCCCGATGACAGGATTTTTTGGATTGCTATGGACATCCAATACAGGTGCATAGTTCATGTTGTAGCCGAAGGCGTGCAACAGCTCCGCGAGATAAACACCGGTTTCATAAACAAGTCTTTCATCACCTGTACGGCCGAGATATTCCGCCGTAGGCAATTTTTTCATGCTGGATGGCAAACGGGATACACGTCCACCTTCTTCATCGACCGAGACGAAGAGTGGTATCTTATAACTGGAATTCGCCTTTTTACTTTCATTCAATAATTTCACGATTCCCGCAGGATATGAAACATTTTTCCCCAGTAAAATGATGCCCCCTACATGATAAAGACGGATAAGATGGTCCAATTGATCACCGTATGTCTTTCCTTCCATCCCGACGATAAGCAATTGTCCTACCTTCTCTTCCAATGTCATGTTTTCCATCAATTCATCCACTCGGGAAAAATCGATTTCAGGCGACTCCGTCACTTGCGATCGTTCACTGAATGAAGGGGGCTCTTGTCCCGGCTCTTGCACTGACGGACTGCATCCTGTCAACAGGAAAATGGTACATATCATCAACCATTTTACCCCGCTGTTTGCAAGACCCCTACATACTAACCCCAAATTTCCTTTGCCTTTTCAAGGGTGTCCAGTGAAATACGGCCTTTCAACATCGGCGGGGGGCAATGTCGATTATGTTCGGCAATTTTCACATTCACTTCATCCACATGCTTTTGCAGATCTTCCTGTTTTCCGGTTGCTGTAAAGTTTACAATTTCATGAATCATACTGCTAATTTCGTGTTGCAATCTCAACCAATGCGGTTTATAGCCTGCGTCTTTCGCAATCCGCTGAAAATGCTGGAACGTGTCGCCTGAAAAATACTCTTTAGGCAATGGCTTTCCAAAGCCCTTCAAATTCTTCATACCGCCGTCGTCGTCACGTTTTTTTAACATATCACCGATCAGATCATTATGTGGAGGCATCGAATTATCGGACATGTTCATCCCACTCTTTCATCGATTTTAAGTAGTTCATTTTTGCCCGACGTGTATTCGAGCTTCATTTGCTCCAACTCAAGCTTCATCTTTTCGGTTTCGATGATGAAATTCTGTTGTTTCAGCCTTTCCAATTCAATCTCTTCCCGTACCATATCCGCCTTGAATTTCATCGTCTTTCGCTTATAATCCGTCAAGATGGCCGTTATCGGTACACACATGACGATTGCGACAATCCCCATCACATATAGCATATTCCCAACTCACCCTTCCTTTCTTTTACATTACGGAATAACAGCAGAAAAGTTTCGTCAGTCCGGTTTAGTTTCCTTTAAATGTCGCCGGCATGACAACTCCAACAACTTCTCCTGTTGCACAAAGGACGTCATCAGCATATACTTCCACATTCACTTTCCATTTCTTTGGATGGATTTCTTCAACGATACCGACTGCCCTCAATAATTTTCCTTGCGGAGTCGGCTTCAAATAGTTTACGTTTAACGACGCCGTAACGAAACGAGGAACTTCAGCTTCGTCTCCGGGTTCATGTCCATTTTTCCGATACAATGCGAGCGCGCACGACCCCGTTCCATGGCAATCAACGAATGATGCGATCAATCCGCCGTAGACAAATCCAGGGATCGCCATATGATTTTCCAAAGGTTCATAATATGTAACCGTTTTCTCTCCGTCCCAACCTGTACGGAAATGATACCCTTCCTCATTAAGCCGCCCACATCCGAAACACCAAGCAAAATCATCTGCATAGAAGTCTTGGATTGCATGTTCAACTTTCACCATTACTCACCCTCCGTATATTCTTTATTGTTTGAATACTATTATAACATTAATCTTCAATGATCTCTTTCGAAAGTCTTTCCCGATGAGCCAAAAAGTATTTCAATAATCCCGCTCCATTGTTAATGAATCGTCCTCCTGAATCATAGCATGAGTACTATTCCACATAAGAAAACACTGCGTATACTATACAAACGAAGACTGGAGGAATTGAACATGAAAACGCGCGCCTTCCTGCTCATCTCGCTCATTATCGGAGGGATGTATGCAATGATTGAGACCATCAATGACTTTAATGAAAAAAGCTTCAGTGAATTTTTCGAGACAGTGGATGCTGATTTTGATTCGCTCACTTTTTCAAAACCTACGATGCACGCAACTCCAGCAGAAACTTGGAGCGTCAATGATGAACATAAAGTGGATGAATTGCTCCAATTCCTTCAGAACTACCATGTAAAGAAACTAAAGCCTGAAGAGATTGACCTGGACGATACCATTGATGAATTCACCATCAGTTTGAAAGACGCGAACGGGAATGACGTAACGATCATCATTGCGGAAAATTTAATTATCCAAAACTCGCTGCTCTATTATGAAATAGTTGACGGCCCGCTCGATGTCGACTGGATTGTCCGATTTTTCGTCAGCAATAAATCCTGAAGTCTACACAACTGCTGCGAGCATTTGAAATTATTAGCTCATTTCTGCTTCGCTGCATATTGATGAATCATCGACTTTATGAATGGGCTCAAGTTTTCCGGCAGCTGTTGCAAATTGAAGAATCCCACTTCTGATGTTTCGATGCCGTCAGCTTTCAGTTCACCGCCACGAATGTCATCCGTTGCAAAAACGATTGTCACTGAGTAATATTCGTGGCCATTGTTCAAAACGGTGTGTGTTTGTGCGCCTGACACAACAGTTACGAGTTCCATCTTCCCGACCTGTATGCCCGTCTCCTCAAGCACTTCCCTACGACCGGTTTCTTCGGCTGATTCCCCGAGTTCCATGAACCCTCCTGGAATTCCCCAACGTCCATCGATCTTCCTTTGCAGGAGGATTTCCCCCTTATCATTGAACACCCCTACTCCTGCGCCTGTCAGCAATAATGGCCGGTTCCCGACCACTTCTCTCAGTTCCTCAATATACCCCACAATTCATTCCCCTTTTTCTCAATTAACTTACCGGAAAGTCTTCTATTATGAATTGAATAAATAATATAATCCTCCGTTGATTTCCGCTTCAGACGGACGCTATCCGCGGGCGAGCGGTAAGCCTCCTCAGTCGCGTTGCTCCCTGCGGGGTCTCCCCTGTCTCGCTTTCCCGCAGGAGTCGCCGCCTTCCGCTTCAATCAACAAATAAGTTTATACCAGTTCATAATTCAGTCCACTTAACGGTTGCTCATATATGCTAAAATTTAACTCAACACGGATAATACAAATAACTCTGCATTTCATAATGATGCACAAATCGTAAATGTTCCTGGAAGCCTCTCAGCAATACCTTCCGGTGAACCTGCAGGAAATGCCCAGTGAACTCCTTTATCCTCTTTCATTTTTCTCAACTTCAAATCGGACTTAATTAGGGCATTGACCACTTCGGATAGCGTCCATTGCCTAATTATATTCTTTTCTAATTTTTGTTGAACCTGTGTTGGCAAAAGCGCTGAATAGGCAACGTCAACTTCCAAATATCCCTCTTTAAAATAGTCACCATCTAGTACTGCTTCCCCATCTAATATGCGAAGTGCCTTTGAAATTATAGGATGATAATCTCTTATAATAAATATCCCTGTCTTGTTCATCAGTTTGGATACTTTTTGAAATAAAGGATGTAAATCTACGAAATAATGAAGTACGCCCATTTCAAGAATGACAATGTCAAATGGCGGAAGTTCTTCATCCTGCAGCTCGAGCACATCTTTGACGATATAAGTAAGTGAAACACCTGCGACATCTGCCAATTCCATAGCATATCGTTTATTTTCAGAGGATAGATCCACTACTGTGACATCAGCTCCAAGAAGTGCAAAACAGACTGCTTTATTTCCTTTTGAGCCGAGTAAATTAAGAACTCTCTTTCCTCTCACTTCTCCGACTTCATCCAAGTAAAAGCTGACTTTTTTCAACGGGTCCGCCATTAATTGTTTTGCATAATCTATAGGTTGACCATGTCGTGATACCCATGCCTGGTAGGCGTTTTGATTCCAACCTACCTTATTTCTTTCACTCATTTGCTGTTGATTCATAAATTTCCCCTTTCAAGCTTATCGGCTAAACCATCAGGAAATAACACTTTTTCACCTGTTACAAAATCGGTTATGTCAATCCATTTTGCAAATGACACTTGCTCGCTCTCCTGAATAGTAAACATCTCTCGGGTATAGTTTTCCTTATCCACAAATGAGACGTTATATATTAGAATAATTTCATGTCCTATACGATCATTGATGAAAAAGATGTTTTCAATGCATCCTAAAAACTCTTCAATTGCGACTGTTACCTTTAATTCTTCTTTGAATTCTCTGATAAGAGCCTCAGTAGATTTTTCCCCGTATTCAATTGAACCCCCAATAGGCCGATAATAGGGCCCTCTCCCTTTTGAATGCCGGCCTACAAACTCTTCAATTAATATTTGTTGGTTGGATTGTAGAATGCCCACCACTTTTGCCCTCGGATATTTTCCTTCGTTTCTAATCAAACTTGGATTCCTTGAAAACTATATGGTATTGAAGTTTCGAGCAGTTTCTCAAAACCGCCTTCATAATATGGCATTGCTTCATTTGCGAATGAAAGATCTTTCCATTCTGCTTCTAAAATACCGCCCTTGTCTTGGATGGCCACTTCCCCTTCCAATACTTCCGCTAAAAACGTGAAAAACAGAACATGATTATTTTCACGTTGCCTGAACGCTTCATTTACTGTCAGCAAACTCCCTATTCTTACTGTTAGGCCGGTTTCCTCCCATACTTCACGTACTGCCGCTTGTTCTAGCGTCTCCCCTTTTTCGACGCCTCCGCCAGGCAATGTCCAATTATCATATTTCTTATTCTTCACCATAAGCACTTTTCCCTTTTTCAGGATGGCAGAATAAACAACATCAACACGATTCATTATTGAATTCCCCCTATTCGTATATACTTAGAATCATAGCTTATGATCGGAGGGATGGACAATGGAATTCAGAAATATCGATGAACAAATCATCCAAAAATATAAGGAAGATGAAACACTCATGATCCGCCTGTTTGTGCAATGGTGCTCTAACAACGAATTGGATCCTATAGCACTCTATAAAAAGGCATATCCATACCAAATGGAAAACGCAGCATTACAGGAAGTTATCGAAAGCGACGAAGGAATTGATGAACTTCATATCGACAATGAAACGATGCTCGACGTCCTTCAGCTTTTCGGCAATGAAGACCTGGCATTTGTTGTCGCAGATGAGATTGAACGTCTGTCAAGAAAGTGAAGAAAAAGATAGTTTGCAGAAAAACCTATTCATTTTTACTTTTCTATAAGTTTGCTATATACTATCATTAGTTCGACATCCGTAATAATTATGATTGATAAGGGAGAGAAGAGAATGGTGAAAAGCTTACCGAAACGTTCAGAAGTGAACGTTGAAGAAACATGGAATTTGGAAGATCTATTCAAAACTGAAAAGGATTATAATGAAGCTATTAAGCAACTCGAAAGTGAAGTTGCTTCCTTCGAAGAGCGTTTTAAAGGCAATATCAACGATGAAAAAACAGTTATTGAAGCTTTGGACGGGTACGCTTCTATCATGGGCAAAATGGTGCCGATTGGAACGTATACAAGCCTCGCGCATAGCGTGGATCAAACGAATGACGAAGCGCAAATGCGTTCGAGCAAATACGGATCGATCGCATCCAAACTCGGAAGCCAGCTTTCCTTCTTCACAAGTGAAATTTCCGAGTTATCGAGCGAGTTATTGGAAAAGGCAATGAACCAGTCCGAGGAGTATAAAAATTATTTACAAGAATTGATTCGTCAAAAGCCATATAAGCTTCATCCGGAAGTGGAAAAGACGTTAGCCGCATTTTCCTCTGTACTGAACGCGCCATACGGTTTATACAACACGACAAAATTAGTCGACATGAATTTCGATGATTTTGAAGTGGACGGAGAAAACTTTCCATTAAGCTATACGACGTTCGAAGGCGGATGGGAGTCTGAAACGGATACGAAAAAGAGAAGAGCCGCATATGATGCCTTCCATGCAAAATTAAGAGAGTATCAACATACGACAGCAAAAACATACGATATGCATTTGCAAAAAGAGAAAACGACTTCCGACTTAAGAGGATATAAAGATGTATTCGAATACCTCCTCTTCAACCAAGAAGTAGACCGTTCCATGTACGATCGTCAAATCGATTTGATCATGAAACATCTTGCACCGCATATGCGTAAATACGCGAAGCTTCTTCAAAAGGTACACGGACTCGACGAGATGACATTCTCTGATTTGAAGATCTCTTTGGATCCGAACTACGAACCTAAAATTACAATTGAAGAATCCAAGAAGTATATTGAAGACGCGCTTTCCATTATGGGTGACGATTATATGAATATGATCGACCGTTCCTATAAAGAACGTTGGACTGATTTTGCCCAGAACGCAGGTAAATCGACAGGAGCTTTCTGTTCGAGCCCTTATGGCGTTCACCCTTATATTTTAATTTCCTGGACAGGCAGCATGGAAGATGTCTTCGTATTAGCACATGAGCTAGGTCACGCGGGCCATTTCTACAATGCCCATCAGCATCAGAACATTTTCAATTCACGACCTTCCATGTACTTCATCGAGGCACCTTCGACGATGAATGAAATGTTAATGGCGAACCACTTGCTTTCCAATTCAAACGATCCTAAATTCAAACGTTGGGTTATTTCTTCCATCGTGGCGCGAACGTACTACCATAACTTCGTCACACACTTATTGGAAGCGGCTTATCAACGCAAAGTGTACGAGCGCATTGATGCAGGCGGCAGTGTGAATGCGAACGTGCTGAACAGCCTGAAACGCGGCGTCCTAGAAGAATTCTGGGGAGACGATGTGAAGATCAATGAAGGTGCAGAATTGACATGGATGCGCCAGCCGCATTACTACATGGGCTTATATCCATACACTTATAGCGCTGGCTTGACGATTTCCACACAAGTTTCGAAACGCATTTTGGAGGAAGGACAACCTGCTGTTGAGGATTGGTTGAAAGTGTTGCAAGCAGGCGGAACGAAGTCCCCTGCCGAGCTTTCCAAAATGGCTGGAGTCGATATTACTACGGAGCAACCTTTACTCGATACGATTGCGTATATCGGCGAGTTGATCGATCAACTAGTAGAATTGACAGAAGAGATTGAAGCTGCACAAGTGAACTGATTTTGGAAAAGCTGTCCTATCTTCGGAAGGGGCAGCTTTTTATTTGAATATTGTTATTCGCTTTACCATTCGATATGATAAATACAAATATATTCGCTGTAATAGTTTCTATTATTTTTTTTGAAATGAGGGGTTTACTTGTCTTCCACACAATCCAATTGGTATGTACGGTTAGGATGTCTAGCGCCTATCATCGGGATAGCTGCAATGTTTTACTTCATCAAGCGCGAAGCCTTCCTTCCCGGCTTTTTATTTTTCGCACTGTTTTTCGGGTTCGCAGCACTCTTTTTAACCCTCTCCACACGGACGGAAGAAAAGTTGAAAGCTAGACAGAAGGAATATTTGAGTACATTGCAACCCGATGCGAGGAATTATGTCGAATCACAAGCATTCATAGCAGATGATTTACTTTCAAAGATTGCTATTGATGAAAAAAATCGCAGAATCCATTTTTGGGAGCCTACCCTGATTGACGGTAAACCGATAAAAAAAGCATTTCATAAAATGCCATACATACTTTCAGACTATCCTTATTCCGCGTTATTGGCAGTGGAAGTATACGAAAACGGCACACGACAGAAGACAGTCGTGAATGATGCCGAAGGAACAATCGAAAGGATTGAAGCACTCGGACAATCCGTCACACAGATCATTAACAAAAAGATGCCAATTGTAAAGAAGGCGATCCACCGTAGAATTGCCACAATTGAAATGAAAATCATCATTGATGATGAGACAAAGCCGGTCCGCATCATCCGCTTCTATTCGAATCTCGATAAGCGACTGAAGAAGGAATCGACCGATCATCATTCCTTGCAACGAGAAGTCGACCATTGGGTTTCCCTTTTAACTTTCATCATGGAAAATAATCGGAATCATTGAAGCTGCCCCCGTTTTAAAGCGGGAGGCGGCTTTTTCCTTTCGCATAAAAATCATGTTGAGTTTCCTTTGACGCATATAGTAGAATGAAAGTACATCGTAGTCTGACGAATCAAAAAAATATGAAAACGAGGTTTTTACATGCTGATTTCAAATCGCGTACAAAACATGCCACCCCATTTCTTTTCATCGTTAGTCAAAAAAGTGGAAGCAGCTAAAGCAGCCGGATTGGATATTATCAATTTGGGTAGAGGCAACCCTGATCAACCTACGCCTGATCATATTATAAAAGCTTTGCAGCAAGCTGCGGAGCGACCGGAAACACATGGGTACTCGCCATTCAACGGTATTCCTGAGTTCAGGAAAGCCATCTCGAGATTTTATAAGCGGGAATATGGCGTCGATGTCGATCCGGAAACAGAAGTCGCAATTTTAGGAGGCTCCAAAATCGGGCTAGTCGAAGTGCCTTTAGCAATGATGGACGAAGGTGATCTGCTCTTACTTCCCGACCCCGGATATCCGGATTATTTATCGGGGGTCAGCTTAGCGAATATCGCTTATGAAACGATGCCGCTTCTGAAGGAAAATGACTTTATGCCCGATTTCGATGCATTGTCCGAAGACGTGAAACAGAGAGCGAAAATCATGTATTTGAATTACCCGAACAACCCGACAAGCGCAGTAGCGACCGTCCCCTTCTTTGAAAAAGCGGTATCATTCGCCAAGGAGAATAATATTTTCATTTTACATGATATGGCATACGGCGGAATCGGTTTCGACGGCGAGAAACCAGTAAGCTTCCTGCAAGCGGACGGTGCAAAAGAGCTCGGGATTGAAATGTACACGTTATCGAAGACATACAATATGGCTGGCTGGAGGGTCGCTTTTGCCGTCGGAAACCGTCAGATGATTGAGGCAATCAATGAGCTCCAACACCACTTATTCATCAGTCTTTTCCCGGCAGTCCAACATGCCGCCATTGCTGCTTTGACGGAAAATCAGGATTGCGTCCGCGATCTGACGGCATTGTATGAAGGACGCAGAAATGTCCTGATCGCCGAATGTAAACGAATCGGTTGGGATGTGGAAGCACCGAAAGCATCTTTCTTCGCCTGGCTGCCCGTTCCACAAGGATATACGAGCGAATCGTTTGCTGATATACTCCTGCATCAGGCCGGAGTCGTCGTCGCTCCAGGTCATGGTTTTGGCACGCACGGGGAAGGTTATGTAAGGGTCGGTCTTCTAGCAAGCGAAGAGCGTATAGCAGAGGCTGTTCGTAGAATTGAGAAACTCGGAATCTTTTCAAGCAGCGGTGTTTGAATAAAGTGAAAGACCCGCCTCAACGTCACCGGCACTGACTATCTTTTTTGAGACAAGTAAAAAACACCTTATTAAGCAGCCAGTTGTCGGTATTGTACCGGCGATTG